>NZ_JASJCS010000021.1 GCF_030065885.1 Ilumatobacter sp. | reverse complement strand
TCCTGGGTTTCCGCGGAGCGTTCCCGACCGATCCGCTGCTCGCCGACACCGACGGCGACGGTCGCGATGACCGCACCGAGATCACTCATTTTCGCGATCGGAGCGATCCGCTGAATCCGGACTCCGACGGTGACGGCCTCGGCGACGGCGACGAGGTCGACCTGTACGGCACCGACCCGCTGCTCGTCGACTCCGACGGGGACGGGCTCTCCGACGGTGACGAGCTGAACGTGTACGGCACCGACCCTGCCGATCCGGACACCGACGGCGACGGCTTCTCCGACTTCGAGGAGATCCTGCGACTCATCGGATACGACGCCGCCGTCTTCGACAGCCCCGCTGACCCGCTCGATCCGGCCTCGACTCCGGGGTGGAGCATCGACTGCTCCGACAGCGAGAACGGGCCTTGGGGCTTCGACATCGGCGAGACCAACTTCGTCGACAACCCGTATTGCGATGGCGACGACACTGAACCGCCGTGTGACCCGTCGATCGATCTTGACTGCGACGAGGAGCCACCCTGCAACCCGGCGACCGACCCGGACTGTGACGAGGAGCCGCCGTGTGATCCGGCGACCGACCCGGATTGTGGCGAGGAGCCGCCCGCCGACTCCGACGGCGACGGTCTCACCGACATCGACGAGTTCGAGATCCACGGCACCAACCCCCGCGACGCCGACTCCGACGGCGACGGGCTGAGCGACGGCGACGAGGTGCTCGTGCACGAGACCGACCCGCTCGACGCCGACTCCGACGGCGACGGGCTGAGAGACGGGCGAGAGCTGACGATCGAGGGCACCAGCCCGAGCGACGCCGACACCGACGGCGGCGGGGTGAACGACGGCGCCGAGGTCCGCACCGGCACCAATCCGCTGAACGCGAACGACGACCGGTCGCTGTCCGGCGCCTGCGCCGACCCGTATCCGCCCAAGACGGTCGACGATCTGATCGAGAACGCCGGGATCGACCGCGACACGATCGTCGTCCCCGACGGCGACTGCGACGGCTGGCCGAGAGACATCGAGAACGGGGAGGCGGGCCTCTTGTCGTTCACGCCGGCATCCGACCTGTGCAGACAGCCCGACCCCTCGGAGAGCCCCGACAACGACTGCGACCGGATCACCGACGGCTGGGAGGTCAACGTCCTCGGCACGAATCCACTCGACGCCGACACCGACGGCGGCGGCATCGACGACGGGATCGAGCTGCTGCTGACGTTCACCGATCCGCTCGATCCGTCCGACGACCCCGAGGACACCGATGGCGACGGCCTACCCGACGACTACGAGCACTCGATCGGCTCCGACCCGGAGAGGGTCGACACCGATGGCGACGGCCTCGACGACTTCGACGAGGTGATCGTCCGTTCCACCGATCCCCTCCAGCGCGACACCGACGACGACCTGCTCACCGACTTCCAGGAGACTCTGGTCGGCACCGACCCCAACGTCGCGGACACCGACGGTGGTGGCACCGACGACGGCCCCGAGGTGTTCAGCCGCACCGATCCCTTCGATCCCGACGACGACGGGTCGAGCGACAACGACCTCGACGGGCTGACCAACGACGAGGAGTCGGACCTCGGCACGAACCCCGACGACCCCGACACCGACGGCGGCGGTATCGACGACGGCATCGAGGTGCTCGCGCTCGCAACCGACCCGCTCGACCCCGACGACGACGCGACCGATTCCGACGGTGACGGTCTTCCCGACGACTACGAGGACTCGATCGGCTCCGACCCGGGCGTCGTCGACACCGATGGTGGCGGCGTCGGTGACGGCGCCGAGGTCCGGCGCGGCAGCGACCCCCTCGACGCCGCCGACGACGAGTACGACGAGCTTCCGGACGCCGACGGCGACGGCCTCGACGACGCCACCGAAGCCCAGATCGGCACGAATCCATTCGACGCCGACACCGACGGCGGCGGCGAGAACGACGGCGACGAGGTCGACGCCGGGACCGATCCGCTGGATCCCAGCGACGACGTCGCTGCACGTGACGACCCGGATGGCGACGGGTTGACGACCGAGGAGGAGGCGGCGATCGGCACCGACCCGCGCAACCGCGACACCGACGGCGACGGGTGGTGGGACGGCGACGAGGTCAACGGGGTGACGTGCGAGGGGGGGAGCCGTACGTCGGATCCGTTGCTTGCGGACACCGACGGTGGTGGGGTCGACGACTTCCAGGAGTGCCTGGACGGCACGGATCCGCAGCTCGCCTTCGACGACGGCAACGGTGGTGAGGACACCGATGGTGACGGGCTGTCCGACGAGCGCGAGAGAGCGTTGGGCACGGATCGGCATCTGTTCGACACCGACGGCGACGGGTTGGGTGACGGTGACGAGGTGCTGTTGTGGGGCACCGATCCGCTGGACCTCGATTCCGACGACGGCGGTGTCTGGGACGGTGTGGAGATCGACGTGTTGCTGGATCCGAACGATCCGTCCGACGACGACCGTGATCGTGACGGTGACGGGGTGAGCGACGCGGACGAGTTCTCGCGCTGGAACACCGATCCACTCGTCGCCGACACCGACGGCGGTGGCGTGAACGATGGGGACGAGGTGCGTGCCGGGACCGATCCGTTCGATCCCGCCGACGACGGCGATGACATCGACGCCGACGGTGACGGGCTGACCAACTCCGAGGAGGACGCGCTGGGAACGGAGCGGTTCGTCCCGGACACCGATGGTGACGGGCTCTCGGACGGGGACGAGGTCAACGGGGTGACGTGCGAGGGCGGGAGCCGTACGTCGGATCCGTTGGTCCGCGATACCGATGGTGGTGGGGTCGAGGACTTCCAGGAGTGCCGGGAGGGCACGGATCCGCAGCAGGCGTGGGACGACGGCAACGGTGGTGAGGACACCGATGGTGACGGGTTGTCCGACGAGCGCGAGCGAGCGGTGGGTACGGATCGGCATCTGTTCGACACCGACGACGACGGATTGGGTGACGGTGACGAGGTGCTGTTCTTGGGGACCGATCCAATGGACGTCGACTCCGACGACGGTGGAGTACAGGACGGTGTGGAGATCAACGCGTCGCTGGATCCGACGGATCCGTTGGACGACGACCGCGATCGTGACGGTGACGGGGTGAGCGACGCACAGGAGTTCGCGTTGAACACCGATCCGGAGGTCGCCGACACCGACGGCGGCGGCCTGAACGATCGAGACGAGGTGCATGCCGGGACCGATCCGCTGGATCCCTCCGACGACAACGACGACATCGACATCGACGGTGACGGGCTGACCGCCTCCGAGGAGGCGGCGATCGGCACCGACCCGCGCAACCACGACACTGACGGTGACGGGCTCTGGGACGGCGAAGAGGTCAACGGAGTGTTCTGCATCATCGGTGGGACCCGCACGTCGGATCCGTTGCTCGTGGACACCGATGATGGTGGGGTCGACGACATCCAGGAGTGCCTGGACGGCACGGACCCGCAGCAGCCGTGGGACGACGGCAACGGTGGTGAGGACAGCGATGGTGACGGGTTGTCCGACGAGCGCGAGAACGAGGCGGGTACGGATCCGAACGTGTCCGACACCGACGGCGACGGTTTGCGTGACGGTGACGAGGTGCTGTTGTCGGAGACCGATCCGCTTCTTGCCGACTCCGACGGCGGTGGCGTGAACGATGGCGCCGAGGTGAATGCCGGGACCAACCCGATGGATCCCGACGACGACGGCCTGACCGGCCTTCCCAAGACGGTTCGTCAGGGTGAGCAGATCACGATCACCGAGGACGGGTTCGATGCCGCTGAGGAGGTGACGGCGACCATCTACTCGACACCGACCGAGCTCGGTTCGACGACCGCTGACGATGCCGGGTCGATCGTGTTCACGTTCACGGTCCCGACCTCGATCGAACCGGGGATGCACCGGGTCGAGCTGGTCGGCCAAGAGTCCGGGCGGGTCGTTTCTGCTCCCGTCGAGGTGATCGCCGCCGACCCCCCGGCCGTCCCGCCGACGACCGTGGCGGACCCGCCGCTCGCCGGAAGCCTGCCGGCGACGGGGAGCGGTGCCGGTCCCGGCCTCTCGCTGGCGCTGCTGCTCGTGCTTGCCGGGCTGCTGCTGCGGCGCGGTGCCCACCGACGAGCCATCCCGCCGCGTGGATCGTCGTCGGGGGTGTGAGCGGCGCGCCAGTGTCGGCGTGTGTCGACGTTTCTCGTTGCGCCGGTGGCGTTTCGACGGCCAGTTGCTCAGCTGGCCACAGCAATGGGCCCGTCTCACCAGCGCGCTCATCGCTGGATCGCTCGCTTCGACGCCGAGGGCGATGCCGGTGCGGAGTCCTCACCGGCGGGTGATCAGACCGGCCGACGCATGCTCGACCGCCACCGTGACCTCGTCGCGGTCGATGTCGCTGCCGTCGGCGAGCGCCATCGCGAGGCGCGGGTCGATCGACGCGTCGATGTGACGGGCGAGGCGTCGCGCATCGGCGGGGGCCGCGTCCGGTGCGGCCGGCGGCCCTCACCTTCCGGCGGTGTCGGAGCCGTGAGGTGACGGCCACGCACGGGCGTGGTCGTGGGCAGCTCCGGGTGCCTCTGTCAGACTCGATCGAATGCGAGCTGCGTCGTACTCGTCCTTCGGCGGGCCGATCACCGTCGGGGACCTTCCCGAGCCGACGTGCGACCGAGGCGATGCCGTGCTCGAGGTGCGGGCGACCGGGATCTGCCGGAGCGACTGGCACGGGTGGCAGGGCCACGATCCCGACATCGTGCACTTCCCCCACGTGCCCGGCCACGAGTTCGCCGGCGTGGTCGCCGAGGTCGGAGGCGACGTCGCGCAGTGGTCGCCCGGTGACCGGGTGGCGGTGCCGTTCGTGTCGGGCTGTGGACGTTGCGGGTACTGCGTGGCCGGCCAGCCTCAGATCTGTCCTGACCAGACGCAACCCGGCTTCACGCACTGGGGTTCCTTCGCCGAGCGGGTCGTGGTCCACAACGCCGACTTCAATCTGGTGCGTCTCCCCGACTCGGTCGACTTCGAGACCGGTGCCCTGCTCGGCTGCATGTTCTCGACCGCCTACCGGGCAGTCGTCGACCAGGGCAGAACCCAAGCGGGCGAGTGGGTCGCGATCTACGGGTGCGGCGGCGTCGGAGTGTCCGCCGTGATGATCGCGGCGGCGCTCGGCGCGAAGCCGATCGGCATCGATCCGCGGCCCGAGGCCCGCGCGCTCGCGCTCGACGCCGGGGCGGCGCTCGTGTTCGATCCGGACGAGGCGCGCACGAGCCTGCCGGACCTCGACGGGGACGGCCCGCACGTCACGCTCGACGCCGTCGGCGCGCCGCGCGTCGTCGCCGACGCAGTCGCCAGCCTGCGGCGGGGAGGCCGCCACGTCCAGGTCGGCCTCCTGCCCGGCCCAGCCAGCTTCGGCGACGTCGTTGCGTCGCTGGTCGTTGCGCACGAGCTCACGATCGTCGGTTCGCACGGCATCGCACCGTCGGGCCTCGCCGGCGTCCTGGAGCTGACGGCGAGAGGCGACCTGCGCCCGGACCGGCTGATCGGCCGACGGGTGGATCTGCACGGAGGGGTCGAGGTGCTCACCCACCTCGACGACGAACCGGCGCTCGGGATCACGGTCATCACCGAGTTCTGATCTGGGTCAGTCGATCGGGCGGTCCCATCCGCTCGCCCTCTGAGCCGCCGGACGTCGGAGCCTCAGTTCACCGGGCGGGTGGTGATCAGCTCCTGGCAGAGCAGGCCGGCGTCGCGGTGCTGGTGCATCGCGTGGTAGTCGGGGTGGTTGAGCGTCTGGATGAACGCCGCCCGGTTCGGGAAGTGCATGACCAGGACGGCGTCCCAATCGCCCTGGCCGATGAAGTAGCGCTCGGTCCGTCCGAAGAGCAGGCAGGAGCCACTCACCTCCTCGGCAGCGACTTGGAAGGCGTCGACGTAGCGCTCGTACGCGGCCGAGCCGGGCTCGTCGACGCCGTGGAGGTCGTGGTCGGCTGCGTACTCGGCCTTGACGCGGAACTTCAACAGGTTGACCTGGGCGATCGGCCCGTCGTACGGGTCGTCGCGGAAGGCGCGGAACTGGTCGGCCGTCGGCTGGTAGGCGGGCATGCGGGTCTCCTGATGGGACGTGACGTGAGTCGTGGCCGTGGGTCAGGTGCCGGACGGATCGGTGGGCGGGACGCCGACCCGGTTGCCCTGGTGCTGCTCGTTGGACGCGAGGGTGTCGAGGACTTCGACCACGTCGCAGACGAGGCCGTCGCGTGTCGTCGCGATCAGCACGTACTCGACGTCGTACGCGTGACCGCGGGCGCTGGTGGCGTGGAAGTCGAACCGGACGACCGACGCGTGCTCGTCGCCGATCTCGTCGTGGATGTCGACGGTGACCGAGCCGTCCTCGTAGAACTTGCCGAAGACCGCCCGGTTGAACGCGCCGACCGCGTCCTTGCCGACATGGGGCCCCTTGACGTTCGGGGCGAGCGAGTGGTTGAGGCGCCAGGTGACGTCGTCGGTGTACATCGCCGCCATCGCTTCGCAGTCGCCGAACGCTTCGACGAGGCGGCCGGCGGGTGTCGACGTGCCCATCAGGCGTCGAGGGTGGGCAGCCAGGCGGCGATCGCTTCGCCGATCTCGTGGGGGCTGTCCTCCTGGATGAAGTGGCTGCCGGTGACGGTGACCTCGGTGACGTCGGGCCAGGCGCGGACGAAGGCGCGCTGGTCGTCGCCGAGCAGCGCCCCCGGATCGGCGTTCACGAACAGCTTCGGCACGTCGGACGTCGACAGCCAATCTGCGTACGACTGGACGATCTCGACGACGTCGGCAGGCTCACCGTCGATCGGGATCTGGCGGGGCCAGGTGAGCGTGGGGCGGCGGTGCTCGGGTTCGGTGAACGGGCGGCGGTACTCGTCGTGCTCCTCCTGCGTGAGCGTGCGGAGGATCGAGCCGGGCAGGACCGCCTCGACGAACAGGTTCTTGCCGATCACCATCTCTTCACCGGCGTCGGAGCGGAACCCCTGGAAGATGCCACGGGCAGCGTCGGGGAAGTCGTCCCAGCTCCCGGGTCGCACGATCGCCTCCATGAAGACGATGCCGGCGACGCGGTCACGGTGGCGGTTGGCCCAGTCGAACCCGAGTGCCGAGCCCCAGTCGTGGATGACGAGCACGACGTCGTCGCCGAGGTCGAGCTGGTCGAGCAGTCCGTCGAGGTACCCGCGGTGCTCGACGAAGGTGTACGAACCCGGTCCGGTGTCGTCGAGCTTGTCGGAGTCACCCTGGCCGATCAGGTCGGGCGCGATGCACCGGGCCTGCCCGGACACGTGGGGGATGATGTTGCGCCACAGGTACGACGACGTCGGGTTGCCGTGCAGGAACACCACCGAGCGGCCCTCGCCCGACTCGTGGTACGCCATCTGCTTCCCGTTGACGGTGGCGTACTGCTTGGTGAGCGGGGTGGCGTCGAGATCGGACATGGCGGCTCCTTGTCGTCGAGGGCGTCTCGGGCTAGATTAAGTAGCGTTCGCTATCTTTGCAAGTTCGACGGCAGGGCCCGACACGCATGGCACGACCTCCGAAGTTCGACGACCACGAGATCCTCGATCGCGCGATGACCGCCCTGTGGCAGGGCGGCTGGTCGCAGACCTCCATCCGCGATCTCGAGGGCGCGCTCGAGCTGAAGGCGCCGTCGATCTACCGGCGATTCGGCACCAAGGAGGGGTTGGGCACGGCGGTCGTCGACCACTACGTCGACCGGGTGGTGCGACGCCGGGTCGACAAGCACCTCACCGGCGAGGGCGACCCGATCGACAACCTCACGGCGTTTCTCGAGAGCTCGGTCACCCAGTCGGGCGACGGCGGCCGCCTCTGGGGTTGCCTGCTCACGACGACGTCGCTCGAGGCCGACGATCCCGGCCGAGCGTTCGCCGACGCGCTCCGCACCGGGCTGGAGGTGATCGAGCACGGGTTGCAGCGCGAGGTGTACCGCGCCGCCGAGCTCGACCGACTCGCTCCGGGTGTCGAGCCCGACGCCGCCGCTGCGACACTGACGCTCGTGATGCAAGGCCTGATGGCGCTCGCCCGCGGTGGCGCACCGCCGGCGGACCTGCGTCGCCGCGCCCGCGCCGCTGTCGCAACCATTGCCGGAGGATGCTCATGATGACCGACACCGACGTGGCGGCGCCCTACCGGCGCAACGGCTTCGTCGCGCCGATCCGCGTGCTCGACGCCGAGTCGGCGCGGTCCCACCGGGCGCACCTGGAGTCGGCCGAGGCGCAGATCGGGGCCGTCCACTACCAGGACAAGATGCACCTGATCCTCACCTCGACGTGGGAGCTCGCGACCCATCCGGGGGTGCTCGACGCCGTCGAGGCGTGCATCGGCCCGAACATCCTGCTCTACAACTCGATGTACGTCATCAAGGAGCCCCACTCGCCGGCCAAGGTGAACTGGCACCAGGACCTGACCTACTGGGGGCTGAGCGACGACGACGCCCAGGTGACGGCGTGGCTCGCGCTGTCGCCGGCCACCGCCGAGTCGGGCTGCATGCAGATGGTGCCCGGCAGTCACCTCGGTGGCCGCGTCGACCACGTCACTCCCGATCGGCGAGCCGACGACGACGTGCTCGACCTCGGTCAGTACATCGAACAGGTCGATCTCGCCGCTGGGGTCCACGTGCCGCTGGAGGTGGGCGAGATGTCGTTGCACCACGGGTGGACGGTCCACTCGTCGTTGCCGAACCGCAGTGACGATCGCCGGATCGGGTTCAACGCCCAGTACCTCGCGCCGCACTGTCGCCAGGTGATGCACGACGGTGACACCGCTGTCCTGGTGCGCGGCGTCGACGAGTTCGGCCACTTCGGCACCGAGATGCCGGCAACCACCGACCTCGACCCGGCCGCGATCGAGCGGCAGCAGGCCGCCCACCGGCTGATCAAGGCCAACTACGCAGCGGTCCGCGACCGCTGACCGCGTGAACGCGCTCGAGTCGATCCGCCGGCTCGCCGTCTACGGCACGCTCGCTCCGGGCCGCCCGAACGAGCACGTCCTCGCCGACCTCCTCGGCCGGTGGATCGAGGGCACGGTGCGAGGTGAGCTCCGCGATGCAGGCTGGGGCGCAGAGCTGGGGTTCCCGGGCATCGTGCTCGATGCGGCGGACGGTGGTGTCGTCGAGGTCGTCGTCCTCGAGTCCGAGGCCCTGCCAGCTCATTGGGATCTGCTCGACGCGTTCGAAGGCCCGGGCTATCGGCGCACCGTCACGACGGTGCGGACCCCGGCCGGTGAACTCGACGCTGCGATCTACGTGCTGGCCGACGACTGAATCGATCGGGCTCCGCCGACCGATGATCATCGGGCCGCCCCGACGATCCGGGACCACCACGAATGTCCACGACGCGAGACCGTCGCCGCCCCCGAACGCCGTGGCAGACCGCACGCGGACCGCGATCTCGGTGCGACTCTCGCTGCCGGCGGCCGAGCCGCCACCGGCCTGATCCGACGGACGCGCCGATCTGTCGTCAGTAGGGCGACTCGTAGGGGGACGCCGGCGCCTCGTCGAGCTCGACCAGGTCGAGCAGGGTCGCCTCGACGAACCTCGACGGCGCGGCGTCGACGGCCGGCGGGCTCCACTCGATCGTCGCTCGAACCCACGTGTCGTCGGCGAGCCGTGCCGATGTGGGGACCGCGATCTGCAGGGGGAGCGCGTCGGCTGCACAGCAGCTGACCATGAAGCGCGTCAGCAACACACCGGCGGGATACCGGTCGTCGCTGACGATGAAGGCCTCCACGACGACCTCGCGACCCTCCAGGCCGCGCTGCGGATCCCACAGCGCACGGTCGATGAAGTCGAACATGCTCATCTCGATCGGCCCGTCGTCCGGCAACGGGTCGAACACGTTGCCCCGCTGGGCCGGCTCGAAGGCCTCGGCGCGCGTCGCAGCGTCACTGCCGAGCGCGGTCGGAGCCACGGCGACGAGGACGGCGATCGGGAGCAGCAGCAGCCAGCCGACGAGGGGCGCCGCGCCCCGGAGCTCGCCGCCTCGACGACGCTCACGGTCGGCTCCGAGCATGTCGTGCGCACCGAGCACGAGCATCGCGGCCGCCGCCGCGCCCAGTGGCCACCGCATGTGCTGCTGGACGAACGACCCGAACCCACCCGACCACACGAGCTGCACGAGCATCGCGCCCAGCGCCAGCATCAGCGCACCACGTCCCTCGCGGTTCACAGCAGCACCTGCCCGACGACGACCGCGCACAGCACGGCCACGCCGAGCGCCACGGGTGCGAACACCATCGCGAAGCGGCGCCCGAACACGCCGGCGTGCATCGCGATCAGCTTGAGGTCGACCACCGGCCCGACCACCATGAACACGAGACGCGACGACAGCGAGAACTGGGGCATCCCGGCGGCGACGAACGCATCGGCCTCCGAGCAGATCGACAAGACGACCGCCAGCAGCGCCATCGTGGCGATCGCGACGACCTCGTCGCCGGCCGCCGATCGCACGATCGAGCTCGGCACCACGAGCTGGAGGGTCGCAGCCGCCATCGCTCCGACGACCAGGTAGCCGCCGGCATGGACGAGATCGTGAGCGGCCGACGATGAGAACCGCGCCCACCGACCGCCGGTCGGCGTCTCGTGCCCGTGCCCCTGGGAGATCAACGACGAGCCCGTCCGGTTCGCCCACCATGCGCCGACCGCCACCGCCGCTGCGAACGATGCCACGAACCGTGCGACGACGACCCGGTGGTCGGCCGGGAACGCCACCGCCGTCGCGATCATCACCACCGGGTTGATCGCCGGTGCCGCCAGCAGGAACGTCAACGCCGCCGCAGGCGGCGTGCCGGTGCTGATCAACCGCCCGGCGATCGGCACCGAGCCGCCTTCACACCCCGGCAGCGCGAACCCGGCGACGCCGGCGGCCGGTACCGCGACCACGGGACGGCGAGGAACGATGCGCTCGACGAACTCGGGCGACACGAACGCCGCAACGAGGCCGCTGATCACGACGCCGAGCACGAGGAACGGCAACGCCTGCACGGAGATCGACACGAACAGCGTCCCCCACAGCCGCACGTCGTCGCCGCCCAACGCCGCCACGCGATTCCTCGCCAGAGCTGCCACGAGCAGGACCGCGAGCACGAGCCATGCCCCCACCGACGCGCCCCGGTGGACGTGCTCGGGCGCCGGGGCCGGATGGTCGACTGTTGAGGTGTCCACGTCAGACCGGTGCGCTCAGGATCTGGCAATCCACGACCGCCCATCCTCCCATGACGGGCCGCACGAACGGTGGCAAGCAGCGACGCCACAGCACATCCTGCCCACCCTGTCGCGTGTGATGTGCGGTCGCATCCTGCGCCGCACGAGTTCAGCTGCGACTGAACTGTTATGGTTCATGCATGCCTGAACTGTTGGTCGAGCGGCGGGTCGTCTCGCCCCCCGACACCCGCACCGACCCACTCGACGGCCTCGATCGCATCGGCCTCGCCCTGGCCGATCCGATCCGGCGGGCGGTGCTGGTCCGTCTGCTCGACGGGTCGCAGTGCCCGAGCGATCTCGCCGATGCGATCGGCACGTCGCGCTCCAACCTCTCCAATCACCTGGCCTGCCTGCGCGGCTGCGGCTTGATCCGCGCCCGCCGGGCGGGGCGCCACCTCCACTACGACCTCGTGTCCGCGCAGCTCGCCGACGCCATTCGCGCCCTGCTCGTCGTCGCCGCCACCTTGCCGGCGTGCGACGAGCACGACTCATCGTCGGCGCTCACGGGAGGCCGGTCGTGAGCGTCGACGTCGCGGACACCACGAGCGATCGCGAGCAGATCGTTCGTCGTGCCACGCTGCTCAACCGGCTGACGATCGCCTGGAACGCGGTCGAGGGCATCGTCGCGATCGCCGCCGGCGTCGCTGCCTCCTCGGTCAGCCTCGTCGCGTTCGGGCTCGACTCCGGCATCGAGGTCTCCGCCGCCCTCGTGCTCGCGTGGCGACTGCACCAGGAACGACGCACGGGTTGCCGACTTCCCGCCGACGATCGAGCGCGGCGACTCGTCGCCTGGTCGTTCGCCGCGCTCGCCGCCTACGTGTCGATCTCGGCGGTCATCGACCTCGTCGGGCGCCATGAGCCCGACGCGTCCGCGCCGGGCATCGCGATCGCCGCGCTGTCGTTGGTGGTCATGCCCGTGCTGGCTGCCGCGAAGCGCCGCCTCGCGTTCGCCCTCGGCTCGCAGGCCGCCGTCGCCGAGGCCGCGCAGACCAACGTCTGCACGCTGCTCTCCGCCGCGTTGCTCGTCGGGCTGTCTGCCAACGCCGCGCTCGGATGGTGGTGGGCCGACCCGACCGCCGGGCTGGCGATCGCCGCGGTGGCGGCGTGGATGGCGTATCGCACGTTCACCGCCGACTCGCTCGAACACACCTGCTGCGGCTGACGGCCGCGAGCCGGTTGTGAGAGGGCTTCTCACCTCGCTACCGTTGCCGGAGTAGTAGTCATTCTCAAAACGGAGTTGATGATTCATGAGCTCGATTCGTCGGCGGCCGATGCTGGCCGCCCTTGCAGCCCTCACGCTGGTGGCTGCTGCGTGTGGATCGGACGACGATTCGTCCGATGCCGATGAGGCGCCCGACGCGGCAGAGGTGACCGCTGACCCGGGAGAAGCCGATGGCGCAGCTGGTGATCAACCTGAGCAGGCCGACAGCACCGAGCAGGCCGACAGCACCGAGCAGGCGGCGGGCGATCAGCCCGAGCAGGCCGACAGCGCCGAGCAGCCCACGATCGTCGTCACGACGAGCATCCTGGGCGACGTGGTCGAAGAGATCGTGGGCGACCAGGCAAGCGTCGTCACGATCCTGCCCGTCGGAGCCGACCCCCACGACTTCCAGGCGTCGGCGCAAGAGGTCGACCAGATGGTCAGCGCGGACGCGCTCGTGGCGAACGGTGGCGCCCTCGAAGAGGGCCTGGTCGACGTGATCGACACCGCCCGCGACGACGGCGTGCCGACGTTCGAAGCGCTGTCGGCCATCGAGACGATCGAGTTCGGCGAGGGCGGCCACGACCATCATGACCATGGCGACGAGGACCACGGCGACGAGGACAAGGATCATGGCGACGAGGATCACGGTGACGAGGACCACGACCATGGTGACGAGGACGAGGACCACGACCATGGCGACGAGGATCACGACGATGGTGACGAGGATCATGGCGACGAGGATCACGACCATGGTGACGAGGACGAGGACCATGGCGACGAGGAGCAGGGTGACGAGGATCACGACCACGAGGGCCACGACCACAGCGGCGACGACCCGCACTTCTGGATGGACCCGCTGCGGATGGCCTCTGCGGTCGAGGGGATGGTCGCCTTCCTGTCAGCTGAGGTCGTCGGGCTCGACGCCGCGCAGCTCGAGGCGGCCGCAGCGTCATACGTCACCGAGCTCGAGGCGCTGGACGCCGAGGTGGTCGCGCTCGTGGACGCGATCCCTGCCGATGGGCGAGTGCTCGTCACGAACCACGACACGTTCGGTTACTTCGCCGACCGCTACGGGTTCGAGGTCGCCGGGGTCATCATCCCTGGCGGCGGGACGACCGGCAACGTGAGCGCAGGCGAGTTGGCCGAACTGGCCGAAGTGATCGAGGCCGAGGGCGTGCCGGCGATCTTCGCCGAGACGACGGCGTCCGACGAGTTCGTCAACGTGCTCGCGGACGAGGTCGGCGAGATCGCGGTGGTCGAGCTCTACACGGGTTCACTGGGTGAGCCCGGGTCCGACGGTGAGACCTACCTCGGCATGGTGCGGTCGAACGCGCAGAACATCAGCGACGCGCTCGGCTGACCGCCGACCCCCTCTGCGGGAGCTCGCGTCCCCCGGTGCTCGGCGCCGGGGGACGTTCGCGTTCAGGACACGAGCGGGGCTCTTCAGGCGCAGTCGGCGCAGGCCCCGACGAGGTCGAGGCGATGGCCGTCGACGCGGAAGTTGTACGACTGGCCCGTACGGTGCAGGGCCTCGTCGATCGTCCGCTCGAGTTGTTCGGTGAGCTCGACGTCGCTCACCGATCCGCAGCTGGAACAGATCAGGTGATGGTGGTGATGATCGGTCAGCGCCTCGGCCAGCTCGTAGCGGGCGTGGTCGTCGTGGGTGACGATGCGGGACACTGCGCCGACCTCTTCGAGGATGGAGAGGTTGCGGTACACGCTCGACTGGGCGAGCGAGCCGTCGAGTTCGAGGATCTGCGGGATCGTGACCGGACCGTCGCTGGCCTGCAACGCGGAGACCACGCGCCGGCGGCCGTTGGTGTACCGGTGGTCGCCGCTGCGCAGGAGCTCGGCGACGTCGTCGTGCATTCGGTCTGCGGTCACGGCCCGTACGGTATCGCCTGGAGCGAGTTCTGGGAACAGTTGAGAATCGCCCGCCGGAGCGTTGAGACGTCAGTGGTGGTGGTGGTGCGGATCGTCGACCACGAGGGTGTCGCCGACGCGCGCGAACCGGCCACCGAACGCCTTGCGGAGATGCTCTTCGGTGAAGACGTCGTCGGGCGTCCCGAATGCGACGAAGCGAGTGGCGAGCAGCAGGACGAGATCGGCCTGCTCGGCGTCAGCGAAGTTGTGCGTCGTCGTGACGATCGTGCGGCCCGCCGTGTGCTCGTCGGCGAGCACGCCGGCGATGATCGTCCGGGACACTACGTCGAGCCCGGTCAGCGGTTCGTCGAGCAGCAGCACCGGAGCGTCCTGGGCGAGACCCTGGGCGACGAAGACCCGCTGGCGCTGACCGCCCGAGAGGTGGTGGATCTGGCGGCCGGCCAGATCGGCGATGTCGAGCCGCTCGAGCGCAGTCCGGATCGCCTCGCGGTCGTCTCTGCCGAAGCGACGCAGGAGCCCGAGCCGTTGGAAGCGCGCCATGGCGACGGTGTCGCGGACGGTGATCGGCACGCTCTTGTCGACGTCGGTCGACTGGAGCACGATCGCCGTGTCGTTGTCGTGCGTGTCGACCGAGCCCGACGTCGGTTCGACGACCCCTGCGATCACCTTGAGCAGGGTCGACTTGCCCGATCCGTTCGGGCCGATGACGGCAACCGACGCGCCTTGCGGGATCTCGAGAGACAGGTCGCCGACGGCGTGCACGGACCCGTAGTCGACATGTACGTCGCAGATGGTCACGGCGGCGGTCACGTCTCGACGTTATCGACAACCAACCTTGATTCGAGAATGATTCCGAGATTTCCTTGGTGCCCGCTCTCGACACGGGTAGCGTCGCGCCGTGCAGTGGTTTCTCGACGCGTTCGAGCCGGCGTTCATGCAGCGAGCGCTCGTCGGGAGTCTCGTCGCCGTCGTCGCAACCTCGCTCGTCGGCACGTGGGTGGTGCTCCGTGGGCTCGCCTTCCTCGGTGACGCTCTCGCTCACGGCGTGATTCCCGGCATCGCCCTCGCCGTGTTGTGGGGGTTCAGCCCGATCGTCGGCGCGCTCGTGGCGGCCGCTGTGATGGGCGGTGTCGTCTCGCTCGTGTCCGCCCGCACGGTCGTGCGCGAAGACACCGGCATCGGTTTGCTGTTCGTCGGAATGCTCTCGCTCGGCATCGTGATCGTCTCCAAGGCACGATCGTTCAGCACCGAGGTCACCTCGCTGCTGTTCGGTGACGTGCTCGGTGTGACACGCAGCGACATCAACGTCCAACTCGTCGCCGCAGCAATCGTCATCGCTGCGACCGTGGTGCTGTACCGCCCGCTGCTCGCCCTCACGTTCAACCCGATGAAGGCCCAGTCGCTCGGTCTTCGGCCCCGCGCCACCCACCTGGCGCTGATGATGCTGCTCGCCATCAGCATCGTCGCCAGCTTCCAGGCCGTCGGCACCCTGCTCGTGTTCGGCCTGCTCGTCGGCCCGCCGGCCACGGCGTCGCTGCTCGTCCGCCGCGTGCCGGCGATGATGATCGTCTCGATGCTGTTCGGTGCGCTCGCCGTCGTCGCCGGCCTCGCCATCAGCTTCCACGCCGGCACCGCCGGCGGGGCCACCATGGCCGGGCTCAGCGTCGCCCAGTTCTTCGTCGTCCTGCTCGTCACCGAGGTGGTCCGCAGCCTGGCTCCCCGACGCCCCGCACACCCGAGCAGCGACGGTCTCGCCGCCTGAGCGGCGTCATCGCGTGGCCCGGACGTCCTCCGATCGCGTCCACCGACCCGTCCCGAGTTCGCGGGTCCACTCGGTTCGCGGTCATTCCGGGTCCGGCTCGTCGAGCGTCGAGGTCTGCGCTTCCAACCAGCGGCTGATGTAGGCGACGGCCTCGGCCGTGCTCGTCGTGTTGAGGCGCTCCTGGAGCGACGACGGCTCGTACGCGGGCGTGATCGAGATCAGCGGTGCAGAGCCCGCTCGCCGGACCGTCAACAGCAGTGCGGCACGTTCCCCCGGTGCGCTCGTCACGTCATCATCGTCGTCGCGTCGCGTCGCGACGGAGTCGTGTGGACGCCGTGCGCGCGTCGCGGGACTGCTGACGTCGATATCACACCGACAGCGCGAATTTCCCCTACTCAGCCTCGATCGTGCCTGCCACAATGACGCCACCGTCGGTGGGGGAGCCGGGGACCGACGCACATCACGGCCTGAGGAAGTGGGATCTCATGGCACACGGCGCGAGTGCAGATCGAGGATCGAGAGCGGCCTCCACGGGCACGCATGTCCGGTTGATGGGCGGGTTCAGCGTGTCCCATGACGGGATCGCGATCGATCTGCCGGATTCGACGCGGCGCCTGATCGCCTATCTCGCCCTGAGTGACGGGCCCCAGGAACGTTCGCTCGTCGCGGCCATCCTGTGGCCCGAGAAGTCCGACGAGCGAGCCGCTGCCAACCTGCGGTCGTCGATCTGGCGGATGGACGCCCCGACGGGCGTCGACCTCGTCAGCGTGCATCGCAGCTGCATCGAGCTGGGCGACGACGTGTCCGTCGACGCCCGCGATCTGCAGCAGTCGGGTTGGGACCTCGTGCACCGAGGCCTCGATGTGAGCGCCGCGGTCGACGTCGATCGGCGGGCGTTCGTCGCCGAGCTGCTGCCCGGCTGGTACGACGACTGGGTGATCGCCGAACGCGAACGACTCACGCAGCTGCAACTGCACTTCATGGAGGCGCTCGCCTACGCGCTGGTGCGGGCCGGTCGCATCCCCGAAGCGCTCGACGTCGCGATCCGCCTCAGCGCTGCCGACTCGTTGCGCGAGGGCAGCCAGCGGGTGCTGCTGTGGGCGTACTGCTGGGAGGGCAGCCTCGGTCAGGCGCGCCGGCAGCTCGAGCGGTACCGCGACGAGCTGCGCGAGGAGTTCGGCGTCGAGCCGTCGCTCGACCTGGCGTCGATCATGCAAGCGGTCGCTGCCGAACGCGGGCGCGGCTGCCCCGAGCACGCCGCGCAGGGCATCCCGGTCGCCGCCGGATCCAGCCGCTGAGCCCGTCACCGCCGGCCTGCGCCGACCGTCGACGGCTGCGCGACGGGACCGCGACGGTCCGACGACGATGCCGCACCTTCACTGTTCCGCATGATCGTGCGGCCGATGATCGCGGACTGGCAGGTGCCCAACCTGACGTCCGTCGAGGCGGTGGAGTCGAAGCGGGTCGCTGTGCTGCCCGTCCCCGGGCTGCGCGGCGACCTGCAGCAGGACCTGGGTACCTCGTCGCTCGAGGTTCGCCTCATCGGATCGCTGTTCGGCGACGAGGCCCGCGACGAGTTCCTCGGCACCGTCCGCGAGAGGTTCCTCGCCGGTGAACCCGTGACCTTCGTCGCCGACATCACGACCGCGACCGAGCTCGAAGAGGTGCTGATCGTCGGCCTGGAGGTGTCCGAGCGCGCCGCGAGCAACGGCGAGTGCCACTACTCGATCACGCTGCGCGAGTACGTCGAACCGCCCGAACCGCCGCTGCCGTTCGACGAGCTCGGCGCCGACCTGCTCCCCGACCTCAGCGACCTCGCGGCCGGCCTGCTCGACGGCCTGGAGCTGCCCGATCTGCTCGGTGCCCTCCCCTCGATCAGCGACCCGGTCGCGCCGGTCATGCCGGCGCTCGACGCCGTCGCCGCCGAGGTCGACGCGGTGCCTGCGCTGCTCGATGGCGTGAAGGGGGCCCTCGGGTTGTGAGCGTCCCGCAGCTCCTCGACCGGCTGGGCACGGCGATCGGTGTCGGCGCGCCCGCTGCGACGGTCGGTGTCGCCGCACCGGTGGATGCGGCCGACCTCCCCTCGATCGTGCTGCACGCCCAGGCACTCGAGCGTCCGATGAACGGCATCGGCGATCGTCCCGCACCGAGCCGGACCGGCGCCCTGCCCGTCCAGCGCTCGATCGACCTCGCCGACCCGGTCGCGACGTTCCTCGACGGGTCCACCGCAGACCTCGTCTCGACGGATCGCCTCACGCTGTTCCTGCCATTCGGCCCCGCGGTGGCCGCCGACGGCGTCGAGGTCGACACCCTGACGGGGGACGACATCTCGATCGACATCGACGGCACACCGGTCACCGTCACGTCCGCCACGCCGGGCAGTGGGGAAGCGCTGGCGACCCCGGCGCTCGGCACGGTGGTCTTCGGGGATCCGCTGCCGTCGACGGGCCTCCTGTCGGTCGCGTACTCGATCGGCGAGTGGGAGGTCACGCTCGATCGAGTTCGTGGCGAGCTCGTCGTCGACGTGTACGGCGCGAACGACACGTCCGTCGACGACGTGAGCCGGCTCGCCGACGCGGCGCTCGTACCGGCGAGCCGCGGCGGCATCGCCGGGCTGGTCAGCATCGCACCCGTCGAGTTCGGCGAGATCGAACCGCCGCTCGCGACGCACGGCAACGGGCGGCGCCGCCGTCTGACCTACGCGATCGACGCCGAGGTCGAGCTCGTCGCGCTCGGTGGCGGTGGCGGCCCGATCCGCACGGTCGACGTGACCTCCACGTTCGGCCCCGAACTGTTCTCCGTCCCGGTCCCATGACGCGCCCCGCGGCATCGAGGCCGACAACCCAACACAGCGAAGGGAGCTCACCATGAGCGAGTCGATTGCCGAGATGATCCTTCCCGGCACGTACATCGAGGTCCGGTCGGAAGGCCTCATCAGCGCCGGCGCGATCGCGACCGGCAACATCGGCATCGTCGGCACCGCGGCTCGCGGCCCACGCAACGAGGTGCGGGCGATCGGCAGCTACGCCGAGGCCCTCGACCTGTTCGGCGCCTACGACTCCTTCGTCTCGCCGAACGTCGCCGGATCGCCGCTCACGCTGACCCGTGCCCTCGAGCAGGCGTTTCGCGGCGGGGCCCGCAGCGTGTACGCGGTGCGGATCGCCGCCGGTGACCCGTCGGCCGCGACGCTCGACCTGCTGACCGACGGCGGCACGGCGGCGTTCACCCTGACCGCCGTCGACGAGGGGAGCTGGGGCGATCTCATCACGGTCAAGATCGTCGACGAGGGCGCGCCCGGCGCGGCGAACTGGAAGCTCTCGCTCTCGTACCGCAACGTCACCGAGACGTTCGAGGGCGCCGACGTCGCCGCAGTGCACGCCGCGATGGCGACGTCGAGCCTCGTGACCGTCGGTGCCGTGTCGAACGGGACGTCGGGGTTCGCCACGCTCGACCCGGCGCAACCGCTCGCCGGCGGCGCCGACGAGCCCGTCGTCAGCAGCATCGACGTCGGCGCCGGCCTCGCCGTGCTGGAGGACCAGCCCGTCCAGCTCGTGCTCGTCGCGGGATTCGGGTCGAGCGCGGTGCGCGGCGTCGTCGCCGGCCACCTCGAACGGACCGAGAACGAGGGCAACGAGCGGATCGCCGTGCTCGGCGTCGCCGACGCGGGCACGTCGACCGACGTCAGCGCACCTCTCGCCGAGGCGACTGCGATCGCCGACGACCGCGTCGTGCTGGTCGGACCGGGCCTCGTCACGACGGATGCTGCGGCCAGGGCGGTCGTCGACCTGCCGGCGAGCTACCTCGCGGCAGTCGTCGCAGGCCGCCTCGCCACCGTTGCCCCGCACGTCAGCCTCACCAACAAGACGCTGGCGGTCGACAACATCACGCCGCACTACACGTCGACCGCCTACAAGAACCTGCTGCAGAACCGGATGCTGCTGGTGCGCCGCAAGTTCGGCTTCCAGGTGGTGAAGGGCATCACGACCGACACCGGGGCCTTCAAGCAGATCAGCATCCGGCGGATCGTCGACTTCGCCAAGGCCGGTGTGCGCCAGAGCAGCGACCCGTACATCGGCAGACTGAACAACTCGCGCGTGAGGTCCGCACTCCAGGCGACCCTCGACGGCTTCCTGTCGCAGATGGTGCTCGACGAGATGCTCGTGTCCTACGAGCTCTCCGTGACCGCCACGCGACAGCAGGAGATCCGGGGGATCGCGCAGGTGACGATGACCCTCCTGCCCACGTTCTCGATCGATTTCGTCCGCGTCACGATGAACCTCCAGTGACCGACCGTCCAGCTTCAGACAGGAGATCAACATGACCAGCGTGTACACCGGGATGGACGGCTCGATCAGCGTCGCCGTCGAATCGGGCGTCGAAGGCGACGCCGCGGCCGTGGTGGCCGACGAGTTCGGCCTCACACCGATCGGGCGGGCGACCGACGTTCGCGTCGAGGTGGTGTCCGACGTCAAGGCGTTCCACGAGATCGGGCAGCGGTATCCGACCGATGTCCGCTACGGGAACGTCAACGTGTCGGGCAGCATCGGCCGCGCCTACGTGAACGGCGCCCTCCTCCGGCTGATGCTCGGCGAGGGAGCGGCCGGCACGCGCCCGGCGGGCGCGTTCGTCAGTCCGACGTTCAACCTCTCCCTGCGTCACGAGAACCCGGCCCAGCCGGGCACGGCGTCGACGATCGCGATCCACGGCGTGAAGATCGACAGCTGGAGCCACCACATGCCGGAGGACGACTTCGTGCTCGAGGGCGCCACCTTCAAGGCGCTCTGGATCAGTGCCGTCGACGAGTCGGAATGAGCGACGGGTGAGCACCATCACCGCCGAAGCGCTCCTGGCCGGCGGCGACACGACGTTCACCGTCGAGGTCCCGCCGTCGATCCTGACCCCGGCGCGCCGCGGGCAGGATGGCGAGTCCGACGGCGCCGACCCTGTCGAGGGGCCGGCGACGGTCGTGCTGCGACCGTTGCAGCTCAACGACCTGCAACGCGTCGCCAAGGCCGCGCCGGACTCGAACGAGCTGTCGAGCGTGCTGATGGTGCAGCAGGCGCTCGTCGAACCGGCGCTGAGCGTCGAACAGGTCGGGCGGCTTCACGCCGGCCTCGTCGAGTTCCTGCTGGGCGAGGTCAACCGCATCAGCGGGCTCCACCTCGCTGACGGCGAGCTGAGCGACGCCGTGCAGGCGCCGATGGCGCGTGCGTGCTTCACGCTGTCGCGCGAGTTCGGCTGGACGCCCGACGAGTGCGCTCAGCTGACGATCGGCCAGGTGCTGCTCTACCTGGAGATGCTCAAGACGGGTGGAGGTCCGTGGGATACGCCCACCGCCTGACGGGCCCGCCGCGCCTCGACGCCGCGATGGCCGGCCATCGCGTGATGTCGCGCCTGCGCGTCGGCGACGAGCCACTGCTGGCCGAGAACGAGCGGCGCGCGACCTTGGCCGCGCTCGGCGGGACGTTGCCGACGTGGGTCCACGCAATGCGCAACGTCGACGACCGGCTGGCGCTGGCGCTCACCACGACCGACGCAGTTGCCGTCGACGCACCCGACGAGCTCCTGCGCCGGGCGTCGTTGGCGGCACCCGCACCGGTGCCCGAGCGCACCGCCGCCGCTCCCCGCCCAGCGGCACCGGGACCGGTGCGTCCGCACGCCGCCCCGATCGGCGGGCGGGCGACTGCTGCACGTCGCCGCAGCCACGACCGACCCGACGTGACGCCGGCCACTGCGGCGCGTGACCGGCTGTCGAGGCCGGCAGCCGCCGCGTCGGACTCGGGCGACGCCACGCAACTCGCCGCAGCCCCGACCCGCCCGACGACCACCGGCCCGGTCGTCGTCTCGGCCGCAGGACGCCCGCTCGAACGCCCGCTCGCCGCCGCTCGCTCCTCGGCACGTGCACGCCGGGTCGGCGCCGCCGCTGGCGGCCACGTCGGCAGCCGGGCACAGGCGCCGTCGGCGCCCACCGCCGCCGCACCGGCACCCGCCGCGATCCCGCACGACCGCGAGACCGACGCGACAATGCGCAGGCCGGCTGCGCCGATGCATCCGGGCGCAGCACCGGTGACCGACTCGCCGGCCACCCGGCCGCCGGCGATCCGAACGCTGGCGGACCTCGCCGAGCGGTACCAGCCCCGGCCGGCGACCGCGCCGCCCGAGCGGCACGAGGCTCCGACAGCCGAGATCGAGCCGGTGCCCGTGGCTGCCGGCCCCGCTCCGTCGTCCGGCGTCGAGGCGCAGCGGGTCGCCCCGAGGATCGACGGCCGTCAGAGCGGCGTCGATCAGGCACCGGACAGCCAGTTTCACGAGCTCGGATCCGCCGATCCTGCACACGCACCATTCCTCGCGGCGCAGCTCGCCGAGCTGGTCGGCGAGGCCACTGCGCACGAGGCGCGACGGCAGGGTCTCGATCTCGAAGGGCTCTTCACGTGAGTCGTGTCCCGACCGCCGAGATCGTCGTGGACGGACGGTCGCTGTCGATCCCCGAGTCGGGACTGATCGCGATGTCGGTGTCGATCGGGAGCGGGCCGTCGGTCGACGCGGCCACGCTGGCCCTCAGCTGGTACTCGCCGGTGGCGGCGACCGAGCCGGGCGCGCCGGTCGAGGTCTCGCTCGGCTACGAGGGCGAGAACGAGCTGGTGCTCACCGGTGACGTCCAGCGCGCCACGGGTGCGCCGTGGGGCGTCCGGCTCGACGTCCACGCCGAACCCGGCCGTCTCCAGCGGGTCAGGGTCGGGCAGAGCTTCCTCGACCAGACGGCCGCCGACATCATCTCGACGCTGGCCGGCGAGGCCGATGTCAGGACCGGCGAGCTCGCGAGCGGCGACCCGCTCGCCGCGTACCACGTCGACGAGCACCGCACCGCGTGGCGGCACGCCAACGACCTCGCTCGCCTCGTCGGCGGCCAGCTGACCACCGAGCCGGACGGCGCCCTGTCGATGCTCGTCGCCGGTGGTGGTGGGGCGCTCGGAGGGCTCGCCGACGCCGCCGCCTCGGCCGCCGGCAGCCTGCTCGGAGGTGCGGGCGGCTATCGCTACGGCGCCGAGCTGCTCGATGTCGCGATCGTGCGATCGATGGCCGAGCCCACCCCACAGGTGGTCCCGCACGGCGCCGCGAGCCCGCTCGGCGGCGACAAGTGGCACCTGCTCCTGCGCGAGCCCGACGGCGGCGCGCCGGGCGAGCCGACGCTGGTGCCGGCTGCGATCCGCGATCAGAGCGGGGCCGACACGTTCCGCGGCGGCATCGAGGTGCTCGCGAGCCGAGCCGCCGCGACCGGCCGCCTCGCCGTGCGCGGCGTGGCCTCCCTGCGTGTCGGCGATTCGATCGAAGTCGGCGACTGGCCCCATGGCGAGCCGCCGGCGTTCCGGGTGGCGGACGTGCAACACCGCATGAGCCGCGCTGACGGGTTCGCGAGCCACGTGCGTCTGGAGCAGGCGGCATGAGCAGCCTGCTGACCGTGATGCGCGCCGTCGTCCGCGAGGAGCTCGCCACCCGACGTACGGCCGAGCTGGGCACGGTCACCGACGTCGCGACCAACTCGGGCGGGAACGGCGACCGGCATCTCGAGTGCAACGTGCGGCTGAGGGGCAGCGCGCTCGAGCTGCAGCGGGTCCCGGTGAGCGTGGGGCGCCCCGGTCTGTCGGCGCTCCCACGCGTCGGCGACCTCGTGGTCGTCGCGTTCGCCGGCGGCGACGTGAACGGTGCGGTGGTGATCGGCATCGTGCACGACGAGTCGATGCCACCACCCGACGCCGAGCCGGACGAGATCGTGTACACGGTGCCCGACGACGGCGGCGAGCGGCGCTTCGAGATCCAGCTCCCGAATGGCAACCTCATCACCGTCACCGACGATTCGGTGGTCATCTCGTACGGCGGCTCCACGTTCGATCTGCAGTCCGGCGGCGACATCACGATCGAGGCCGGCGGCAACCTGACGCTGAAGGCCGGTCAGGCGATCACGATCGAGGCCGGTACCGATCTGTCGGCGAGCGGGCTGAACGCCTCCATCGAGGCCTCGGCCGAGGCGAAGTTGAAGGGCGCGATGACCACCATCGCCGGGATCACCCAGTTCTCGAGTTCGTGAGATGTCCGGTCCTCCTGTCTCCATCGGCTGCACCGTGACGGTCTCGCCGGGCGCCGCCGGACCCCCGGACACCGGGGTGATCACCGTGATCCCCCAGGTCACCGCCACCGCGAACGGGATGCAGCTGGCCGTCACCGGATCGGTGTGCACCATGGTGAACTCGGTCAGCGGCGTGCCCTATCCACTGCCGATCGGCTCGGTCGGCGCGTCGACGGGTGTCACGATCGACGGTCAGGCGCTCGTGCGGATGGGCGACAACATCCCGTCGGGCAGCGGGATCATGACCATCCTCGGGCCGCCCGCGGCGCCCACGATCATCGACGGGAACGCGCCGTGAGTCGTCGCAGCATCGCCGAGCTCGACCTCCTCGAACGACGGCTCGGCCGCGACCTCGAGCTCCGCTATCTCGAGACCGCCGGCATGTTCGAGGACGCGGAACTGGCCACGGTCCGCACGACGAGTGGGGGTCTCATGCCCGCCAACGACATCGCGACGATCGACGGCATCCCGGCTGCGACGCAGCTGCTGGCCAACCGGCTCAAGACGCAACGGGGCGAGCTCGCACCGCTCGGCCATCCGGAGTACGGCTCGCGCCACCACGAGCTGATCGGCGAGCCGAACGTCGAGCGGACCCGCAACCTGATCAAGCTGTACGTGCTGCAGGCGCTGCGCCACGAGCCCCGCATCGCCGAGGTGATCCAGTGCACCGTCGCTGCCGGGCACCAGCCGGCTCGTGATCTCGTGCGGATCGAGCTCACGGTCCGCCTGATCGACGAACACCAGCCGCTCAACCTCGTCGTGCCGTTCTCACTCGAGACGGGAGACCCATCGTGAGCTTCGCGGCCGAACCCTACGGCGTCTTCGTCGACGACCTCGTCTCGGGCCTGACCGGCGGTGTCACCCGCGAGTCGTTCCGGAACCTCGTCGAACAACGGCCCTTCCGGCTCGGCGCAGGGACGGCGGTCGTCGCGGCGACCGTGCGCGTGCACGGCCTGCTCGACGGGGAGTTTCACCGGTTCGTGCCCGAGCAGGACTTCGACGTCGTCGACGGCACGATCGTGTGGCGCGAGGATCCCGACGGTACGCCGTCGGCCGGCGCGACCTGGCCCGATCGGGGCACGCTCTTCTGGGCCAGCTACGAGCGGACACCGGACCCGCAGGCGCCACCCCGGCTGACCGATCGGAATCCGGGGAGCATCGTGCGCACGCTGGCCGAGAGCTTCGCCCGCGAGTTCAGCGTCGTCTCCTTGCAGCTCGACACCGTGTACCGCGCGGCGTTCATCGAGACGGCGGGCGGCCGCGATCTCGACCAGCTCGCCGCTCTGGTCGGCCTGACCCGCCGGTCCCAGGAGTTCGCCACCGGCGAGGTCGTCTTCTCGCGCGGCTCGCCGGCGGCCGCCGACATCGCCATCGTGGAGGGCACGCTGCTGTCGACCGCCGATGCGCCGGCCGTCACCGTCGAGACGACGGTCGATGCGACGCTGCGAGCCGGCACGCTGTCGGTCGCCGTGCCCGTCCGAGCGCTGGTCTCCGGCGGCGCCGGGATCGCTCCCGCCAACAGCGTGACCGTGGTCCACCGGCCGATCCTCGGCATCACGGGCGCGACGAACCCGCAGCCGTTGGCGTTCTCGGCGAATGAGACCGACGACGAGCTCCGCCGACGGATCGCACGTGCGCTCCAGACGGGCGGTCGCTCGACCGTCGATGCGCTGCTCGGCGCCGTCACATCGGTCGACGGGGTCCGCGAGCAGGACGTGCTCATCGAGGAGGACCACCTCGAGTTCCCCGGCGTCGTCAAGATGACGATCGCCGCCGACCTCGACGACGATGCGGCTCGGGTGGCGGCCGAGCGGATCGAGGCCCACCGCCCGGCGGGGATCCGGGTGCTGCACGACCTCCCGGTGGTGTCGACCGTGACGCCCGACCCCGGTCCCGGTGGCGGAGGTGGCGGTGACTCGACCGAGGAGACGGCACCTGTCGCGCCCGACGACATCGCCGCCAATCGCTTCCCGATCGGCGTGACGGCCGGGCTCACACCGGCCAGCTCCAACCTCACGGCAGCCGAGAAGGAGACGCTCGTCGCAGCAGCGGAGACGGCCATCGAGGATGCCGTGTCGGCACCGGGCCTCGGCGAGCCCCTCATCTACAACCGCCTCGTGGCCGACCTCATGTCGATCGCCGGCGTCTACGACGCCGTCGTGGACGTCTACCAGATCGGCCAACCGCCTCGACGGAGCAACGTGCACCCGGTGCCGGTCACCACCCGCGTCGAGCTGGTCGAGCTCGACGTGACGCTCCGCGGCGCGCTCGTCTCACTCGACGTGACGGCCGATCTCAACCTGCTCTCGTTTGCCGCCGAAGGCGACCCCGTCGCGCAGCGCGCCAACGCCATCAAGGACATCCACGAGCGTCTCGCGGTGTTGATCCCGACCCTCGCGCCAGAGACGCCGCCGGGTGGCGAACCGCCGCCGTTCACGGTGACCCCCGCACTGCTGCTGGGTGCACTCACCGCGACCGAGACGTACGAGGTCACCGCGATCGACTACACCGCCGAGTTCGTCGACGAGGGCCTGCGCGTGAGCAAGCCGAACGTGACGATCACACTCCAGCCCGACCAGGTCGTCTCGGTGCGACGTGTCGTCGACGGGGGTTCGTGACGTGACGGCGACCCTGACCGGGCGAGCGAGGGCGGTCCTCGAGCGATTCCCGCACCACCTCGCCGTCGACGACGCGACGAAGGTCTTCGCCGAGGTCGTCGATCAACTCGCGCTCGAGCTCGACCGGCGCTCGAGCGAGGTCGGGCGGATTCGCAAGGCACATCGTCTCCTCGACGGCGAGACCGAGTGGGACGTGCTGCACCACGCGGGGCTCCACGACCTGCGGTCGAGCGAGTTCGAGGTGCTCCGACGGCGACTCGCGGCCTGTGCTGCGATCGCCGACGCGCTCACCCGGGAACCGGGCACCGCCGCCGCGGCCGACGCCCGGGCGGCGCTACCGGCGACGCTCAATGTCGGCGCCGACGTCTTCCCGGCGTGGGACGGCGAGCCCGATGACGTCGCCGCCGATCAGCGGCTCGGCGCCGCGGTCGGCGCCCAGCGCCGGTACGGCAACGAGCTCGACCGGATGCAGCGCCACGTCGCCGATCTGGTACGCGTGCACCAGGTCGGCAACGGCACGACGTCGGCGATCCTCACCGCAGCAGCCAGCCATCTCGCGCTGGGCATCGACGAGATCGGCCACAGCGACGACGGCTACTGGCACATCGCCCGCTGCACCGATCTCCTCGTCCTCGACGAGCCCCGGCCGCCGAGCGACGACCCGGCGACGGCCGGCCCCCTCTCCGAACCGGTGGCGCCGCTGCCGGATCTGGTCGCTCTGGAGGACAACCCGTTCCGGACGGCCGAGATCGACCCGGTCGAGCGCTCGCACGCCGATCGGTTCCTCGTGACGCGCTCGGGCTGGGAGCCGGTCCCGGTGACCGTCCGTGTCGTCGGGATCGGCGAGCGCACGCACGCGCCGATGGTCGTCAACATCGACAGCGGTGTGGGCGTCGCCTACACCGGAACGGTCCCCGACGGGGCCGAGCTGCGTTTCGAGTCGGTCGGCGTCGCCACCCTCGACGGCGCTGCGGTCACGCGGGAGTGCCACGGCTTCGAGGGCGGCGTGTTCGCGGCGCACGACGCCGAACACGTCCGCGACTTCGTGTTCGCCGACGCAGACGACCCGGACCGCTTCGGTGATCGGTCCGGGACGTGGTCCCGGCCGATCCCGTACGCCGAGGCCTTCGATCGCACCGCGAGCTTCCCGCACGCCGCCGGCAACCTGACGGCGCCGGAGCTGCGGGTCGGCGAGACCCGCTGGGCGTTCCTGGTCGGCGTCGGACACTTCGGCACCCGGCGCGTGGCCGAGGGCGAGGTGCCGGCCGTGGACCTGACCGCCGTGCCGCTCCCGTTCGCCGGGATCTGGGACGACGCCGTGTTCCACCCCGACGACGCCGGCACCAGCGCACCGTCCGGCCACGTCGGGTTCACCTGGCAGGAGCGCGAGGCGTTCGCGGCCCGGCTGTGGCTCCCTCGCCGCTTCGCCGAGCTCGACGCCGATGCACCCGTCACGGTGGCCGAGCAGATCCGCCTCCGGCTCGACCGCTACCGGGCCGCAGGCGTGCACCTGTACGTGCGCTACGCCGACGAGCGCTGGGTGCTCGGCACGGGACTCCTCCGCGACCTCGAGTCCGACGACGGGCTCGGCATCGTCGTCGCAGGCACCGCACTGTGGACCGACGAGATCGAACAACCCACGCCATGACCGACGACCCCGACCAGAACGGAGCGACGAGATGCCCCTAACCAAGCCAGCGATCACCCCGGCCGTTCCCGGCGAGCCGATCACCGCCCAGGGATGGAACGAGGTCGTCGACGGCGTCGACGACCTGTTCGACGCCGTGCTCGCGATCGGCACCGGCGTCGCCGAGATCCAGCCGACGGCGGGCGGCGCGACGGTCGCCGGCGCGATCGTCGTCGCCGAGCCCTTGGGCGAGGGAAACCCGGTCCCGGCGATCCCGCCGTTCGGACCCCGGGAGACCTACAGCGTCGTCGGGGTCGCGCCGGGCAACTGGCGCATCCACGTCGCTGCGGCGGGCTTCGTCACCGAGGCGCGTGACGTCGAGTTGCCGCTGACCGAGACGCTCGTGGTCGAGATGACGCCGGCCGGGGCCACCGTGCCCGACCTGTTCGGCACGAGCATCAGCGAGGCGATCCGCGAGCTCGCAGCGCTCGGGGTCGACATCGAGCGGGTGATCGACACCACGGGTCGCGAGATCTCACCGTTCGACGTCCCTGCCGACCAGACCGACAGCCCGGTCCTCGTCCAGCTGCCCCATGCGGGCGAGGTGCTTCCAGCGCGCGGCAACGTCCGGCTCGTCGTCGCAGCACCCGTCCGGCGCACGAGCACGGTCACCATGCCGAGCCTGATCGGCCTCACCTACGACGAGGTGGTCGAGGTGCTCGAGCGACTCGGCCTCCGCGTCGGCGCCACCACGACCCGCACCATCTGAAACGACGAGGAGCAACACCATGAGCGACTTCAACTTCCGAGAGACCGAGAGCTTCGGGGCGTTCGCAGATCGCTTTCGCGCTGCCGAGAGCCAACCGAGCGAGGTGTTCATCGCGCTCGGGGAGAGCGCCAAGAAGGCCAACGTGGTGCGAGACGACTTCGCCGTGCCGGTCCTCGAGGTCGACACGAGCGTGTTCGACGACTTCTTTGGTGGCCGACCGCAGATCGTCAACAAGGTGGTCTCGCAGTCGATCCCGGCGGGCACCGTCGTCACTCAGGGCACCGCGGTGAACCTGGTGCTGGCGCCGGCCAGTGAGGTGCCCGGCAAGGTGTTCCAGGGCGGTCACGTCGGCCTCAACGAGGACACGATGGCCTCCGTCTACGAGCTCTACGTCGGCAACAACGTGGAGGTCAACCGGATGCTGAGCCGGCGGAGCAGCCCTGCGGACCTGTCGCCGGAGGACGTCGAGATCATCAAGACAGTCGCGGCCGACAACGAGCTCAACGTCTCCGACCAGGTGGGGGAGACGGTCGAGGACCTGTTCGTGTCGTGGCAGCACGCCTACACGTTCGCCCGCTGATCGGCAGGAGGACGGGAGCATCGTGGCGACGCAGTACACCGGTGACATCGCCTACGTGGAGACGACGGTCCACGGGTACTACGGCACGCCCTACCTGATCTACCAGCCCACGGGCACCGCCGTCCTGCTGCGGTTCGAGGACCTGGCCGTACCGGCGGGTGCACTGGTGCGCAGCGTCCGGGCCAGGGTGAGGGCGCGGGCGCCGGGCACGGTGCCGCTGCGCGACGTCGCCGAGGTGCGTGCCGCCGGTTCGGCGACCGGCAACTCGACCGAGATCATCGTCGACTTCAAGGGAGTTCGCACGATCGCCAGCCTCTCGCGCGACTTCGTCGCCGCGTCGCCGTCGATGGTCGACGTGGACTACGCGCCGTGGACCGGCAGCTCGTTCAGCTACCCACGCGACATCGCCACCTTCGAGGAGCTGGCGACCGAACGCCTGCAGCTGATCTTCCCGGCGCCGGTCGCACCGTCGGCCATCGCCGACGGCTGGCGCGCCACCCTGCCGTCGCCACCGCAGACGATCGATCTCACCGTCAACGGCGGGCGGGCCTGGTCGGGGGGCGTCGCGACACCCGCCGCTCCGGACAGCGACTACGACGTCGACGCCGAGATCGACATCACCGGCGCGGTCGCCACGGCGGTCGCATCGGCGAGCGTGCCCGTTCACGTCGAGCTGACGTCGACGATGCCCGCCGACCTCGAGCTCGAGCTCATCGACGTCGACGTGTTGCACGTGCACGAGGTCGGCTTCCCGGAGGGCTCCCTCCGGCGGGCCGAACGAGCGTCGGAGGGGCGCTGGCACCTCGATCTGCCGCTCGCCGGTCTCCCCGACGCCGCCTCCGCCCAGGTCCGGCGGCTCGAGCTCTCGGTCAGCGCGGACGTCGGCACGACCCGCGTCCTTCCGGCAGATGGCCCGACCGCCTCACCGGACGCCACCGTGGAACTGGTGGGGGGCCGCTCGGTGCTCGTGCGACTGCCCGTCGCCCTGACCGGTCGCTTCGAGCAGCTCGACGGCGTACGTCTCGCGATCGCCACGGATGCCGAGGTCGAGCTCGCCGGTGAGCTGCGACGGGGCGTCGAGGGAGCGCACGTGCCGACGCCCGGCGAGTCGATCAGCGACGTCGCGTTCGACCCCGTGATCGTTCCGTCGACCGACGGCGTCGTGCAGTGGGTCACGATGACGACGACCGAACCCGTCGAGCTCGACGGCGGCGACGTGTGGATCGCGCTCCAGCCCGCACGCGGCACCGCTTTGCTCGCGACCACCGACGCAGCGGCGCTGGCGGCGGAGTCGCGGACGCTGCTCCGATGGCAATCGGCGAGCGGCGCGTACCGGAGCCTCTCCGCGCCCGCCGAGCTCCCGCCGCTCGACGCCATGGTGCGCGCGATCGGCACACCACCTGCCGAGAACCCGGTCGGGTCGGTGACGCTCAACGTGGGCGACCGGTCGGACATCGCCGTGGTCGCCGATCCGCCGGCCGCCGGGCAGCAGTTCGTGGTCGATCTGGGCGAGCAGGCGATCACACCCGACGAGCAGGGCCTCGGCGACGTGCCGGCTCTGCGCGTCGACGTCCTGGCGACCGCGGCGGGCACGTACACGTTCGACCGGGTCCGTGTCTTCTACACGCCCAACGAGGAGTGAGTTCGATGACTCTGGCGCAGCACAGCAACTTCGTCGAGGGCTTGCGGGTCACCCCGCAACACCTGGCCCATCTGCAGGACACGCTGGCCGAAGCGGTGCGTGACCTGCGGACGGTGATCGGCGTCGGTCAGATCGGCTACGGCCTCCGGCTCGAGACCGACGGATCGGCGGTGAGCCTGACGCCGGGCCTGGGCTTCACACCGGGTGGCGAGCGGCTGCGCATCGAGGAGGGTGCGACCGTGCCCGTGCCCGACGGCGACGGCCCGTTCCGAGTCGAGCTCACGCAGCAGATCGACGACGACCCGGTGAGCCGCTTCGGCGACGTCGGCACGATCGTGTTCGCGACGACGCTCGTCTCGGTGGTCGACGATGCCGAGCCGAGCGCCCCCGACGCGCTCTCGATCGGAACGATCGAACGTATCGACGGCGACCTCACCGTGACCCAGGACCCGATGCTCTTCGTCGCGCCGAGTCGTCACGGCCACACCGGCGAGCACTACCAGGACGGGGCGGGTCGCTGGCGCTTCGACGGCCAGCTGCTCGACGCAGGCGGCGGAGCCGTGGGGCCGGCCGGACCACCGGGAGCCCCGGGTCCCCAGGGCGAGGCCGGACCCGCCGGCGAGGCCGGCCCACCCGGACCGGCCGGCGACGTCGGTCCGGACGGCCCGCCCGGACCGGCAGGCCCGCCGGGCCCGCAGGGCGAGCCGGGCCCGCGAGGTGACGCAGGCCCCGCCGGCGAAGCCGGTGAGGCGGGTCCTCCCGGGGCCGCCGGCGAAGCCGGCCCGGCCGGTCCCGAGGGTCCCGCCGGGCCTCCGGGACCCGCCGGCGAGCGGGGCCCCGCCGGCGCGCCGGGGACGGCAGGTCAGCAGGGTGCCGTCGGCCCGCCCGGGCCGGTCGTCCCGCCGGGACCGGCGGGCCCGGCGGGTGAGATGGGTCCCGCGGGCCCCGCCGGAGAGCGTGGTGCGGCCGGCGCCGCCGGTGAGGAGGGCCCGCCGGGGCCACGAGGTGACATCGGCCCGGCCGGTGGGGTCGGACCTCCCGGCCCGGAAGGTGCCGCCGGGCCTCGCGGCCCGGTCGGCGAGGCAGGTCCTCAGGGCACCGCCGGCCCCGAGGGCCCCGCCGGTCCGCCTGGCCCGCGCGGCGAGCCCGGTCCCGACGGTCCGGCGGGCGAGCGAGGAGACCCAGGCGCACGCGGCGAACCCGGTCCGCAGGGCGAGGTCGGCCCACCCGGTCCGCAGGGGAGGCGCGGTGCCGTCGGCCCGGCGGGTCCGCAGGGCGAGACCGGTCCGGCGGGGGAGCGTGGCCCCGTCGGCGAGCCCGGTCCCGAAGGTCCGCAGGGTGAGGTGGGTCCACCGGGGCCGCGCAGCGAACCCGGGCCCCGGGGCGAACAGGGTGAACCAGGACCGCGCGGCGAGCAAGGTGCGCGGGGCGAGCAGGGCGAGCGCGGTGAGATCGGACCGCAGGGGCAGCGCGGCAGGACCGGTGCGACCGGTCAGCCCGGTCCACGAGGCGATCGGGGCGAGACCGGACCGCCGGGGCCCCGCGGTGAACCGGGGCCGGACTCGCTGCAGGGCCTGGTCGTGCTCGAGGGCGCGGCATGGGACCCGCGCAAGCCGATCGGTGCCGACGAGGCGCTGTCGATCCTCGGCAACCTCGAGTTGAGCTGGAGCGACGTGCTGACGCCGCTCGTCCCGCAGAACGCCTTGTTCCTCGCGATGACCGTGACGATGCGCGTGAACGCCCCGGCGAGCCCGGCCGTCGTTCTCCGCGGCACGGTCGAGGTCAAGGACACGATCCTCCGCTGGCGCATCGTGGGCGACGACGTCGAGCGGGTGAGCGGCACGATCGTCGAGATGACGACCTTCATCGGCGTCGACGTCGACTGCAACCAGTTGGTGGGTCCCGACCGCCGCCTCGTCTCGTCGTCCACGGCGCCGCTGTTCGGCGGCAACGGACCGCTGGCGCCCGGCGGTCTGATGCGTCTCATGATGATGGTCACGACCCCGAACGCTCCGGTGACGATCCTGCGGCGTCCGTTCGCCAACACCCCGTCGGTCGCATCGATGCCCGGCGTCGACTTGAGCCGGCTGGTGCGCTGACATGGCACTGGCGGCAACGCTCGAGGCCGACTTCGGCGACGGGGGGTTCGACCTCGACGTCACCGTGGACGGTCTCGGCGGCGACCTGAGCGCGATCGACGTGCCCGCGATCGACCTCGACGGCGCATCCATCGCCGACGCGGCGGCGTCGATCGACGGGATCGGCACTGCGACGATCGGCGACGCCGTCGCGGCGATCGTCGACGGCCTGACCGCGGTCGGCGTGGAGGTCCCGTTGTTGGACGAGCTGATCGGTCCGCTCACCGCTGCGATCGATCTGGGGCGTCAGCTGACCGAGCTCGACATCGACGCCCTCGCGGCCGTCGGCGAGCTCGGCAGCGACATCGAGGGGACCGGCCTCGACGCGATCGAGGCCCGGATCCGGGCGGTGACCGACGGCGTGGCGTCCGGACCGGTTCGCACGATGATCGATCTCCTGGGCGGCGCCGTCCCCGGCGGTCTCGACCTCGACGGTGTGTTCGGCGAGCTCGGATCACACGGCGCCGCGATCAAGGAGCTGGTGGTGCAACTCGGCGGCCTGATGGCCGTCGAGGCAGCCGTGCGCGACGCCGCGGACGGTGCCGCACTCGTGCTCTCGATGATGGAACCGACCGAGCTGTCGGCGCTCGTCGGCCGCCTGGAGACCTGGCGGCTCCGCGACCCGGCGGACCTGCTGGTCGGCATCGACCCCGACGATCCCGATCTCACGGCGATCGTCGCCCCGGTCATCGTCGACTTCGCTCGCGATGTCCGGCTCACCGCCGAGGCGCTCACCCGCGGGCTCGGCTTCGGCCAGGCGACGCTCGTCGGCATCGATGTCCCGGGGGTGGCCGCCCGTCTCGACGCGGCGGTCGCGCTGCTCAGCGAGTCGGGAACGGCGCCGATCCGGGCGCTGTCGGAACAGATCGTCGAATGGTGTCGCCCGCTGCTGGACGCCCCGCTGCCCGACCCAGCCGACTCGCTGGATGCGTTCTGGCAGCTCGCACGCGACCAGGTCGGCGCGCTGGCGAGTGGCATCGATCAGCTCGACCCGGCCGTGCTCGCGGGTGGGCTCGTCGGCGGTCTCGAGCCGGTGCTCGGGTTCGTCGACACGGTTCGCCAGGCGGCGGACGAGGTGGTCGTCGCGATCAGCAGCGCGCTGGCCACCGTCCGGCAACTGGTCGAGGCGGTCGACCTCGGCCCGCTGATCGCCGAGATCCAGACCGTGCTCGAGCCGATCGAGGCGGTGATCGACACCGTCACCGGGCTGATCGGCGATGCGGAGGCCACGATCCAGAGCGCCAGCGACGCCGTCGTGGCCGCGATGGACACCGTGCGGACCTCGATGCAGACCGCTGCCGACCTGGTGTCGGGGGCGTTCGGACGGATCCAGGCCGCCCTCGACGCGCTCGATCTCGCCAACCTCCAAGCGACGCTCGAGGCCGGCATCGCTCCGATCGCGACCGCCCTCGAGAAGGCGCAGGTCCGGCCGTTCTTCGACACCGCCATCGACATCGTCGACACGACCGCCGACGTCGTCGGCGCCGTGCCGCTCGGTCTGCTTCCCGACGACGCCAAGGCCGACCTCGCCGAGGCCGTCGAGCCGATCAAGCAGATCGACGTGCAGCGCGACGTCGCCGACGTCCTGAACGCCCGCCTCGCCGAGATCCTGGATCAGCTCGACACGACCGTCCTCGACGAGATCGAGCAGGCCTACGCCGAGGTCATCGCATTCCTCGAATCCGTCGACCCCGGCGCACCGATCGAACAGCTGGAGGCCGACGTCTACGAGCCGTTCCTGGAGACGCTGCGAGCGATCGACCCGACCGCGATCCTGCAACCCCTCGACGATGCGATCGCTCCCGTCCGCGACGCGATCGGTGGCTTCGATCTCGGATCCGATCTGCTGGACCCGATCGATGCGGCCCTCGACGACGTCCAGGAAGCCCTCGCGCCGTACGAGCCGTCGACCCTGCTCGCGCCGGTCGTCACCGAGATCGACGAGGTCCGGACCGCGATCACCGAGTTCCTCCACATCGAGGAGCTGCACGGCTGGCTCGACCAGGCCGAAGCGACAGTGGACGAGTGGGTCGGGCGGCTCGACCCCGACCAGTTCACGACCCTGTTCACGGGAGCGTTCGACCGCATCGTCGCCGACGTCGCCGGGCCGTCGCGTGGCGTCGGCGTGGTCCCCGCGGCCATCGCTGGCCTGCTGCGCAGCGCCGGCATCGACGCGCGACCCGAGACGTACGACACGGTCTCGGCGTGGATCCGTGGCGAGCCGTCGGTGCTCCAGCCCCGCCTCACCGGACCGGCCGGACGGATCGGTGAGCTCGCAGAGGTGGTGCGGCAGGTCGACCTGACCGATCTCGTCGCAGGTCTGGCGCCGATCCATCGAGGTCTCGTGCAGCAGATCGAGGCACTCCCCGAGAACAGCCTGCTCCGGCTCAGCGTCGAGATCGAGGTGACCGCGGCCTCGCCGACCGAGCTGCTCGGCCCCTTCGCCGACGCCGCCGCGCACTACGCCGACGCGCTGGACGCCGCGGCGAGCGAGCTCGACCGCCTCGCCGGCTCGGAACGATTGATCGTCGACGCCGTGGCAGCCGCGCTCCGCGACGCGCTGCGCCCGCTGTCGACGATCGGCGACTGGGTGCGCTCCCTGCTCGGACGGTTCGGGCTCGACCCGTCCGGGAAGACGCCACGCGAGATCGCCGCCGAGCTGCTCGCGACCCTGTCGCCCGACACCGTGCTCGAGCCGCTGCTCGACGCGATCCGCTCGTTCGTCGACCGGCTGGCCGCGCTCGCCTCCGACGGCGTCCTGCAACCGGCCCGCGAGATCGTCACCGACGTCGAAGCTGCGCTGGCCGCGATCGACATCGGGTTCGTCGCCGACGAGCTCGATGCGATCTATGCCGACCTGCTCGGCGCGATCGATGCGATCCGCCCCAGCGCCGTCCTCGGCGACCTGCTGACCAGCATCGAGGCGCTGCAGGCCGAGCTCGCCGGCTTCGACCCCTTGGCGCCGGTCGAGGCCGCGGTCACCGCGATGACCGACGCGATCACCGAAGGCTCCGAGGCGCTGCGGCCGACGGTGCTGTTCGCGCCCGTCACCGACATCTACGACCAGATCGTCGATGCGTTGGGCGCTCTCGACATCCGGGCTCTCCTCGACCCGCTACTGCTCGCCCTCGATGCGATCGCGGCCCAGCTGGGCGGCGGGCTGAACGACCTGGCCGTGGCCATCAAGCGGCTCCAAGATGCGCTCCCCGACGCCGCCGACCTGGCCGGGGGCGGTGGCGCGAGCGCCTCGGTGAGCCTGTCGGTGGGAGGTTGACATGAGCGACCTGATCCTCCCGAGTGCCGTCGTCGCACTGGCCCACAAGCGCCTTCGCGAGGCAGGCAGCGCGCTGCGCGACAAGGCGACAGCCGGTCGATACGACGCACGGATCGGCGGGGCGGCGGCGAACCTGACCGACGCGGTCACCTTCCAGGACACCGACCAACGCATGCTCGCGCTCATCGAGCGCGCACGCGACATGCTCGCCGGTGCCGACCAGGCCCCGATGCCCGCAAGCCTGCGCATCGGCAACGGCGTCGGCACGTACGCGATGCTCGGCACGACCGCGTTCGAATGGCCGAGCTACGCGCAGTACTTCACCGGCGACCCCGTGTGGATGACCGGTGCGATGCGTCGCGGGTCCCCCGACCCGAACTTCAGTCAGGTGATCGTCCCCTCGACCGAGTTCGCGCTCCAAGTCGGCCAGCGGGGGCGGCAGAAGACCACCGACGCCGACGAGCGGTCGAACATCGACGCGTTCACGGGCGGCATGCTCGCCGCCGTCGCCACCGATCTCATCGTCGGGCCGATCGCGCGTGGCCTTCGCGCGGACGTGAACGACCGGCGGCACGATCGTCACGGGCCCGCCGCCGTCACCGAGGCCGGCCGGGCTGCGGTGAGGAACCTCTTCGGTGGCGCAACCCGTGGCGCCGCATCGTGGCAGCGGTGGTGGCCGCCGGAGCGCGAGATCCCGGATGCGTTGTACGACGGGTACCTCGAGGCGCTCACGACCACGTACGGCTTCTCGCCGCCGTTGGGGTTCGCACCGTTCCTGGACGGCTTCGAGCCTGGTGACGACCTGGACGCCGAACGTCTCGCGGCCGGCGTGTCGTTCCTGACGCAGGATCTGGTCACTGCCCAGTGGGGTGCCGGCGAGTGGTACCTCGTCCTGACCCCGGCGCTGCTCTCGGTGCCCGTGTCGCTCCTCGTCGGGCGGTTCCTCGGCCCGGCGAGCGGTTGGCTGACGGCGACGGGCTCCTCGGGCGCCATCGGCGCGCTCCAGCTCTACAGCCTCGCGGCAGGCATCTCATCGATCTCGCCGTTCGCGCTGTCGATGTACCTCTGGGCCAACGTGCCCGAACACGCCGAGGCGTTCATCACGGCGCTGGTGCTGGGACTCGCACGAATCGTGCTGACGCCGGCCACCGTCGGCAGCGCCGCCGCCGGCAGCGTCGGATGGACCTGGGCGCTGTGGGGCCTCCAGACCGGCACCGATCTCTACTCGCTGGTCCGCGGCATCGTCGCCGCCGGGATGGGTGAGGGGGCCGATGCGTTCCTGCACCTGATCAACGCCACGCCCTCGATCTTCGGTCTGCTCACGACGGCCTTCGCCGCGATCATCGATGCCGCGGATCTGACCGACGATCTGGGCTTCTGGCTCACCTGGGCGATCCTGACCGTCCTGATCATGGTGCCCGGTGGCCTGGCCGCCGCCTTCGGTCTGGCCGGTGCGGGGGGCATCGGGGCACTGTTCGCTCCCGACCGCAGCGACCGGTTCCCGGTGATCGAGGCGCTCGCCGATGCGGCGGCTGCGTCTGCGGTCGCCGCTCGGGCAGCCGTCTTCGACGAGTCGACGCTCTGGCGCGACCCAGCCGTGCCGCCGGCGACGCCGGCAAGCCTCACCGAGCTGCGCTACCCGACCGACCGCCAGGCGATCGTGAAGGTCTGGTGGACCGGAGCCGGCAACCTCGAGATCGCACACGACGACCACACCATCCAGCTCCGGGTCGACGGCGGTGCGCCCACCGTCGTCACCCTCGGCCCCGACGAGATGACCGGATTGGCGATCGCGATCAAGCTCGAGGAAGCGCTCGTCGACGTCAACACCGCACTGGTCGACCCGCCGCTGGATCAGCGCCTGGCGTTCCCGCACGGGCTCGCCGATCCGGGCGACGACGAAGCGACACGAGCCGACCACGATGCCCATGCCGGTGACTTCGCGGCGGTCGGCACCACCGAGGACGAGGCATACCTCCTCCGGACAGCCCCCAGATCGCAGGTGGCGACCCGGGTCGGCCTGACCGCCGCCGCCGGCCGGCCTGATCAACCGATCGCTCTCGTGCCGGGTCCCTCGCTCGCCGACACCGACCAGTCGGCGGTCGGTCTCGCCGCCGACCTCGCGGCGATGTTCGCCGCCGGCGCCGTGCCGTCGCTGGGTGGCGCGAACGCCAACCAACCCGGCCTTCCGATGATCCCGAACAACGTGCCCGGTGCCGTCTACCAGGTCTTCCGGCAATGGAACCTCGACGAGCGACGGCTGAACGAGTGGCGGATGCTCGTCGAAGGCGGCGCGGTGAGCGAGAAGGCGGACGCGGCGAACCACGAACCCGGCATGCGGCCGCACCCGGCCCCTGCCGCCTACGGCAGCGCCGTGCCGGGCGGTGAAGACCTCCTCAACGACATGGGCTGGATCGCGACCTGGCGAGCGTGGCTCCGTGTCGCCTCCGACATCACGACCGACACCGCGGCGACCATCGCCGAGCCGTACACGCCGGCGGTGCAACGCCGCGACGGCACGACCGCGCCGCCGACCAACGCTCAGCTGACCGACGCGATGCGATTCCTCTTCGATCTGCCATGACCCGCAACCGAACCCGACCCGGCCCATGACCGACGACAACGTCTCTCTGCGCGAACTGGCCTTCGACGCCGACCTGGCGACGAAGGAGGCATGGAGCACCGAGGCGGTTCCCGGCCCGCCCCGACTCGCGGTCGACCGCGACCCGGCGCCCGGCGACCCCGTCAACTTCCCGGGCGATGCGGTCGCCAACGCGTCTGGGAGCCGGGCCCCGACCCCCGGCAGCCACAACTGGGTGTCGATCGGACCCCGCAACGTGGGCGGCCGCGTGACTGCGCTGGCGGTCGACCCGACCAATGCCGCGATCATGTACGCCGGCGGCGCCTCCGGCGGGGTGTTCAAGAGCCTCGACGGAGGACAGTCGTGGTTCCCGCTCTGGCAGGACACGGCGGCGCTGGCCGTCGGCGCGATCGACATCTCGCCGTCGGCGCCGCAGACGATCTGGGTCGCGACCGGGGAGGTCAGCACCGGCGGGGCCGAGATCATTCGCGGCGACGGCGTCTACGTGAGCACCGATGGTGGGGCGACGTGGGCGACCAGCGGACCACCCGGTGCCGCCCCGAGCATCGGTTTCTCGTTCGACGCGTGTGCAGCCCACCCGACCGACCCGACCATCTGCTGGGCCGTAGGACCGGCAGGGGTCTTCCGAACCTTCAACGGCGGTGGGGCCTGGACGCAGTTCGCCGCGACCGCCGGCACGAACTTCTCCGACGTCGCCTTCTCGACCGACACGGCAGGGCGACCGATCCTCTACCTGGTCCGCGGCTCTGCGACGAGCGCGGCCGGCGGGTCACTCGTCATCCGCCTCGACAACGCCCTGCACGGCGATCCGGCCACCACGGCAGCATCCAACGATGCCGCGGTCGAGGCTGCGCTCGCGCTTGCGGCGAACCAGATGCAGGTCGTCGCGCCTCCCGGCGGCCCGAACCCGCCGCTGCCGGGCCGCGCCAAGATCGCGATCGCCCCGTCGAACCGGAACGTGGCCTACGTGCTGTACGCCGACGCGACCAGCGGCGCCGTGCTCGGCCTCTACCGGTCGCGCAATGCCCGCGCCACGCCGCCGAGCAGCGTCGCCTGGACACGGCTCGCTCCTCACGTCGACTGGCCCAACGAGGCCCAAGGCGGCTACAACATCTCGCTCGCCGTCAGCCCGGCCAACTCGAACCACGTGGCGCTGGGTTTCGTCGAGTTGTACACGTCGACCAACGCCAACACCGCCAACGCGGCGAACGTCAACTGGAACCTGGCGATGCTGTCGGATCTGTACCACCTCGATCGCGCCCATCACGCCGACCACCACGCCGCGCTCTTCATCCAGCGCGCCCCAGGCACGCCCGAGCTCTGGGTCGGCAACGACGGTGGCATCTCGATGAGCACCGACTGGAACACGGCGAACTCGTACGTCGCCAGGGGTACGAACCCGTCGACGATCTTGCCGCTCCCGGCGGGCGGGACCACATGGCAGAAGCGCAGCGCCGGGCTGCTCGCCGCACAGATGTACGACCTCACGACGAGTCCGTTGGTCCCGACGATGATGGCGTGCGGGTTCCAGGACAACGGCGTGTACGTGACCGATGGCGGCCCGACGTGGCGTCTGGCCCTGAGCGCCGACGGCGGCTTCGTCACCTTCGACCCCGACGACCCGTATCGGTTCCTCGCCACGTGGCAGGGAGCCATCGATGCCGTCGAGTTCGCCGGCGCGCTCGACGGCACCTTCCCGGTCGCCGGCCACGACGTGGTCAACGGGTTGTGGCCGCGCGAACTGACGCAGGGGTTCCTTCCCGAGGACGATGCCGTGTTCGTTGCCGACACGGCGAGCGACCCCTTCGACAGCGACCGCGTGCTCAACGCGCGGTGGCACCGGCTGTACGGGCTCCAGCGAGGGGCGACCGGCGAGCTGTGGGCCCCCGAGGCGGTCGGAACGCACGTCCACATCTTCGCCCCGCAGGTGGGCGGCAACGCGCAGATCACCGTCCAACAGTCGGCCGGCGCCCGAGGGCTGGGGCTCGAGCCGCAGCGGTCGACGGCCAACGGTGCGAGCGCCCATCTGCTCGTCCCGTGGACCGAGCCGTACGCCTTCGCCGAGGGCGATGTGCTGCAGCTCAACGTCAATGGCGCCGCGCTGCCGATCGTGTTCAGGTCGGGGCCGACGATCGCGAGCGCTGCGTCGGCCACCGCGGCGGAGGTGATCGCCACCATCAACGCGCAGGCCGGCGGTGCAGTGACGGCAGCGCCCACCTTCCCGGCGCGCCCGCTCGCTGTCGAGATCCAGACCATCGCGACGTCGCCCGCCGCGCCGGCGGCGCCCGTCTCGATCACCCTCGGTGGCACGGCGCTCACGACCGCGCCGGCGAGTCGGCTCGGCATCGCGGCCGGGACGTACACGGCGTTGCCCGGAGCGCCCGCGATCGTGCGGATCCCCGTCGTGAGCGCTGGCGCCGGGGGCTCTGCGTTCGCCAACGCCGGCGGGCCCCCCGCCAACATGACCTTGACCGTTCAGGTGTCGGGTCGGCCGATGCGGACCGTCACCTTCTCAGCGCCCACGTTCGCCAACCCGACCAACCTGCGGGTCGGCGAGCTCGTGGCCGCCTTGCGGACCGCACTCTCGACCGACGGTGTGCGGGTCGAGCCGACCGCCGTCTTCAAGTCGATCCGCCTCCGCGGCAACCCGCCCGGCGGCGTGACGATCGGCGGGACCGCCCTGGCAGCTCTCGGCCTCACGGCAGGTGGGTTCCTCGGGCAGTCGTTGGGCAACGAACCGTACAACGTGCCCCCTGGTCAGACGCTGCAGCTGACCGTCGGCGCGACCACCGCGACCGTGACGTTCAACGCGGCTACGTTCCAGAACCTCGGCGCGATCTACGTCGACGAACTGCTGCCGATCATCCAACAGGCGATCACCACCGCCGGTCTGGCGGGCGCTTTCGCAGACTTGAACGTCGGTGCGGCGAACTGGACGCAGAACGGCCTCGCCGCGTTCGGCGGTCATGCGACGGAGATCACGTTCTCGCCGGTTCGGCCGAACACCGTGTGGGTGGGTGCGATGGCGGGCACCATCTTCGCGTCCGACGATGGCGGACAGACCTGGCGGACGATCCGGTGGCCGGCGATGGTCTCCCAGGATCGTCGGGTCGAAGCGATCGCCTTCCACCCGACCGAGCCCGACACCGTGTACGTCGGGCTCTACGGCGAGCGCCAAGATCTCGGTGTTGCGTTCAACAACCCGCTGTTCCTCGGAACCGGCGCCAACGATCCAGGGTTCATGTTCCGCAGCACCGACGGTGGCGCCACGTTCACCCACATCGGTGCGCAGATCGTCGACACCGGGGCGCCGCCCAGCCTCGTCAGCATCAACGCGATCGAGACCGACCCCGCCCAGCCCGATGCGGTCTACGTCGGCACGAACATCGGCGTGTTCGCCTCGACGGATCGTGGCCGGAACTGGACCGCGATGAACCAGGGACTGCCGAACGCGTGGATCCGCGATCTCGCGTTCGAGCCGACGACGCGCATGCTGCGGGCCGGCGCGTGGGGCCGAGGCGTCTACGAACGTCACGTCGGGACGCTGCCGGCACAGGACGTCCAGCTCTACGTCCGCGCCAACGAGCTCGACATGGGTGTGCAACGCCCTGCGCCGATCGGGCCCTCGGTGATGTCGCCGGTACCGGCGCGCGCCGAGATGTCATCGCCCGACATCAAGATCACCCGATCCGCGCCGGCGCGCTTGCTGGCCGCCGGTGCGGTGATCGACGGCGTCGACTTCGACGAGGACATCGTCGACGAGCACCCGACGCCAGGGGCAGCCGACCTGTTCGTCCAGGTGCACAACAGAGGTGCGTTCCCGGCCAGCGGGGTTCGGGTCGTCACGATGTACGCCGACACGTCGGCCGGGGTACCGCCGCTGCCCGAACTGTTCTGGGTCGACCACCTCCTCGGTCCTGTCGCCGGCGCACAGGGGGCGTGGACCGTGCTCGACGACCACACGATGACCGACCCGACGAACGTCGGCGCCGACCGGGTCACGCCGGAGATGCCGCGCGTGCGGCACGTGTCGGTCAACTTCCCCGCCGACATCGCCAACTTCGCGTCGATCGGCATCCTGACCATCGTCGAGTCGCCACAGGACACGATCCCGGCCGACGTCGTCGACGTGACCGACGTCGAACGCCTGGTCGCGACCCAGCTCAAGATCGCACTCCGGCAGAGCCTGACGACCCCGACGGCCGACGATCACCAGCTCTTCCTGCGCGGCGTCGACGGCGCGCAGTTCTCGGTCGCCGCGTCGCCCACCGCATCGGCGCTGCAGCGCCTCGGCTGGGCGGCAGCTGTCGGTCCTGTGTCGGAGACGCTGGCGGGCTCCGAGACGTTCGACCTGCGTCCCCCGGGCCCGACCGATCGCGGCATCCGCATCTCGACGCCGCAGGCGGCGTTCAACATCTCGATCCCGACGAATCCGGTCGACTTCCCGCCTCCCGGACCACACAACGCATGGGCCATCGCGTCAGCGCTCAATCGGGAGTTCGCCGAGGCCGGGCTGGGAATCCAGGCCGACGCCGTTCTGACGCCCCCACCCGGACCGATCACCACGGTCCGGATTCGCGGTTTCGGCGGCACCCAGTTCGCGATCACCGGAGGCTCGCTTCAGCTCCTCGTCGGCTTCCCCGTCACGCCGCCCGGCACCATGGTCAACAACTCGATCGGGACCAACAACCAGAACTACGTGATCCCGCCCGGGAACAACACGCTGACCATGCTGGTCGCCCAGCAGCGCGACGTCCGGTTCGCCAATGCCGACTTCGGCAACCGCCGGCTCGCCACCGCCCGCGAGGTCCGCAACGTGATCAACCGCGCGATGGCCGAGAGCCGGATGCCCGTGCGAGCCGAGGTGCCGCGCGTCGCGCTGCGCGTCGGCGGCTCGGTCACCGACGTGCTGGGTCCCGAGCCGACGCTGGGCGGAGCGCACCTTGCCGAGCTCACCGCGCAGGGCAACGTCTCGATTCCCCCTGCGGGCCGTGCCGCGCTGTTCCAGCTCCTGCCGGTGCTGGGTGCCGACACCGTGCAGCGCAACGCCAACAAGTTCCTCTACCTCCGCGTCACGAACGCCGGCAACGTGCAGGCGGCCGCAGCACAGACGCGGCTGTTCGCCGTCACGATCGATCCCGGCGACGGTGAGGTCACGACGGCGCAGATCGGTGCCGACGTGCCGCTCGACGTGCCAGCGGGCGGCTTCGGCATCGCGGAGTTCCAGTGGAACCCGGGGCCCGTCGACGCAGGGTCGGAGGTCTACGTGCTCGCCGTCGCCAACCAGGCGGGGCGCGAGATCGCGATCCCGCCCACCTTCACCGACTTCGACGCGTTCCACGAGTTCTGCGTGACGAACCCTGCCGTCGCCTACCGATCGTTCGGCGTCTCCCCATGAGCCCGGCGATCATGACCGTCGTCCTCGTCGCGACGTTCGTCTCGTTCACCGTGTCGGCGTCCGCAGGTCTGGGGGGCTCGCTCGTGCTGGTGCCGACGCTGGTCGCGGTGCTCGGGCCGAAGGAGGGCGTCGCGCTCGCCGCGCTCCTGCTGGCGGCGAACAACGTCGTCAAGGTGGTCGCCTACCGCGACCGCCTGCCGTACCGCGTCGCCGTGCCCGTGGTTGCGCTCGTGTCGATCGGCGCGTTCCTCGGTTCGACGCTGCTCGTGGCAGCCCCGGAGGCGTGGGTGCTCGCCGCTGTCGGCGTGGCGCTGATCGCGGGCTTCGCGCTCGAGCGGGCGCCGGTGACGTCGAAGCCCGCCGGGCCGCTCCTCGCGTTCGGCTCGGGAGCCACATCGGGGTTCTCGGGCACGTCGGGCCCGTTGAAGGGCATGGCACTGCGGGCCCTCGAGCTCGACCGCCACCACCTGGTCGGCGCGGCGTCGCTCGTGTCGCTGTTCGGCGACGCGACGAAGTCGGCCGTGTTCGCCGAGGCGGGGCTGCTCGGTCCGAACGCGGTCCGCGTCGCCGTCGCCGCCGTCCCCCTGATGCTCGCCGGGACGTTCCTGGGGCGTCGGCTCAACGACGAGCTCGGCGAGCAGGGCTACGCCGCGCTGTTCTGGCTCGTGATGAGCGGCTACCTGGCGCGGCTCGCGCTCGCGTAGCGGGCGCTGCCGAGGACGCACCCGCGCCCGCTCGTGGAACGAGACCGACGCTCGGCGGGGTCGCCGGAGGGGGAGGCCCGACCAGGGCGCCAAGCTCCTCGCGAAGTTCGAGGCGCTCGTCGGCCCGGTGCTCGGGGCGGAGCGAGCCGGGGCGCTGGGTGACCGGCTCGTCGATCTCGCCTCGGTCGCAGACATGGGCGCCCTGCTCAGGAGCACCGTCTGAGCCCTTCGCTGGGGCGGGCGCACCTCTGATCGCCGCCGTGGCGTGGAGAGGCTCAGGCGAGGTGCTTGCGGTACTCGACCTCGGGCACCCTGACCTCGCAGTACTCGTCGAAGTCGGCCTCGATGCCGCTCGCCTGCCAACCGTGCTTCTCGTAGAAGCGGCGGCCGCGCGGGTTGTCGTCGAGCACCCACAGCACGGCGACGTCGAACCCCTCGGCGCGCAGCCGTGTCTCGGTGTGGTCCATCAGCGCCGACGCGATGCCGGTCCCCCACAGATCGGGCTGCACGTAGAACGCCCAGACCTCGCCACGGCCGGTGAACCCGCGGGCCCGCTCGCGTTCGGGACCGTAGGACGCGAAGCCGAGCACCCGTTCGGCACCGTCGTCATTCGGGCCGACGGCGACCGACAGGCGGTGCCCGGGCGCGAACCGCCAGGCGTTCCAGAACTCGCGGCGGGTCGAGTCGAAGTCGTCGGCGTACAGCACCGACTCGGGGAAGACGTGCGCGTAGCCCGCTCGCCAGGCTGCGACCTGGGCGTCGGTGATGCCGTCGGCGTCCTCGCGGTGCGCCGGCCGGATCTCGAACGTCATCCGCTCAGTGTTGCACTTCCTCCGTCCGGATTCAGACCGTGTTCGAACTGTCGCGCGAGCTCGTCGCGCCGGCGGCCGGCCGCACGGAAGCCCTGGACGAACCACTCGCGCCGCTCGTCGGTCGAGGTGGCCTCGACCCGCCACGGGCGCCGCAGGACGACCCGCCCGATCACCCCGAAGATGCCGACGATCAGCAGCCAGGCGAGGTCGATGCCCAGGAGCAGGAGCGGCCAACCGAACAGGAACAGCAGGATGATCGCCACCACGATCGCGACGACGATGGCGACGGCCTCGATGTCCCCACTGAAGTCGAGCAGTTCGACGCCGTCGAGCACGCGGTTGCCGTCGTCCCTGCTTCCTCGCCGTCGCTCGCGGTGCTTCCGGAAGCGAGATGTGACACCTCGGCCCTCGCGGTGAGGGATCCAGCGGCGGCGAACCACCCAGGGGGTGCCATCCGGAGCGGAGACCCGCCGCGCCGTCATCGAAGGCGCCCCTGGTCGCGACGCGAGTTCACCTCGACCCTCATCGCGTCGAAGGGCTCCGTCGGAACCGATGAGGAATCGTGGCGCTGAGGCGGGTCCGGGGTCGGTGAGCGCAAGGCGCGACGAGCCCGAGTTGCCCCTGGGCAACGAGCGGCGAGCCGCAACGCAGCGATCGCCGGCAACCGGCCCGCCTCAGACGGCGAGGAGGTCGCGGGCGCCGGTGTCCGAGCTCGGGTGACGCAGCTTGCTCATCGCGCGCGCCTCGATCTGGCGGATGCGCTCGCGGGTGAGGTTGAAGTGCTCGCCGACCTCTTCGAGCGTGCGCGGCTCGCCTCGGTCGAGGCCGAAGCGGAGCTTGAGGATCTCGCGCTCGCGCTCGTCGAGCGGGGCGAGCAGCCGTGCGATCTCTTCGGGCAGCAGCGCGGTGGCGGCCACCTCGAACGGCGACTCGGCCGAGCGGTCCTCGACGACGTCGCCCAGCTCGGCGTCGCCGTCCTCACGCAGCGGCTCGGACAGCGAGAGCGGCTCGGCGGCGAAGCGCAGCGCCTCGGTGACCTTGTCCTCGGGCATCTCGACTTCCTTGGCCAGCTCGGCGAGCGTGGCCGGGCGGCCGTACTTCAGCTCGAGGCGCGAGCGGGCCTTCTGCAGCCGGGCCAGCGTGTCGCCGGCATGCACCGGGAGGCGGATCGTGCGCCCCGTGTTGGCGATGCCACGCGTGATCGCCTGGCGGATCCACCACGTGGCGTAGGTCGAGAACTTGAAGCCCTTGCGCCAGTCGAACTTCTCGACGGCGTGCATCAGGCCGAGGTTGCCCTCTTGGATGAGGTCGAGCAGCGGCAGGCCGGATGCCTGGTACTTCTTGGCGATCGACACGACGAGACGCAGGTTCGACTGCACGAACTGGCGCTCGGCCTCCTCGCCCTTGCGGGCGGTGCGGCGGTGCTCGCGCTTCTTCGCGGCGGTGAGCTCTTTGCCGCCGGCGTCGAGCGCCTCGATCGCCTCTTTGCCGGCCTCGATCGCCTTCGCGAGACGGACCTCGTCGTCCTTGGTGAGCAGCGTGTACTGGCCGATGTCGGTGAGGTACAAGCGGACGAGGTCTTCGTCGTCACGGTCGACGCGATCTTTGGCCACGTTGGCTCCCTTGGTCTGGTCACGCCCGACGGCGATGCTGGCGCCCCTCCGTCGTGGGCGGACGAACCAGCCACCAGCAAAACTCCTGGTAGGTCGGCTTGGCGGGGGTCCACCCGGTGCCATTGGGGTTGTGCTAACGATACCGAGGACGTCAAGTGGGGCAACCAGGGCGTCTGGCTTTCCGTGCCGATAACTGTGTTCGGAATGGTGAGGCTCGCGCCATCGCTGCCGGAGATGGCCGTCGCCTCGTGATCTGGCGGTGTGATCGCTGCCCACGGTCGGTCGCCGATCCGGACCGCCGCGGCGCCGGTAGCATGATCGCCCGGCCGCGCCCGCCACCAGCGGGCCGGGCCGGCGAGGATTCCAAGGAGGATTCGATGGCCAACCCGGTGCTCAACGAGCGGACGATGCGGCAGGCGCCCATGAACTGGGCGCCGCCCGAACCCGGCACCGACTACTTCCCGCCGGTCACCGACGGCCCGGTGAGCTCGTGGACGCCGCGGGTGATGACCGTCAACGGCGTCATCTCCGCCACCGCGACCCTGCTCGTGCTCCTGCTGGTCAGCGCCACGTTCGGCTGGATGCAGACCGAGACCGTCGAGGTCGGCGACGGGCAGAGCGTGGTCAGCGGGTTCCCGACGCTCGCGTGGGTCGGGCTGTTCGTCGGCATCGGCCTCACCTTCCTGTTGATGTTCAGGCCGCAGCTCGCACGGTTCGTCGCTCCCGTGTACGCCGTTGCGGAGGGGTTCTTCGTCGGGGCGATCTCGAAGGCCTACGAGACCTACTACGACGGCATCGTGGTGCAGGCGGCCGGCGCCACGCTCGCGGTGTTCGCGGTGATGCTCGTGCTGTACCGAACCCGCATCATCAAGGTCACCGAGCGGTTCCGGCGGATCGTCGTGACCGCCACCATCGGCGTGATGGTGTTCTACGGCGTCAGCTTCCTGATCCGCCTGTTCGCCGGCGCCGACTCGGTCAGCTTCCTGCGCAGCCCGAGCCTCCTCGGCATCGGTTTCAGCATCCTCGTCGCCGGCCTCGCTGCGTTCAACCTCGCGCTCGACTTCGACTTCATCGAACGCGGCGCCAAGCAGGGGCTCGACAAGAAGTTCGAGTGGTACGCCGCGTTCGGGCTGTTGGTCACGATCATCTGGCTGTACCTCGAGCTGCTCCGTCTGCTGGCCAAGCTGCGCGAACGCTGAGCGGGTGACCGACAACCGGCTGCCCGAAGCCGCTGCCACGGCCGCAGCCGGCGCAGCACTCGGCGGCGCGTTCGGATCGCTGTTCGGCGTCGCCGTGCCGGCGGCGCTGATCGCCGGGGCCAACGGAGCGGTCTCGGGGTGGCGGGCGATCTACGACTGGGGATCGTCGAGAGGGGTCGGCGCGTTCGCGCTCGACTCCACCTGGGCGCTGGCCACGACGAGCGCCGGCCTCGTCTCGCACGCGCTGGGAGCGCTGCGTGGTGACGCCGGCTACGTCGAGCCTCTCAGCCGCCGCAGGAACCGTCACGTGTACACCCGCGGGTTCCAGCCGCGCCGTGGCTTCGCGATCACGCTCGGCAACGTCATCGCCGGCGCGGGCGATCTGTCCCGACCGCGCCGGGCGAAGCTGGTGACCGACCACGAGGACGTGCACGTCTGGCAAGCTCGGGCGTTCGGGCCCGCCTACCCGGTGCTCTACGTCGGTTGGATGGTCGGTGGTGGCGTCGCCGGTGCACTCGTCTGGCTGCTGGCGCGCCGCGACCAACCGTTCGGCCGGGTCGTCGAGTCGTGCGCCTACTACATGAACCCGTTCGAGTGGTGGGCGTACAGCCGCGACGACCACTGGCCGCCATCCGGCATGGTCGACCGGCTCGGCTGGAAGCGGCCCCTCGTGCGCAGCTTCGCCAGCTTCCGCTGATCTCGCCGCTGGCGGACCCCTCAGCCGAGCGCGGTGGCGAGCTCGTCGACGTCGGCGGCGACCAGGTCGACGACGCGGTGGGTGCTCGGGTCGAGGTCGGGGTCGGCGCGAGCGGCGAGGTCGCCGAGGTCGGCGCGGAGGTCGTCGAGCGCCGACCGGTAGGCGTCCGCACGCGCCGCCGGTGGCGTCGCCGGCGCCAGCGCGGTCGGCGTCGGCTCGTCGCCGGGACCGAGATCGGCGACCGCAGGCCGGCGCGACGACCAGAGGTCGGCGTGCCAGGCGTGTCGATGACCGGCCGTCGCGAACAGCCGCTGCAACGCCGGGTCGTCCGTCGTCGTCACCCAGGCGCCGAGCGTCTCGAACAGGTCGAGGCACCGGCGTCGCATCCGCTCGCACACGTCGGCGAGCTCGACGATGCCGAGGTGCTCGCTCACGATCGGGCGCCGGCCCGCCACGCCGCTTCGGCCGCACCGAGGTCGGTGGCGGGCTCGCCGTCGGCGACGTACTCGAGCAGCATCGCCCGGAACGGGCCGTGCGCCTCGAGCTTGCCCATGATCGCGCTCATGCCCCAGACGACCCGGTCGAGGATCACGAACGAGGGCGGCATGTTGAGCGACTCGATCACGTCGGCGTGCGGACCCTGCACGTCGAAGATCTTGCCGAGCGTGTCGACCATCCACTGCCGGGTGAACGTGAACTCGTCGGACAGGTACGGCACGTACGGGCTGCTGACGTAGTCGTACAGGTGCGCCGCGTCGAGCTGGTGGCCGGGGCGCAGGAAGCCGCTCGCCTCCATCGCGTCGACGAGCCGGTCGGGGTCGCGGTGGATGATGATCGCGTCGATGCTCGGACGCAGGAGCTCCCACTCGCCCGGCGACCATCGCTTCACCAGGCCGAAGTCGAGGAACGTGACGCTGCCGTCGTGGTGGAACTTGTAGTTGCCGGGGTGCGGGTCGCCGTTGAAGGCGCCGTGGTGGTGGATCGAGTACTGCGCGAACCGCCAGATCACCTCGGCCGCCCGCTGCTTGGTGTCGTGGCTCGCCGTGTGGCGGAAGTCGTCGAACGACAGCCCGTCGATCCATTCGGTCGTGAGGATCTTCTCGGTCGAGAGCTCGGACACCAGCCGCGGCAGCCGCGCCCACGGGTGGCCGGCGAACCGCTCGGCGAACTCGGCGATGTTGTCGGCCTCGATCCGGTAGTCGAGCTCTTCGCGCATCCGGTCCCGGAGCTCGTCGACCAGTCCCTTGGCGTCGAGGCCCTTGAGCATCATCGCCGAGAACATCGTGTACATCGCCTCGGCCGCGTCGAGGTCGTGCTCGATCGCCTCGTGGACGCCCGGATACTGCACCTTCACGGCGACGTCGACGCCGTGCGACGTGACCGCGCGGTGCACCTGGCCGATGCTGGCCGCCGCCGCCGGCGTGTCGGACCAGTCGAGGAACGCGTGCTCGGGCGCCTTGCCGAGCTCGCCCTCGACCACCTGCGCGGCCAGTGTCGGCGACATCGGTGCCGCGTCGGCCTGCAACGTGGCGAGCGCCGCCTGCGCATCGTCGGGGAGCGCCTCGAAGATGAAGCTGATGAGCTGGCCGGCCTTCATCAGCACGCCCTTCATCTCGCCGAGCTCCTTGGCGACGTCCTCGGCGGTACGGATCGCGAACTGGGCATCGAGCTCGGCGCGCCGTTCGGCGGCTGACCCGACGCCGCGCACCTTCGCCATCGCGAACCGGGCCGAGTTGCGCGCCGACAGCTTCCAGACCTTCGCCGAACGGCTCAGCTTGCTCGCCACCGGCAGCGGGTCACGCGTGTTGCGCCGCGCCGACGCGGCGCCGATCCCCGCCGCTACGGCGGCCAGCGCTGCGGCGGACGCAGCGCGCTTCATGGCGCACGTCGGGCGACCGGGTCGTCGGCGAGGGCAGTGTCAGGGATGGGCGCGCCGGTCACCTCGTCGGTCCAGTAGGTGCCGTCGTCGAGGCGATCGAGCGCACGCTCGACACCGGCCAGGTCGCGTTCGATCGCTGCGAGATCGAGCGCCGGGTCCTCGTAGCTCACATCTGCGGACGGGGTCGGAACGGCGCGATCGGCGCCCGGCTGGTCGGCGACGGGTTGCGGATCGAGCTCGGACGGCGACGGGGGATCGACGTTGGCGTTCACCCGACGGACGCTAGCCGTTCTCATCGGCGGCGTACCCTGTGGGCATGGCAACGCGTTCGGCCCGGCGGCGGCGTTGGAGGCAGTTCCCCGCCGCACTGGCGTTGCTCTCCCCGTCGATGGTGATCCTCGGTGCGTTCCTGCTGTACCCCCTCGGACGGGCGGTCTGGCTGGGCCAGCAACGGTGCGACGTGCAGGGCCGCAACTGCGTGTCGATCGGCTGGGACCAGTACACCGACACGTTCATGTCGTCCGAGTTCCAGCACGCGCTCTGGGTGACGACCAAGTTCGCACTGATCACGGTGCCGCTCGGCCTCGCCCTCGGGGTAGGGCTCGCCGTGCTGGCCGACAAGCACCTGCGCGGCATGGCGTTCTTCCGTGCCGTGTTCTCGTCGACCGTCGCCACCTCCGTCGCCGTCACGAGCCTGATGTGGCTGTTCCTGCTCCAGCCCGAGGTGGGCGCACTCGCGAACGTGGGTTGGCTGAGCGACCTGTTCCCGGTGATCAAGAGCCCCGGCCTGCTCCGCGATCCGGGGACCGCGCTCACGTCGGTCGCGCTGTCGAGCGTGTGGTCGAGCCTCGGCTTCACGTTCATCCTCGTCACCGCCGGCCTGCAGGGGATCCCCGACGAGCTGTTCGAGGCCGCCGCGATCGACGGCGCGTCGAGCACCCGGCGCTTCTGGCACGTGACGCTGCCGATGCTCGGCCCGACGCTGCTGTTCGTGGTCATCGTGCTGACGACGAGGGCGTATCAGACCTACGGCGAGATCGACTTGCTGACGTCCGGCGGCCCGAAGCCCTACGACTCGACGATGACGCTGACCTATCTCACGTACGGGCAGGACTCGATCATCCGCGGCAACGTCGGTCTCCAGGCGACGACCGCAGTGCTGCTCTTCGTCGTGCTGCTCGGTCTGTCGCTCCTCCAACTGCGCGGCATCGGGAAGCGGGTGCACTATGGCAACTGACCCGACCGCACTCACGAGCGTCGACGACGCAACGCAGCCGGTGCCCTCGGCGAGGCGGCTCTCGGGGCCTGCGTTCGGCCGCCCGCGTGGCCTGCGTCTCCTCGGCCGCTACCTCCTGCTGTCGTTGGTGACCTTCGTCGTGCTGTTCCCCGTGTACACGACGGTGATCGCCTCGCTGAAGCCCGGCGACCGCGTGCTGCAGAACCCGCTCGTGCCGGACGCGTTCACGCTCGACATCCTGCGCGAGGCCTGGACCGACGGCCGGCTCGGGCGCTTCATCCTGAACTCGCTCGTCGTCGCGATCGTCGTCACCGTGTGCCAGGTCGCCACGTCGGTCATGTCCGGGTACGCGTTCGCTATGCTGGAGTTCCCGGGCCGCGGGCTGCTGTTCCTGCTGTTCCTGGCGACGCTGCTGGTGCCGCTCGAGGCGACCCTCGTGGTCAATCGCCGGACGATCGACTCCCTCGGCTGGCTGAACTCGTACCAGGGTCTGGCGGCGCCGTTCCTGGCGACGGCGTTCGGTACCTTCCTCCTCCGACAGGTGTTCCTCGGCTTCCCACGCGACCTGCGCGACGCCGCCCGCATCGACGGCGCCGGGCACTTCCGGTTCCTCTGGCACGTCGCGCTGCCCGTGATCCGGCCGACTGTGGGAGCTTTGGCCCTGTTCGGCTTCCTCTCGAGCTGGAATCAATATCTGTGGCCGAACCTCATCACGACGGAGTCCGACATGAACACGGTCCAATCCGGCCTGCGCCTCCTGCGCAACTCGACGCTCGACAAACCCAACCTCCTGATGGCCGGCACCGTCATCGCCGCCGTGCCGATCTTCGCCGCGTTGCTGGCCTTCCAGCGCCAACTGGTTCGCGGCCTGACCGCCGGAGCGGTGAAGGGATGAGGCGCCGGACCGCCCTCCTCGCCGCCACGCTGGCGCTCGTGGCTGCAGCCTGCGGCGGCGGCGGCGATTCGATCCTGGAATCGGGACTCGAGACCGACACGACGCCGCCGCCTCCCACCACGCAGCCCGCCACCGACGACGGAGCGGCGACGACCGCGACCGACGCGACCGACGGCGCGGACGGCGCGCCACCGGCGACGACCGCACCGGCGCCGACGGCTCCGCCCAGCACGATCTCGACGCCGCTCGACCAGTTCCCGCCCTGCCCGGTCGATGCGCTCGAGGGGGCCGATGGGCCGGTCGACGTGTTGATGTGGCACGGCCTCACCGGCGCCACCGAGGACGGCATCAACTTCCTCGCCGACCAGTACAACGCGAGCCAGTCCCGCGTGCGGGTGCAGCTCGAGCCACAGGGCAGCTACGACACGACGATCGACAAGTACGTGCAGTCCGGGCAGGACAGCCGGCCCGACCTCGTCCTGTTCCCCGAGTACGTCGTGCAGCAGACGATCGACTCCGAGTCCGTGATTCCGATCGAGGCCTGCATCGACGCTGCCGGCTTCGACGTCGGCACGTTCCAGCCGGCCACGATCAAGGCGTACTCGACGGCGGGCGTGCAGTGGGCGATGCCGTTCAACGTCTCGAACCCGGTGCTCTACTACAACCGGTCGATGTTCCGAGAGGCCGGGCTCGACCCCGACGATCCGCCGCAGTCGCTCGAGGAGCTGCGGGCGTACTCGCAGGCGATCGTCGATTCCGGAGCTGCCGCGTACGGGATCGCGATTGACAGCGCCACCGACTCGGGCGGCGGCTGGTTCATCGAGCAGTGGTTCGCGAACGCCGGCGAGCTCTACGCCGACAACGACAACGGCCGCGCCGCACCGGCGACCCGCGTGCTCTACGACAGCCCGGCCGGCGTCGAGCTGCTGACGTTCGTGCAGCAGCTGGTGCAGGACGGCCTCGCGTTCTACGTCGGCGGCAACGCGAGCGGACAGGACAACTTCCTGAAGTTGGCGGATGCCGACGAGCCGGCGGCGATGACGATCGGCACGTCGGCGGCGCTCGGCACGATCATCGACGTGATCGACGGCGGGCTGATCCCCGACATCACCGGCGACGACATCGGCATCGGCCCGCTACCCGGCCCAGCGGGCACGCCGACCGCCCTCGTCGGCGGTGCCGCGCTGTACGTCGTGGCCGATCACGGCGACGAGACGGCGGCGGCTGCCTGGGACTTCATCACCTACCTGGTCTCGCCGGCGGCGCAGTCGGAGTGGGCCGTGCAGACGGGGTACGTGCCGGTGCGCACCGATGCGCTCGACGTCGAGCCGGTCGCCACGACCTACGTCGACGACCCGCGGTTCCGCGTCGCCTACGACCAATTGATCGGCTCGCCGGACGAACCGGCGCTCCAGGGGCCGATCCTCGGCCCGCAGCGCGACGTGCGCGTCGTCACCGCCCGCGCCGTGGCGGAGATCCTCGACGGCGGTGACGTCCAGGCCGCTCTCTCGAACGCCGCCTCGCAGGCCAACGCGCTGATCACGGAGTACAACGCGCGAAACTGATGGGGCTGCGCACGGTGGCCGAGCCAATGGCTCCGGTCCTGATGTGGGACCGCAAGGCCGGCAAGGTCTCCAACCCGTTCCTGTTCAACATCGGCCTGCTGTGCTCGAAGACGTGCCGGGCTCGGTGCTCGCTGGGCTGCGCTCTCGCCTCCCCGCCCCGGCGGGCGCGGATGGCTGAGGCATGATGTCTGGCTGCACCTCCCGTGCTCGCCGTCTGCGCCTCGCTGCGACGCTGCGAGCCCTTCGGGCTCGGCCCGCCTCCGTGGCGCGACGCGGTCGGCCGGTGGGTCGAACCTGTCGCTCCGGGTCGCCGGGCCGGGATCGACTGCACCCGGTCAGGTCGTGGGGAACTCGACGACCTTGCCGCGGTTGATGCTGACCCAGTCGCGGGCGTCGAGGTACGGGCGGAAGCTCTCGGTGATCGCCTGCTGGTGGGCGTCGGTCTTCGGCTGCTGCAGCTCGAACAGGTGGGGGAACTCGAGCCATGCCGTCACCGCGTGCCAGAGCCGCAGCGCCGCGTCCCCCGTCGGCGGGTCGATCAGCACCGGGCCGAACAGGCAGTGGTCGCCGAAGAACATGGTCGGCACGCCGTAGCCGCCCGCCGCCACGACCCGGTCGTGCTCGGCCCGCACGACGTCGTGCGTGGCCTGGTCGCCGATCGCCTCGTCGACCAGCGCAGGGTCGAGACCGAGCTCCTCGAGCAGGTGGCGGGCGACGTCGGGGTCGTGCGGGCGATGACCGTCCTCGTGGAGGGCCCGTCCGGCGCGCTCGTACCACGCGTCGAGGTGCTCCATCCCGATCTCGCGCAGGCGTGCACCGATCCGCATCATCGACCATCCGTACGACCACTCGCGTTCCCACGGATGCTTCTTGCCGGGTTGCCGGTTGATCTCCTCGAGACTGAAGAACCGCCAGTTGATCGTCAGGCCGGTCTGCTCACGGACGTCGCGGAGCCATTTCGACGTCTGGTAGGCGAACGGGCACATCACGTCGAAGTGGAAATCGACCACGCTGCTGTCGGGGGCGCTCATCGGTCCAGCCTTCCACGCCGCCACCCGACGCGACGAGGGGTACGTCCGAGTCGACCGGCGGCGGGCCGTCAGCGATCGCCGAGCCGGGCGAGGGCACGCCGCCGGCGCATCCGCTTGTTGCGGCGGGCGATCGCCACGAACGCGATGAACGCCGCCGAGACGACGAGCCAGACCACCAGCGCCACGAGGGCGACCGTCGCCAGCGGGCTCGCCCATGCGTTGCCACTGCCGGCCGGGCGCTGCACCGTGTCGGTGCGCAGGTTGACGCTGGTGCCGTCGAGCGGCGCCACCCACTCGATCACGCCGTCGTCGACCTCGGTGCCCGTCTCGGACGACACGATCTCGCCGGGCAGGGCGATGCGGAACGTGAACGAGATCGCCTGCGACGGCGTCAGACCCGATGCGGCGATCTCGGCCCCGAACGGCAGGCCGCCGACGGCCGCCAGCAGGTCGGCGTCGGCGAACGTCTCGAACCCGTTCGTGAGCACGAGATCACCGTTGATCGCGTTGGTGACCTGACCCTCGGCGTCGGCGGTGCGAGCCGCCTCCATCCCCTCGAGCGGTGGCCCGATGCTGTTGAGCACGTTGGCGAGCTCGACCGCCGAGCGGAACTCGTGGGTGAGCGTGATGGTCGCGCCGCCGCCCTCGACCAGCGTCGGCCCGTCGACGACCCACCCGTTCGCGATCGCATCGTCGAGTCGCAGATCGTCGATCAGGTCGGGCACCTGCCCGAGCAGCTCGTCGTCCGCCACGGCGACGACCGTGACCACGCCGGTGCCGTCGGGTTCCATCTCCACCGACACCGAGACGTCGAGGCGGCACGCCGACAGTGCGAGGACGGCCACGACGAGGAAGGCGAGTCGGCGGGTCACGGCGCCCCATCATCGCAGGGCCGCGCAGGCCCCGGCTGGCACCTCGTGAGCATCGGCGCACGCCGGATTCGGTGCACGGATGGTCACCGGAGTGAGATGATCACTGTCGTGCTGCCCGAGATCGTCCCGACGCAGCGGCATCGCTTCTACGACGGCGGCGAACCGGCCGACGACGACGGCGAGGGCGGTGAACCGCCGAACCGCGAGGCCGAGCTGCAGATCCGCCTCGACCGGCGACTCGTCGACGGCGACGAGATCTTCCTGCTCACCCGCCGGATCGCCTATGACGACCGCCACTGCGGCGAGATCGTCGTGCCGCCGGTGTACGCCTCGTTCACGTCCGACCTCACGTCGGTCCCCGCGCTGTTCACGTGGCTGGTGCCCAAGACCGGCGCGCACCTGCCGGCTGCGCTGATCCACGACGGCCTCGTCGGTGACCCGCACGATCCGACGTACATCTCCACCGAGGGCCACACCATCGATCGGGTCGAAGCCGACCGCATCTTCCGCGACGGCATGGCCGACACCGGCACCGGGTTGGTCCGCCGCTGGCTCGTCTGGACCGCGGTCACCCTCGCCACGATGTGGGCGCGCGACAGCACGTCGTCACGGGCCGCGGTCCGCGTGTACTACCAGGTCATCGTGGCAGCGACGCTGGCCTCGATCGCCTGGCTCGGCTACGTGGCGACCGCCGACCTCTTCGACCGGGCGTGGTGGCTGACCTACGAGTTGCCGTGGATGGGCGACCGCAGCTTCGGCGCCGAGCTCGTCACCGGCGCGGCAGGAGCGATCGCCATCCCGCTCGCGCTCGGCCTGTCATGGGGCCGCTTCCACCGGGCCGGGTTCATCGCCGGTGTGGCACTCGGTCTGCTCTTCCACGTCACGATCGCGCTCGCAGCTGTGCTCGCCGTGTACCAGGCGCTCGAGCGCGTCGCCGTCGCGGTGCCGACGTTGGCGCTGCGACTGGGCACGGCCGCGGTCACGCTGGCGGCGGGCGCCGTGTTCGTGATCGCGCTGCTGTAGCACCGACCGGGCGGCCGGACACGGTCAGCTCTCGGGCGGGGGCGGCTCGGTGTTCTCGTCGTTGGTGGCGGTGGTCGCCAGCTCGACCGAGGCCGGCGGCACGAACCCCTCGACCGCGTTGAACGAGAACTGCATCTTGCCCTCGTTCTCGGGGTCGGGCTCGACGTCGACGACGATGATCTCGCCGGCCGAGAAGGTCTTGTAGAGGATCTTCTCGGACAGGACGTCTTCGACGTGACGCTGGATGGCACGGCGCAAGGGTCGCGCGCCGAGCTGCGGGTCGTAACCGATACCTGCCAGCTGCTCTTTCGCGGCCTGGGTGACCTCGATGCCGAGACCCTGGCCCTCGAGCTGCCCGACGAGGCGCTTCAGCATGAGGTCGACCATCTCGACGACCTCGGCCTGCGAGAGCTCGTGGAAGACGATCGTCTCGTCGATGCGGTTCAGGAACTCGGGCCGGAAGTGCGCCTTGAGGGCGTCGTTGACCTTCTCCTTCATGCGCTCGTAGCTCATCGCCGAGTCGTCGGTGGTGAAGCCGACGTTGGCCTTGCGCAGGTCCTGCGTGCCGAGGTTCGACGTCATGATCAGCACCGTGTTGCGGAAGTCGACCGAGCGCCCCTGGCTGTCGGTGAGCCGGCCCTCTTCGAGGATCTGCAGCAGCGTGTTGAACACGTCGGCGTGGGCCTTCTCGATCTCGTCGAACAGCACGACCGAGAACGGCTTGCGCCGGACGGCCTCGGTGAGCTGGCCACCCTCTTCGTAGCCGACGTAACCGGGGGGCGAACCGACGAGGCGGCTCACGGTGTGCTTCTCCATGTACTCGGACATGTCGAGCGTGATGAGCGCGGAGTCGTCGCCGAACAGGAACTCGGCGAGCGTCTTGGCCAGCTCGGTCTTGCCGACGCCGGTGGGCCCGAGGAAGATGAACGAGCCGCTCGGGCGGCGCGGATCCTTGAGGCCGGCGCGCGTGCGGCGGATCGACTGGCTGACCGCCGAGACGGCGTTCTCCTGCCCGATGATTCGCTTGTGGAGCTCGTCCTCCATGTTGAGGAGCTTCTGCGTCTCCTCCTCGGTCAGCTTGTAGACGGGGATGCCCGTCCAGATCGACAGCACCTCGGCGACGGCTTCCTCGTCGACCTCGTCGAACAGGTCGACGCCCTCGGCCTTGACCTCGACCTCCTTCGCGGCCTTCTCTTCGAGCAGCGTCTTCTCTTGGTCGCGGAGGCGTCCGGCCTCTTCGAACTGCTGCTCTTCGACGGCGCGCTTCTTGGCCTCTTGCACGTCGTCGAGCTTGCGCTCGAGCTCGCGGAGGTCGGGCGGGGTCTGCATGCGCTTGATGCGCAGGCGCGAGCCGGCCTCGTCGATCAGGTCGATCGCCTTGTCGGGGAGGTGGCGGTCGGAGATGTAGCGATCGGCCAGGTTGGCCGCCGCGACCAGCGCCTGGTCGGTGATGGTGACGCGGTGGTGCGACTCGTACTGGTCGCGGATGCCCTTCAGGATCTCGATCGTGTGGGCGAGCGTCGGCTCCTCGACCTTGACCGGCTGGAAGCGGCGTTCGAGCGCGGCGTCCTTCTCGACGTGCTTGCGGTACTCGTCGAGCGTCGTCGCGCCGACCGTCTGCAGCTCGCCGCGCGCCAGCATCGGCTTGAGGATCGACGCCGCGTCGATGGCCCCCTCTGCGGCGCCGGCGCCGACGAGCGTGTGGATCTCGTCGATGAACAAGATGATGTCGCCGCGGGTCTTGATCTCCTTCAGCACCTTCTTGAGGCGTTCTTCGAAGTCGCCGCGGTACCGCGACCCGGCGACCAGCGCGCCGAGATCGAGCGTGTACAGCTGCTTGTCGTGGAGCGTGTCGGGGACGTCGTTGTTGACGATCTTCTGGGCGAGGCCCTCGACGATGGCGGTCTTGCCGACGCCGGGCTCGCCGACCAGCACCGGGTTGTTCTTCGTTCGCCGCGACAGGATCTGCATCACCCGCTCGAGCTCGCGAGTGCGACCGATGACCGGGTCGAGCTGGTGCTCGCGTGCCATCTGCGTGAGGTTGCGGCCGAACTGGTCGAGGATCTGGCTGTTCTTCTCGTCGTCGCCGCCCTTGGTCGAGCCGCCGACGTTGGCGCCGGCCGTGCCCTGTTCGGAACCACCGCGGCCGCCGGCGGACTCGGCCCCGCCGGCCGGGCCCTGGTAGCCCGAGAGCAGTTGGATGACCTGCTGCCGCACCCGGCTCAGGTCGGCGCCGAGCTTGACGAGCACCTGGGCCGCGACGCCTTCGCCCTCACGGATGAGCCCGAGCAGGATGTGCTCGGTGCCGATGTAGTTGTGGCCGAGCTGCAGCGCTTCGCGCAGCGAGAGCTCGAGCACCTTCTTGGCTCGCGGCGTGAACGGGATGTGTCCCGACGGCGACGAGCCGCCCTGACCGATGATCTCTTCGACCTGGTTGCGGACCGCTTCGAGCGAGATGCTCAGCGACTCGAGCGCCTTGGCCGCGACACCTTCCCCTTCGTGGATGAGTCCGAGCAGGATGTGTTCGGTGCCGATGTAGCTGTGGTTCAGCAGCCGCGCTTCTTCTTGGGCGAGAACCACGACCCGTCGGGCCCGGTCGGTGAAGCGTTCGAACATGTGTCGCCTTCCGTCGAAGTGGCGAATACGTGTGTCTACTCTATCGGCGTGTGGGCGCCCTGCCCTGACGGCTTCATGTGACTGAAACGACCGCACACGACCGGCGGACCCCGGCTGACTTCGAGCCGGTGTTTCTCCTCTCACGGAACCTCGCCTAGCCTTCCGGTCGTGTCCGACGCTCCGGTGACGTCCCCGCTCTTGGCGATCCCGGGCATGGACGCGGACCGTGAGCGGATCGAGGCGGCGATGCGTGCGGCGGTCGTCACCGCCGACCCGTACCTCACCGAGATCGCGTCGCACCTGATCGTTGCGGGTGGCAAGCGCCTCCGGCCGGTCCTGACGATCGTGGCCGGGCAGATCGTCGGCGGACCCGTGACCGACGACTTGGTGCAGGGCGGCGTGGCGTGCGAGCTCGTGCAGACCGGCTCGCTCTACCACGACGACGTCATGGACGAAGCAGAGACCCGCCGGGGCGTCGAGACCGTGAACGCCCGGTGGGGCAACCTCCAGGCGATCCTCGCCGGCGACTTCCTGCTGTCTCGGGCATCCGAGATCGCGGCGTCGCTCGGCACCGAGGTCGCCGGACTCCTCGCGCGCACGATCGGTTGGCTGTGCGAGGGTCAGATCGAAGAGCTGCGCCACACCTACGACGTCGAGCGCAGCGAGGTCAGCTACCTCGCCTCGATCCACGGCAAGACCGCATCGCTCTACGGCACCGCGGCCCGGATCGGGGGCATCGTCGGTGGTCACGACCGGGCGACGATCGACGCGCTCACCGAATACGGCAACGCGTTCGGCATGGTCTTCCAGATCGTCGACGACGTGCTCGACCTCACGGCGACCGCCGAGCAACTCGGCAAGCCCGCGGGCCACGATCTCGAAGAGGGCGTCTACACGCTGCCGGTGCTGCGCACGCTCGCCGTCGGCGACGCGACCGCCGACGAGCTGCGCGACCTGCTCGGATCGCCGCTCGAGCCCGCCGAGCGCGACAAGGCGCTCGCGATCGTCCGTTCCAACGGCGGGATCCCGAGTGCCATGGAGACCGCTCGCGACTACGTCGGCAGGGCCACCACGGCGTGCGAGCAGCTCGGTGACGGCCCGGTCGTCGATGCGCTGCGTGCCGCACCCGGCGCGCTGCTGGCGACGGTGCTGCCCGAGATGACCGGGCTGCCCTCCGTCTCGGGCTAGTCGATCGGGCTCCGCGCGGGCTCGGGCTGGTAGCCGTCGCCTCCCTGCCTCTGCTGGGCACAGTGTGGCTCGGTGTGATGACCGGCTGCGCCTCCCGTGCTCGCCCTCTCCGCTCCGAGGCTGCGAACCCTCCGGGCTCGGCCCACCTCGTTCGGAGCACGCGGTCGATCGGATCCCTGGGCTCGGGTGGGGCCGGGGGCGCTGCCGGTGGGAGTTGCCAACGGTACGCATCGACGAGCTGTCTTCCGGTCAGTCGACGGGTCGCATCGGGCCACCGTGTGTGGTGATTCGGGTCCGCACGCGCCAAGCTGTGCGACCGTGCACGTCGTCATCATCGGAGCCGGCGAGGTCGGTTGGTACCTCGCCCAGCGACTCGGAGCCGAACACCACGACGTCGTCGTGATCGAGCAGGAGGAGGTGATCGCCCGGGCACTCGGCGACGAGCTCGACGTTCAGACCGTCGTCGGCAGCGGCACGCACCCGTCGGTGCTGAGGGCCGCACGTGTCGAGCGGGCCGATCTCGTGGCCGGCGTGACCCAGGACGACGAGGTGAACATGATCGCGTCGGCGCTCGCCAAGCAGCTCGGCGCCGAGCAGACCGTCGTGCGCCTGCAGACCGACGAGCTGCGCGGTCCCGACGGCGCCCATCTCCGCGAGCTCATCGACGCCGACCTCATCATCGACCCCGACGCCGACACCGCGGAGGAGATCCTCCGGCTCGTCAGCGTCTCGGGGGCCGACGAGGTGTATCCGATGGCGACGGGTGGCCTCGTGGTGCTGGGCGCCACGATCGGCCCCGACTCGCCGATGGTCGAGCAGACGCTCGCCGACATCTCGTCGGTCGACCACTGGCGATTCCTGTTCGGTGCCGTGACGCGGGACGGTCAGACGGTCATCCCGCGCGGCGATCTCGAGGTCCGCGCCGGCGATCACGTCCGCGTGCTCACCCACGAGCGTTCGCAGCGCGAGGTGCTCGAAGCACTCGACTCGGCGGGCAAGCGGGTGCGCCGCGTGATGGTCCTCGGCGGAGGCGCCGTCGGCGGGCGCGTCGCCGAGCACCTCGTGCGCAGCGCCGAGGTGACGCTGGTCGAACGCGACCGCGAGCGTGCCACGGCGCTCGCCGAGCGGCTCAAGAAGGTCACCGTCGTCGAGGGCGAGATCACCGACACCAACCTGTTGAGCGAGGAGTCGGTGGCGACGATGGACGTCGTCATCGCGGCCACCGGCGAGGACACGGCCAACGTGCTCGCCTGTGCGTTCGCGGCCGCCGAGAGCTCCGCGTTCACCGTCGCCGTGCTGCACCGGTTGGCGCTCCTGCCGCTGATCCGACAGTTCGGCATCGACGCCGCGCTCAGTCCACGTACCGCGTCGGCGAACTCGGTGCTCCGGCAGATGCGCGGCGGCGCCTCGTCGGTCGCGACGTTCCTCGAGAGCGACGTCGAGGTCGACGAGTTCGTCATCCAGGAGGGCAGCCCGGGCGCCGGCGCGGTCGTGCGCGACCTGCACCTGCCCCGGTCGGTGCTGCTCGGCGCCGTGGTGCGCCACGACGGTTCGAGCGAGATCGTGCGCGGCAACACGACGCTCCACGCCGGCGAGAGCGTCGTGCTCTTCGCCCGGCCGGCGGCGCTCCCCGACGTGCGTCGGGTCTTCGCGTCATGAACCGGGCGGGCGCGGCGCCCGTCGCCGGGCGTCCCCGTCGATCGAGGAGCCGACCGTGAACGACCGGATGATGGGGTCGCTGTTCGGCGGCCGCGACGTTCGGTGGGGACGCGCCTACGAGACGCTGGTCGGCCACATCATCGGGCTGACGCTGGCGGTCGCCGGGTTCGGCATCGCCGGCTCGGGTGTGGTCGACGCGATGCGGGGCGGGCCCGACGTCGCCGAGTTGCTGATCATCGGGGTCATCGTCGGGTCGGTCGGCCTCGTCACGTGGCGGTTCACGACGATGCCCCAGCAGATCCGGATCCTCGACGTGTTCACCACCGTCACGCTGGCGTGGGTCAGCCTCGCGATCGTCGGCGCGCTGCCGTACTGGGTGACCGGTTGGATCCCCGACCCCGACGATGCGCTGTTCGAGTCGATCGCCGGGTTCACGACCACGGGCTCCACGGTGCTGCGACCGATCGAGGGCACCGGCCCCGGCGTGCTGTTCTGGCGCTCGATCACGCAGTGGATGGGCGGGATGGGCGTGATCGTGCTCGTGGTCGCGGTGCTCCCGACCGTCGGCTCGGGAGGCATGAGCCTGCTCGAGGCCGAGGCGCCCGGACCGACCGGCGAGCGCCTCACGCCGCGGGTGCGCCAGACCGCTCGGCGTCTTTGGGCCGTGTACATCGGGTTCACGATCCTGCTCGCGCTCGCCTATCTCGTCGCCGGGATGAGCGTCTACGACGCGGTCGCCCACAGCTTCACGACCGTATCGACCGGTGGGTTCTCGCCCTACAACGCGTCGCTGGGCCACTTCGAGTCGGGCGCGATCGAGTGGATCTGCATCGTCGCCATGTTCATCGCCGGCACCAGCTTCACCCTGATCTACCGCCTGCTGCGCGGCAGCCCGGGGCCGCTGCTGCGCTCCAAGGAGTTCCGCGTCTACGTGCTGCTCGTCGCCTCGGTGACAGCGGTGCTGTTCGCGGTCAACGACGCCGCCGGGCCGGTCGCCGATCGGATCCGGGCCAGCCTGTTCACGACGCTCACGGTCGTCTCGACCACCGGCTACGCGACCGAGGACTACGGGGCGTGGTCGGATGCGGCGCAGGCGATCGTCCTCCTGCTGTTGCCGATCGGGGCGATGGCCGGGTCGACCGCCGGCGGCGTGAAGCTGATCCGGGTGCTGGCGGTCGGGAGCTACGCCCACCGCGAGGCGCTCCGGCAGCTCCACCCGCGCCTCGTGCGCCCGGTGCGCGTGGGCGGCATCATGCCCGACCGGACGGCCGACAAGATCGTGGGCTTCCTCGTCCTCGCGCTCGCGACGTTCGGCGGTGGTGCGATCGCGATCGCGCTCACCGGCACCGACGTGATCAGCGCGTTCTCGGCGGCCGCGACGGCATTCGGCAACGTCGGCCCTGGTCTCGGCGACGTCGGGCCGAGCAGCGACTTCCTCGAGCTGCCGCGCCTGGCGCGCTGGGTCACGATGGTCCAGATGCTGCTCGGCCGTCTCGAGATCTACCCCGTGATCCTCGCGTTGTCCTTCATCACCCTCAGGCGCAGGTACCAGAAGCTCGTGGTGTAGTCGGGCTCACTCGCTCGCTCGCTGCGCTCGCTCTCTCCACGCCACCCCACCGGCGCACGAGCGAGCGACGAGGATGCGCAGCGAGCGAGTGACGAGGAGGATCACGCCTCGGGCGCGAACTTGGCCATCGCTCGGCCGAGGCGGTACATCGCTTCGGCGGCGCCGGGGCGATGCGGGCGGAACTCGTTCATCGCGATCCTGGTGAAGGTCTCGGCGGCCGTCCGACGCCGCGTGGCGAGCCGGGCGACCCGCGTCGACACGGTCGGCGAGCCGAGCAACCGCTCGACGAGCCTGCCGACCTGGTAGTACGAGCCGTACCGATCCGCGAGCAGTTGCGGGTACCGCTGCAGCGACGTCACCGAGTCGGTCTGCAGCGCCTCGTCGAGCACGTCGGCGGCGATGACCCCGGTCTCGAGCGCCGCCTCGATCCCTGCGCCCGACAGGGGATTGGCGGCGCCGAGCGCGTCGCCGACCAGTAGATACGTCGGGCCCGCGGCGGGGCCGACGGAGTTGCCGAGCGGGATGCGGCCACCGGCCGGCGGCAGCAACGGTCCGGGGGCGAGGTGCCACCGGTCGGCGTGTTCGGCGAGGAACCGTTCGAGCAGGTGCGCCGGGTTGATGACGCGGAACGACGGCGAGGTCGACATCAGCATGATGCCGACCGCGACGGTGCCGTCGCCGGCGGGGAACAACCATCCGTACCCGGTGATCGGCGTGCCTGCGCGGTCGCGCAGATCGACGACGAGCTCGATCTCGGCGGCGTCGTGCAGCGCCGACTCGTAGACGGCGCGGTGGGCGAGGGCGTACGGCCAGCTCGGTTCGCGGAACGTCCCGAGGGCCCGGCCGAAGCGGCTGTTCGCGCCGTCGGCCACGACGGTGTAGTCCGCGTGGACCTCGAGCGGCGTGCCGTCGGGCGCCCGGACAGCTGCGCCGCGCACGAACCCGCGCTCGACGATGGGTCCGGTCGCATCGTGCTGGCGGAGCACGGTGACACCGGAGGCCGTCATCGCCGCCCCGAGCTGCTCGTCGAGCGCACCCCGGTCTGCGACGAACCCGTGGCGGGGGAGCTCGGGATGCGCCGGCCAGGGTGCCGAGGTCGAGCGTCCCGAGCCGGTGATGCGGACCTGGTCGATTCGATGGAACCGCACGTCGAGCTGCAGCGTCTGTAGCGCGTGCGCGGCTCGCGGCGTGAGCAGCGCACCGCACGCCTTGATGTCGCCGCTCAGACCGCGCTCGATGACGACGACGCGATGCCCGGCGCGTGCGAGGCCGATCGCGGTGGCGGCGCCACCCGGCCCGCCACCGACGACGAGGACGTCGGCGACCGCCGCGGGGTGCGCGGTCACCGCCGCCCGATCACTCGGCGGCCGGAGAGCCCGGAGCCGGCGCGTCGCCGATCGGGATGATCGACTCGTCCATCTCGTGGAGGGTGGCCAGCGACTGCTCGCCGTTCTCGAGCGCGATGAACAGCTCGGACTCCTCGGAGCACCACTGCTCGAACTCCTCTGCCCACTCGCCGTCGGGATCGGCCCCGCCGAGCGCGTAGCGCTCGTGGCACACGACGGCCAGGATCTCGTAGTCGGTGAGGCCGCCGCCGACCGACTCGCCTTGCTGGGGCATGACGCCGCGCTCGCCGGTGACGCGGGCTCCGCCCTCGCGGTCGGGGTCGCCGTAGCTGTCGACGCCGGCGAGGTTGTACTCGCCGGTGCCGAAGTAGACGTATCGCAGCATGTCCTCGATGTTGGGGAAGGTCAGCAGGACCTCGCCGCCGGTGAACGCATAGCCGACGCCGCCACCGCCGGCACCGCCGTGGCAGGACGCGCAGCCGCCGTACTCCTCGGCGCCGATGCCGAGCGGGCCGGCAGCCTCCTCGGGCTGCTCGGTGACCGCCCGCGCGTACAGGATCGCCCACATCGGCAGGATGCTGAGCGCCGCCATCGCCCAGAACGGGATGCGCCGACGCGCCTTGTATGCCGCGACGACCGGGGTGTCGGGCTTCGGTGGTTCGGGGGCCGCCGGCTCGGGAGCGGCCGCGCGCTCGACGGGGCCGCTCGCGGCCGGCGCCGGCGCGCCTGCCTCGACCTTGGCCGGCGCGGCCGCAGCGGGAGCGGCCTCCGACTCACCGCCTGCATCGTCGCCGCCGAGCCCGAGCGCGGCACGGCGCTCGCGGCTTCGCTTCAACAGATGCTCGGGGATCTCGGTCACGCTCGTCCTCTCACGAAGGGGATGGTGTCAGGCGACGGCCTCGCTCGTCGCTGCGAACCTCCGAAACGATAGACGCCCGACCGCGACTTCGGTGAATTCCCCGGCGGTTCGCGATCGGTCGTCCGGGTCTCGTCGCGGATGCCGAAACCGGCGTCAGCGGCGGGCGCGCGTGCACTTATGCACAACCGGTGTGGCGCGCCAGACTGATTTGCCACACTGTTCCGCACTGGATGTCACAGCCCCGCATCCGGCGACTACAGTGCGACAAACGAGTTCGTGCGACCATTCACGAGCGGCAGCCGGCGAGCCCGGTGAGCGCAGCCCGGAACGGTGCGGCACGTGTACCTCAGCGGCACACCAGTCGCATCCGAACCCAGCGAGCAGTCGAAAGGTCCAGCGAGCGAGATGATCGCCTTCAACTGGTGGAACCCCCTGGAAGGCAAGGCGGTTCCCGGTGTCAACACGGCGTTCATCGTGTCGTTGGTCGCCGCGACGGTGCTCACGTTGGCGGCGATCCCGTACGGCAAGCGGCGCCCGAAGGGCACGCCCTTCTCGTGGGGCGAGGCCATGCTGGGCGCGACGTACACCTTCGGCGTCATGTTCCTCGCGTTCGGCGTGGTGCCACACCAGTGGATCGACCATGCCGACAAAGAGCTCGGCTGGGATCGCACCAACATCATCTACGGACCCTTCGACATCTTGAAGCCCGAGCCGCTCGGCGGCTGGAACCCGATCACCCTCCAGTACGAGGCGGTGCGCGACATCGTCGTCGTGGTCATCCACGTCTACTTCTTCGGGTTGCTGATCTACATCTGGAACTGGTGGCAGAAGCGCGGCGACGATGCCGGCGTGAAGGAGCTCGAGACCAGTACCTACGGCCGTCCCCTCGTGAAGAAGGCATGATGAGGCTCGGCCTCACTCCCTCGCTGCGATCGCTCCGCTCGGTCCGTTCGGTCCGAACCGGCGCGACCCGGTGCGGGGCGCATGGGGACCGGGCGGGCCGAGCCCGCCCTGGGGCGCACCCGGCTGCGACATGGCACCGAACCCACCGTCCAGCGGGTTGCCAGGACATGAGAGCGCGTGCGAGTGAGCGGAGCGCCAGCGAGCGAACGGCAGGCAGCGGCCTGCGTGGCCGGGGAACGCGCTAGATGGCCAAGACCGACGCCAACCCGCCGATGATGCCGTACACCGACGACTACGCGCTCGTCGAAGTCGACGCCGACTACCTGACCCGTGCGGTCAAGCCGAAGCAGTTCATCCACATCGACCAGACCGAGTGCATCGCCTGCGAGGGGTGCGTCGACATCTGCCCGTGGAAGTGCATCCACATGGTCAACACGTCGGCCGTCGACGAGGCGACCGGCACCGAGCAGCCCGGTACCGATCCGTCCGACGCCTTCATGTTCATCATCGACGACGACATCTGCACGCGGTGTGCGCTCTGCGTCGACCGCTGCCCGACCGGGGTGATCATCCTCGGAAAGGTCGGCCAACCCACGTCGGCCGGCGATTCCCATGCCCGAACGAACAGCCACGGCTACGGCTACGGCATGAGGCTGGGATGATCGAGACCAACGCAATGAACCAGATCGAACACACACCGCCGACGCGAGCGAGCGAGTCGCCAGCGAGGGAGTGGTCAGACGCGGCCTGCGTGGCCGGGGAACGCGAGTAATGGCAAAGATCATCGACGACACCCCGCGGCCGACGGCGAAGGAGCGCATCCAGCAGACCGTCGACAACGTGCAGGGCGGACAGGTCTGGTCCAGCATCTTCCGACCCGGCTCGATCTTCCGCAAGGGCTACAGCGACAGCCCGCGCAACCGGAGCTACGTCATCATGAACTCGGTGCTGTACCACCTGCACCCGGTCAAGGTGAAGCGTCACGCGGTCAAGGTCAGCTACACGCTGTGTCTCGGCGGCCTCAGCTTCTTCCTGTTCATCCTGCTGACGGTCACCGGCATCTTCCTGATGTTCTTCTACCGACCCGAGGCCACCGCCGCGTGGGATGACATCTCCAACCTGCAGACCTCGGTCACGTTCGGCCTCCTCGTGCGCAACATGCACAGATGGGGCGCGCACCTGATGGTCCTGTCGGTGTTCTTGCACATGGCCCGCGTCTTCTATCACGGCGCGTACAAGCCGCCCCGTGAGTTCAACTGGGTGATCGGTGTCATGCTGCTCAAGCTCACCCTGCTGCTCTCGTTCACCGGCTACCTGCTGCCGTGGGACCAGCTCGCCCTCTGGGCGGTCGCGGTGGGCACCAACATGATGGGCTACACCCCGGTCTTCGGTCAGGACGTCAGATTCGTCTTGTTGGGTGGTGCCGAGATCGGCTCCGAGACCCTGCTGCGATGGTACGTCTTGCACGTGTTGTTCTTCCCGTTCGTCATCGTCATCTTCATGGCCATCCACTTCTGGAGAGTCCGCAAGGATGGCGGCATCAGTGGACCGCTGTGATCGGAGCTCCCTCGCATGACTGAGATCCCCGAACATCTGCTGAAGCGGGCGCAGGCCGCCCGCGACAAGGCGGCCGCCGACAAACCGGCAGCCGATGCCGGCGCGTCCGGCGGCGGTGACGAAGCCGCCGAGTCGCCCGGCGATTCGCGGATCCCCGCCCACCTGCTCGAGCGGAGCCGGGCGGCCAAGCAGAAGGCGTCCGGTGACGAGGCCGAGTCCTCCGGCGGCGGTGGCGTTGCGGTGCAGGAGAAGGTGGCGTCGGTCGTGCAGGCCGCCCCCGCCGGCGGTGGCGTGCCGGTCGGTGCGGGGCCCGGTGGCCACACCCAGCGCCTCCTGACGGTCGTCAAGTCCGGTTCGATCCAAGACGTCAAGGCGCAGCCGGTCGACAAGGTCCACACCTGGCCGCACCTGCTGGCGGCTGAGTTCGTGGCCTCGCTCGCCTGCCTCGCGTTCACGTTCCTGTTCTCGATCTGGGTGAACGCCCCACTCCTGCAGCTCGCCAACAACAACCAGACGCCCAACCCGTCGAAGGCGCCGTGGTACTTCCTCGGGTTGCAGGAGCTGCTGACGATGTTCCACCCGATGGTCGCCGGCGTGACCATCCCCGGCGTGGGTCTGATCGTGCTGATCTTCGCCCCCTACATCGACAAGAACCCCTCCAACAAGCCCGAGGACCGCAAGTTCGCGACCTCGCTGATGACCGTGCACCTCATGTTCTGGGCGGTGCTGGTCATGATCGGCTCCTTCTTCCGGGGACCGGGCTTCAACTTCACCCTGCCGTGGCGCGACGGCTTGTTCTTCGAGCTGTGAGCGCGGACGGAAAGGAGACCTCGCCATGAACGCAACCGCCGTCATCGTGATCGCCATCGGCGCCGCCGTGCTGCTCGGCGCACTCGCGTTCATGACCCTCGCCCGGCGTTCCGACGTGCGCGGTGCCGGCGCGCTCAGTGCCGAGACGGTCCGCCGCGACGCCGCCGCTCGCGCAGCGCACCCCGACGAGCACGAGGTGCCGACCGCTGCCGAGGTCGAGGCCGAAGGCGCCGAGGCGCGCACGGGCGTCGCGCTGGCGACCATCGACGAGGACACCGGCCTCACCCCGTGGGTGCCGCCCGACCCCGACGCGCTCGGCGTCAGCCGCCGGCAGTTCTTCAACCGTGCCACGATCTCGCTGATGGCCGCCGGCCTCGGCACGTTCTCGGCCGCCAGCTTCGTCGCCTTCCTCTGGCCGACCAAGACCGGTGGCTTCGGCGGCAAGGTGCCCGTCGGGCGCATCGACGACATCCGGTCCGGCATCTCCGCCGGCGACGGCTTCTTCTACGCCCCCGAGGCTCGTGCATGGATCACCGAGTACCCGGTCGACGCCGTGCCGAAGGCAGAGGCCGTCTACGCCACCAGCCTCCTGCCGGGCATGGAGCGCGGGTTGATCGCCAGCTACCAGAAGTGCCCCCACCTCGGTTGCCGCGTGCCGCAGTGCGTGTCGAGCCAGTGGTTCGAGTGCGGCTGCCACGGCTCGCAGTACAACCGCGTCGGCGAGAAGAAGGCCGGTCCCGCGCCGCGCGGCATGGATCACTTCCCGCTCGAGTTCTCGGCCGCCGGTGAGGTCACCATCGACACCGGCACGATCGTCAACGGTCTGCCGATCGGCACCAACACCACCGGCCAGGAGGCCGAGGGTCCGCACTGCGTGGGAGAGTCCGACCACTGATGATCGCACTCACGTCCACGTCGATCGCGTGGCTGCTCTTCGCCGTCATCCTCGGCGGCTGGGTCGTCTACGCGTTCTTGAACATCCGGCAGTCGCGTGACGAGCTCGGCTCCGAGATCGAGCTCGCCGCCAACCGCAAGAAGTACTACGACGACGAAGAGCTCGAGGGCCCGCGGTTGACCCGTGTGCTCGGCATCGGGGTCATCCTGCTCGTCATCATGGTCATCGGCCTGCCGCTCTACTGGATCCTCGAACCGGCGCGTCAGGCCGGCGCCGAGGAAGCGAAGGACGAGATCTTCGTCGAGTGGGGCTCGCAGCTCTTCGCGACGACCGCCGACGGCGGCTTCAACTGCGCCGGCTGCCACGGCGGCATGAACGGCGCCGGTGGCGAGGCTCCCTACAACCTGACCGACCCTGCAACCGGCGAGGTGCGTGCGGTCAACTGGAAGGCGCCCGCGGTCAACACGATCTTCTATCGCTTCGACGAGGACGAGGTCCGTTTCATCCTCGTCTACGGGCGACCGTTCTCACCGATGTCGCCGTGGGGTCTCGAGGGCGGCGGCCCGATGAACAGCCAGCAGATCGACACGTTGATCGCGTACATGAAGAGCATCCAGGTCGAGCGCGAGAACTGCGGTGTCGGCGAGGACGACCCCAAGACCTGCCCGTCCGGCAACCTGCCGGCCGACACGCAGAGTGACATCGACACGCTCGCGCTCCAGTCGGTCGAGGACGGCACCTACGCCTCCTACGGCGAGGCGCTCTACAATCTCGAGCTGGCGAGCGGTGCCTACAGCTGCGCCCGGTGTCACACGCAGGGGTGGAGCTGGGGTGACCCCGGTCAACCCGGTCAGGGTGCCTTCGGCTGGAACCTGACCGGCGGTGCCGTCAACGCCCACTTCCCGAACGAGGCCGAGATGGTCGACTTCATCAGGAACGGCTCGGTGTTCGGCCAGAAGTACGGCATCCAGGGCCAGGGCAGCGGTCGCATGCCCGGCTTCGGGGCGATGCTCACCGACGAGCAGATCCAGGCCATCGTCGAGTACGTGAGGACCCTGTGATGTCGACCGTCCTGCTCGCGATCAACTGGGAGCCCGAGCTCCGCGGCTGGCTGACCGTCATCATCGGCGTCGGCGTGCTGATGGGCTCGGTGTATCTGATCCTCGGCACCAACGTCGGCGCCCGGCTCGGTTTCCTGATCACCCTGACCGGCCTCGCCGGCTGGATGGCGCTGATGGGCGGCATCTGGTGGATGTACGGCATCGGGCTGAAGGGCGACGACGCGTCCTGGACGCAGGTCGAGGGCCGCACGGTCATCCAAGAGGTCGACAAGCTGTTCCAGGCGGGCGTGCTCGACGACCCGATCGGCTTCACCGCCGTCGACGACTCGGTCGAGGCCGCCCAGGCGGTTGCCGCCCAGCTCGAGCGTCAGGGCTGGAGCGAGGTCGAGCAGTCGGCGCCAGAGTTCGGCCAGGCCGAGGCGTCGGCCGGGGTGTTCCTCGAAGAGGAGGGTGCGTTCTCGCCCGGCGAGTTCCAGGTCACGGCCGTGTACGAGGTCGACCCGCCCGACGAGTCGGCGTACCCCAAGCTCGGCCCGAACGGCGAGTTCGACCAGATCGCCTTCTTCCACAAGCCGTACTACACCCTGGTCGAGGTGGCGCCGTTCGTGCCGCTCCGCGAGGAGCCCGGTCGCGCGCCGACGGCACCCGAGATCGACACGTCGCAGCAGCGTCAGTACGTCTACATGATCCGCGATCTCGGATCGCTCCGTGAGCCGGCCGCGTACATCACGATCGGCTCGACGATCATGTTCTTGGCGCTCTGCTGGTTCCTGCACCGCCGCGACCGGTTCGTCGCCGAGAACCTGAGCCGGAAGGCGCTGGCGGCCGCATGAGCGCACCGGAGCGCTCGATGATGGGGTTCGGGGGCGCGGCCCCCGGGTCGGGAACGGCCGCGGGGTAGCGCATGGGCCAGTACCTGCCGTTCGTGGTCCTCATGCTGCTCGCCATCGCGTTCGGCGGTCTGAGCTTCGTCGCCTCCCGGCTGCTCGCCCCGAACCGGCCGTCGGCCGCCAAGGAGGCACCCTATGAGTGCGGCATCGTGCCGAGCCGCGAGCCACCCGAGCGATTCCCGGTCAGCTTCTACATCGTGGCGATGCTGTTCATCATGTTCGACATCGAGATCATCTTCATCTACCCGTATGCGGTCGAGCGCGGCACGCTCGGCGTGTTCGGGTTCTGGTCGATCGTCGTGTTCTCGGTGATCTTCTTCCTCACGTTCGTGTACGAGGTCGCCCGCGGCGGCCTCGACTGGGGTCCGCTCCACCAGTACCGGAGCCTCGAGCGTGACGCCGCGATGGTCTCGGCCACCCGTGATTCGTCGTCGACGATCCGTCGGGTCGGCCTCGAGGGCCGGAACGAGCGCGGCGCCGACGTCTCCGCACCGTCCGAGAACGAAGCCGCATAGGAGGGCCGATGGGACTCGTCGACGACGTGCTCGCTGATGGCATCGGCGGGCTGAGCCACAACGCCATCACCGCTCGGTTGGAGGATCTGGTCAACTGGTCGCGCTCGCGCTCGAGCTGGCCCGCCTCGTTCGGCCTCGCCTGCTGCGCGATCGAGATGATGGCCACCGGCGCCGCCCACTACGACATCTCGCGCTTCGGCATGGAGGTCTTCCGGGCGTCGCCGCGCCAGGCCGACATCATGATCGTCGCCGGGCGCGTCAGCCAGAAGATGGCGCCGGTGCTCCGGCAGGTCTACGACCAGATGATGGAGCCGAAGTGGGTCATCTCGATGGGCGTGTGCGCGAGCTCGGGCGGCATGTTCAACAACTACGCGATCGTCCAGGG
>NZ_JASJCS010000145.1 GCF_030065885.1 Ilumatobacter sp. | reverse complement strand
CTTCGTCAACCTCGACATGGAGGAGTACCACGACCTCGAGCTCACGCTGCAGTCGTTCATGCGGGTGCTCGACGAGGACGAGTTCGCGGCGATCGACGCCGGCATCGTCCTGCAGGCGTACCTCCCGGATTCCCACGAGGCGCTCGAGCGGCTGGGCCAGTGGGCGCGCCGGCGCTTCGAGCGAGCCGGCGGGCACGTGAAGGTCCGCCTGGTGAAGGGCGCCAACCTCGCGATGGAGGAGGTCGAGGGTGAGCTGCACGGGTGGCTGCCGGCGCCGTACGGCTCGAAGGCCGACGTCGACGCCAGCTTCAAGGCGATGCTCGACAGCGCACTCCGGACCGAGTGGAGCGGCGCGCTCCGCGTCGGTGTGGCGAGTCACAACCTGTTCGACATCGCGTGGGCGCTCGTCGTCGCTCGCCAGCTCGATGCACGGGACCGGGTCGACATCGAGATGCTCGAGGGGATGGCTCCTGCCCAGGCGCGCGCCGTGTACGCGGCAGCGGGTGAGCTGCTGATGTACGCGCCGGTCGTCGCCGACGAGGACTTCGATGCGAGCATCGCCTACCTGTCGCGCCGGCTCGACGAGAACACCCAGCCCGACAACTTCCTGCGCTCGCTGTTCACGCTTCGGCCGAACACGCCGGCGTTCGATCGCGAGGCCGAACGGTTCCGGCGATCGGTCGCCGGCCGCGTGAACGTCTCGCGTCGGCGCCACCGCCGGCCGCTGCAGCCCGTCGCGGGGTCGTTCGCCAACCAGCCCGACAGCGACATGACCGATCCCGAGGTCAGGGCTGCGATCGGCCGCGCGATCGGGTCACCACGTCGGCGTCCCACGCCGCACGCCGACATCCCCGCCATCGACGCAACGGTCGCGGCGGCGGCCGTCGTGGCCGACACGCCCCACTCGCCCGAGGAACGGGCGCTCTGGCTGCGCGACGCCGCCGATCTCATGCAGCGCGAGCGGGCCGAGACGATCGGCCTGATGGCCCGTACCGTCGCCAAGACGGCTCGCGAAGGCGACCCCGAGGTCAGCGAGGCGATCGACTTCTGCCGCTACTACGGCACCAACGGTCTCGGGGCGCTCGCGCAGGCGCAGGAGGCCGGCATGCGGGTCGAGGCCCGGGGCGTCGTCGCCGTCATCGCACCGTGGAACTTCCCCTACGCGATCCCGACCGGCGGCGTGGCGGCCGCACTGGCCGCCGGGAACAGCGTGATCCTCAAGCCGGCGCCCGAGGCGCTCGAGCTCGGCGCGTGGATCGCGGATCAGTTCTGGCGCGCCGGCGTACCCCGCGACGTGCTGCATCTCGTGATCTGCGACGACGGACCCGTCGGTACGCACCTCGTGACGCATCCCGACATCGACACCGTCGTGCTGACCGGCTCCTACGACACTGCGGCGATGTTCCTCGACTGGCGGCCCGACCTTCGCGTGCTGGCCGAGACGAGCGGCAAGAACGCGCTGGTCGTCACGGCGTCGGCAGACCTCGACCTGGCGATCGCCGACCTCGTGCGCTCGGCGTTCGGCCACGCCGGGCAGAAGTGCTCTGCTGCCAGCCTCGGCATCATCGAGGCTGCGGTCTACGACGATCCCGCGTTCCAGCGCCGGTTGCGTGAGGCGGTCCGGAGTCTCCGGGTGCTGCCCGCCACCGATCCTGCGTCGATGATGGGGCCCGTCATCGCGCCGCCGGCCGCCAAGCTCGAGCGGGCACTCACGACCCTCGAGTCGGGGGAGTGGTGGCTCGTCCGGCCGCAGCCGTCGAGCGACGACGGCCGGCTCTGGACGCCCGGCGTTCGCGTCGGGGTCGAACCCGGCTCGTGGTTCCACCTCACCGAGTGCTTCGGCCCGGTGCTCGGACTGATGCGGGCCCGCGACCTCGACCACGCGATCGAGCTCCAGAACGCGCCGGAGTTCGGGCTGACGGGAGGCATCCACTCGCTCGACGTGGAGGAGATCGAGCGATGGCTGGCCGGCGTGCAGATCGGCAACGCGTACGTCAACCGGCACATCACGGGTGCCATCGTCCGGCGTCAGCCGTTCGGCGGTTGGAAGCACTCGAGTGTCGGTGGCGGGGCGAAGGCGGGCGGTCCGGGGTACGTCCCCCAGTTCGCTCGGATCTCCGATCCTGCACCCTCGGTCGACGCGGCTCGGGCGTCCTACGAAGCTGCGTGGCGCGATCGCTACGCCGTCGAGCACGACCCGTCCGGCCTGCGTTGCGAATCGAACGTGCTGCGCTACCGACCGCTCGCTCGAGTCGCGGTTCGGCACGACGGCGACGACGAGACCGCGCTCGCGATGTTGCGCGCCGCTGCTGCGGTGGCGGGCGTCGAGGTCGTCGAGTCCGACGCCCGCACTGAGCCGGCCGACCGGTTCGTCGAACGGCTCGACGGGGTCGACCGGGTCCGCCTGCTCGGCGACCTGGACGACGAGGCCCGTCGGGTCGCCCACCGCGCCAACGTTCCGATCGACGCCGAGCCGCCGGTCGGCGATGGCATGGTCGAGCTGCAGCACTGGGTGCGCGAGCAGGCGATCAGCCGCACCCGCCACCGTCACGGCCGGCTCGTGGACTGAGCAACATCGGGCTTCGCCGCCCGCCTGGCGCGGCGTCGCCCGTTGCGAGTTGTGTCAGACACCACTCGCGACATCGCTGCTGCGGAGGACCGAGTTGAGCAGCAGGCTCGACTCGCTGTTGATCACGCCGTCGACCGAGCGGATCTGGGCGAGCACGCGGTCGAAGTCGCGCAAGGTGTCGGTCTGGACCTCGGCGACGAGATCCCAGCCACCGTTCGTCGTGTGCAACGACTGCAGCTCGGGCATGCCGCGGAGCTGCTTGATGACGTCGAGCGTCGTGCGTCCCTCGACCTCGATCAGCGTGATCGCGCGGACCGCATCGTCGCCGTAGCCGTCGCGGGTGCGAACCGTGAAGCCGAGGATGGTCGCCGACTCGGTCAGCCGTTCGAGCCGGCTGTTCACCGTGGCGCGCGTGACGCCCAGCTGACGCGCCAGGGTGGTGACGGGCGCCCGCCCGTCGGCCCGCAGCAGCGCGATCAGCCGCCGATCGATGTCATCGAGATCTGCCACTGTGCAGAGTGTACGATGTGGATGAGCAAGATGGTCGGTCGCTGCACGGAAAGTGCCCTCATTGCCGATTGAGAATGCACGGTGCACGACCGTACGGTGGAGGAGTGCATTCGCCCACCCGTTCGCCCCAACCGCCCTGCCGGTCGTTCGCACAGGAGGAATCCATGGTCCGATTCGTCGACGTCCACCACCTCGCCAGATGGGTGGCCGACACCGGCCTCGAATCGATCATCTCTGACCTGGTCGACGCGCTGGAGGCCGACTTCCGGCGCTGGCCGGCCTTCGACAAGGCCCCGCGTCTCGCCAGCCATTCCGGCGACGGCGTCATCGAGCTGATGCCCACGTCCGACGGCGGGACGTACGCCTTCAAGTTCGTCAACGGTCACCCGGTCAACACGAGCCGCGGTCTGCAGACCGTCACGGCGTTCGGGGTGCTCGCCGACGTCGCGACCGGATACCCGCGCCTGCTGTCGGAGATGACCCTGCTCACGGCGCTCAGGACCGCGGCCACGTCGGTGATGGCGGCACGCGCACTGGCGCCGCCGGGCGCCGGCACCATGGCGCTGATCGGCACCGGGGCCCAGGCCGAGTTCCAGGCGCTCGCGTTCCACCGGTGTCTGGGCATCGACACGATCCGGGCCTGGGACACCGACCCGGCCGCGCTCGACAAGTTCGTCACCAATGCCGCGCAGCTCGGCTTGGACGTCGTGCGCGCCACCGGTGCCGACGACGCGATCGCCGGCGCGCACATCATCACCACGTGCACGGCCGACAAGCGCAACGCAACGGTCCTCACCGACGACATGGTGCGACGGGCGACCGACGGTGGCGTGCACATCAACGCCCTCGGCGGTGACTGCCCCGGCAAGACCGAGCTCGACATCGAGCTCGTCAAGCGCAGCTCGCTCTTCGTCGAGTACGCCGAGCAGTCGTTCATCGAGGGCGAGATCCAGCACCTGCCGCGCAGCTGGCCGGTCACCGAGCTCTGGCAGGTCCTCACCGGCGACCGGCCGGGCCGCACCTCCCCCGACGAGATCACCGTGTTCGACTCGGTGGGGTTCGCCGTCGAGGACTTCACGGCGCTCAGCTACCTCGACGCTGCGCTCGACCGGGAGGGCGGCGACCGCTACTTCGAACGGATCGAGCTGGTCGCCGAGCCGGCTGACCCGAAGAACCTGTTCCAGCTCGTCGAGGACGAGATGACGGTCGACGTCGCAGGGGCCTGAGCCGATGTCGCTGCAAGCACCCCGATCGGTCGTCATGGTGCGACCCCACCACTTCACCGTCAACGACGTCACTGCGGCCGACAACGTGTTCCAGGGCTCGGCGGCGGAACGCACCCCGGCCGAGCTGGCCGAGGCCGCCCACGCCGAGGCCACTGCACTCGCCGTTGCGCTCGAGTCGCAGGGCGTGCGCGTCCACCTGTTCGAGGACGACGTGCCGGGCCGGCCCGACAGCGTGTTCCCGAACAACTGGTTCTCGACGCACCTCGGCGGTCGGGTCGCGATCTATCCGATGTGCTCGCCGAACCGGCGGCTCGAGCGCCGCACCGACGTGATCGAGATGCTCAAGGAGCAGTACCGCGTCCAGGACGTCATCGACTACTCGGGCCTCGAGCACGACGGGCTCTACCTCGAGGGGACGGGAGCGATGGTGCTCGACCATCTCACCCGGATCGCCTACGTCGCCCGGTCCAACCGTGCCGACCCGATCGTGCTGGAACGGTTCTGCACGCACTTCGGCTTCGAGCCGATGGCGTTCGATGCGTTCGACGAGCACGGCGTGCCGATCTACCACACCAACGTCCTCATGTGCATCGCCACGTCGTTCGCGCTCGTCTGCCTCGATGCGATCCGAGATGGGGCGCGTCGTGACGAGATCGTCGAGCGGCTCTCCGAGACGGGCCGCACGGTCGTGGCCATCAGCCACCGGCAGATGAACGAGTTCGCCGGCAACGCGTTCGAGCTCACCGGCCGCAACGGCCGGCTGCTGGCGATGTCGACGCGCGCCCACCGGGCGTTGACCGCCGAACAGCGCGACGTGATCGAGGCGTCGTGCGAGATCGTCGCCGTCGACATCCCGACCATCGAGCTCGCCGGTGGTTCGGTCCGCTGCATGCTCGCCGGCGTGCACCTCGACCACCGGCCGACGGCCGCCCACGCGGTCTCGCCGCTGACCACCCCCACCAACCTCTCGAAAGGAACGACGTCGTGACCACCCACTTGCTCGACGCCCCGGACCGCATCCCGGCCTCCGCGCCGGTCCAGAACCAGCGCCGCGTCATCGTTCGCCCGCCGGGTCACCTGCTCGACGAAGGCGAGCTGACGCACATCCCCCGCCTGCCGGTCGACGTGGAACGCGCCCACCGCCAGTGGGAGGCGTACGTCGAGGCCTTCCGCAGCGCCGGCTGGGAGGTGGTCGAAGCGACCGCGCTCGACGAGCATCCCGACGCCGTCTTCATGGAGGACAACGTTTTCATGTACGGCACGATGGCGGTCATCGCCCGGCCCGGCGCCGCCACTCGCCGCGACGAGGTCGAGGGCCTCGGCGTGCACTTCGCTCGCCTCGGCTACGACGTCGCTTCGATCGAGGCGCCGGGCACGCTCGAAGGCGGCGACGTCATGAAGGTCGGCACCACCGTCTACGTCGGCCTGAGCACGCGCACCAACGCCGAAGGCGTGCGTCAGCTGCGCGAGATCCTGGCGCCGCGGGGCGCCAACGTCGTTGCCGTGCCGGTCAGCCACGTGCTGCACCTCAAGTCGGGGATCACGGCCCTCCCCGACGGTTCGTTCATCGCGTACCCGCCGCTCGTCGACGATGCGAGCTTCTTCCCGCGGTTCCGGCCCGCGCCCGAACCGACCGGGTCGTACGTGATCGACCTCGGCGACGACCGGGTGATGATGCACGCCAGTGCCCCCGAGACGGTCGAGGTGGTCCGCTCGCTCGGGTACGACCCGGTCGTGGTCGACATCAGCGAGTTCGAGAAGATGGAGGCCTGCATCACCTGCCTGTCGGTGCGCCTCCGCACTGCGCCCGAGGCAGCCTGAATCGCGCGGCCGGGCCGCGTCCGCGGTGGCCGTGGGTCGGTTCCGTCGACCGGGGTCAGCGAGCGTCGCGGCTTCGTGCGGCCAACGTCGCCCACGCGGCGACGCCCGTGACGGCGGTGAACACGGCGAGCACCAGCCAGACCGTCGTCGTCGACGTCGTCCAGGTGTCCCCGTACTGATCCAGGAGCGCGCTCCCGAACGGTGACGGGTCGTTCGAGAACAGCGATCGCAGCGAGAGGTCGTTGCCGATCGCCTCGAACGCCCACCTGCTCGACATCGCGGCGCTGATGCCGCGCCCTGCGACGGCCATCGCCGGCACCGGCAGGATCGCGCCCGAGAACAACACCGCCGGGAAGCACAGCATCGGGAGCGCCAGCGCAGCCTGCGCGGGCGACCGCACCGCGGCCGACGCCAGCAGGCCGACCGTGAGCGCAGCCAGTGAGTCGAGGATCAGGGTGACCGCGAGCGTCGCCGTCGTGCCCGTGTCCGTGGCCGGCAGGCGGCCGAGCCATCGCAGGACGATCAGCATCGAGAGGTCGATCAGCACGAGGATCGGCGCGAGAGCGGTCACCTTCGCGAGGACCTGGAGCCAGACGGCGACACCTGCCCGGCGCTCGCGGCTGATCATCGTGATCTCCGAGCAGAGCTGCAGCAAGCCGTACGTCAGTCCGAAGAAGAAGCCGCCGAACGCGACCCAGAACGCGATCATGACCGTGGTGGTCGGACTCGGCGCGCTCGCGTCGAACGCGCCCCGATTGAACAGCACCGCGAACATGGCGATGACCATCGCCGGCGATCCGACGAGGATCGCCAGCGTCAACCGGTTGCGGCGCATGTTCTCGATCGAGCGGCTCGTGAGCGCGTGCCACTGGCGGAGTCGACCCGGGCGGCGCGTCCGCGGCGTCATCCACGGGGCAGGCGTCGGAGCCTGCGGTCGTTCGCGACCCTGCAAGCCGCTGGAGCCGAGCGAGAGGCGACCATGTGTCAGCGCTCGATGGACCCGGTCGAGGTCGGTCGTTCCCGCCTCGGCCATCGCGTCGGCGAGCGTCCCGTCGAACGCGAGTCGGCCGCCGGGCGCGAGCGCGAGGATGCGGTCGCAGCGCGCCAGATCCGCGGCATCGTGCGTGGTGATGACGACCGTTCGGCCGTCGTCGGAAATGCCGTCGAGCTCCGACATCACGGTTGCCGCGGTCACCGGGTCGAGCCCCGAGGTCGGCTCGTCGAGCAGGCAGGCGCGCGGTCCGGCGACCATCTCGGCGGCGATCGAGGCACGTCGCCGCTGGCCGCCACTCAGCTGCCGGACGGCGCGGTCGGCGACCTCCTCGAGCTCGACCGCGCGCAACCCGCGCGCGACGGCCTCGTCGACATCGGAGCGCGACGACCCGGCCGGCAGCCTGAGGCGGGCGGCATAGGTCAGCACCGACCGCACGGTCAGATCAGCAGGGAGGTGATCGTCCTGCGGCACGACGGCCAGCTCGAGCCGGCGCCCGGCGTCGAGCCGGTCGGCGGGCGCGCCGTCGACGTGCACGGTGCCCGTCGTCGGCGTCAGGGCCCCCGAGATCAGGCGGAGCAGGGTCGATTTGCCCGCTCCGCTGGCGCCGACGATGCCGACGAGCTCGCCGGGAGCGATGTGCGCGCTCACGTCGGCGACCAGCTGCGCCCCGTCGGAGGTACGCCACCCGACGCCGTCGAGGTGGATCTCGCTGCCGGCCTCGCCCGTCGAGTGGTCGGTGCGCGGGGCTGCTGTGTCGAGGGTCGTCGTGTGCATGTCGACGACCCTCGTGGATCGGGCCATCGGTGGCATCCGTGGTGGCCACGTATCTCGACGGGGCTCTCGGATCAGCGACTACGTACGTACCACTACGCTCGCGCGGCGATGAGGCACCGACGCGCAGCGTCCCCTCCGGTCGGCCGAGGGCGCGAGGTCCAGCGCGTGCTCGACCTCGCCGGCGACCCGCTGGTCGGCGCAGTCCTGATCACCGGCCCGATCGGGATCGGCAAGTCGCGCGTCGCCGAGGGTGCGATGGCGGGGCTGATCGAACGCGGATGGCGAGGAACCGGGCTGTCGGCCACCGACTCGGCCGGCCGGATTCCCTATGCCTCACTGTCCGAGTTGATCCCCGACGCGCTCGACGCGCTCGACACCGGCGGTGACGGGGCAGCCGAGCTCGCCGTGCTCAGGGCCGTCGAGGAGGCGCTGGAGCTCGGTGATGGTGCGCCACATGCGATCGTGATCGACGATGTCGCGGCCTTCGACCGCGCGTCGAGCGATCTGCTCGTCCACCTGGCTGCGAACCGGCGGGTGTTCGTCATCGCGTCGCAGCCGCTCGGCGCCGGCCTGTCCGAAGCGCTCATCCGGCTGACGCCGGCACGGGTGGTCGAGCTGCCGATCGAGCCGCTCGACGTGACGGCGACCGCCGAGCTCGCGGCGGACGTGCTCGGCGGGCCGGTCGGGCCGGGCCTCGTCCGCGAGCTGAGCGCGCGAACGCTGGGCAACCCGCTGTTCATCACCGAGCTGTTGGCCACGGCTGCGAGCGACGGACGGCTCGACGATCACGACGGCACGTTCCAGCTCTCGGGTGATCTCGAGCTGGGTGCGAGCCTCGGGCGTTTGATCCTCAATCGGCTGGGTGCGATCGACGCCGACGAGCGCGTCGTCCTCGAACTGCTCGCCGTCGCGGGACCGCTGGGTGTCGACGATCTGGCCGATCGGGTGGGGTTCGGCGTGTTGGAGGAGATGGAACGTCGGCACCTGATCGTCACGTGGTCCGACCGGCGCAGACTGCGGGTGCGGGCCGGGCACCCGATCCACGCCGAGGCGATCGTCGCGGACATGACGCCGCTTGCCCGTCGCCGTCGTCACGGCGAGCTGTTGGCCATGCTCGAGGCCCACGGCGCCCGCCGCGCCGACGATCACGTGCTGACGGCGCTCGCACTGCTGGGCGCCGGCCGATCCGTCGAGACCGGGGCGCTGCTCCGCGCAGTCGAACAGGCACTCCGATCCGATCGGGTGCGCGACGCGGGTCATCTCGCGACCGCCGCATTCGGCGCCGACAACACCGAGTCGACCCGCGCGGTGCTGGCCGAAGCCCTGATCAGGCTGGGCCGGTTCGTGGAGGCCGATGCATTGCTCGCCGACCCGCTTCCCGACGACGCGGACGAATGGACGCGGATGTGGCGGGCGATCCGGCGATCATCCAATCAGCTCTGGGGGTTCCGCGATGCCGAGGCCGCGGTGCGGCTCGACGTCGCCTGCCTCGAAGGGCTGCGCGACGTCGATGCGATCGAACGTGTGCTGGCGCACGAGGCCTGGATCGCCTACTGCCGCGGCGACGCGACCCGTGCCGTGGAGGACACCCAGGGCATCACCGACCGGTCCCACCCCGACGTCCGCTTCGCCGTCGCTGCCGTCCGTGCGCCGGCCCTGGTGCTGGCCGGCCGGATCGCCGACGGTGCGCAGCTGGCCGAACGGGCCTGGGAAGGGGAGTGGGGTGCCGACACCCCGAACGGCTCGCACGGTCAGCACCTGATCGCGCTCGGGTTCGCGAACCTGTTCCTCGGCGACATCGCAGCGGCTCGCCTGATCGCCACCGAGGCGATCGCATCGTGCCGTCACCGCCGCGAGGTGACGGCGCTGCTGTTCTTCCTCGACCTCGCCGGGTGGACCGAGTTGTTCGCCGGCGACGCGGCGGCTGCGCTGCCCTGTTTCGCCGAGGCCTTCGAGACGGCGGCCGAGCTCTCGATCGCGTCGTCGATGCAGTCGTCGCTGGCCGGGATGGCGATCGCCGAGGCGCAGCTCGGGGACGGCGAGGCGGCGCAGGCGACGTGGCGCAGGGCGAGCGACGTGCCCCCGGCGCCGGGCCCGCGGGCAGGCGCCGAGCTGGCGCAGGCCAGCGCGTGGGCGCTGGCTGCGAGCGGTCGTACTGACGAAGCGGCGCGCGTGCTCCGCCGCTCGGCGGCCGAGCTGGGCGCCCGGGGGCTCCGACCGCTCGAACTGCTCACGCTGCTCGATCTCGCCCGCGTCGACCGCGTCGGACAGCGGGATGCTGAGCAGGCTGCGACCGCCGCCGCTGCCTGTCAGGGCAGCCTGATGCCGGCCATCGGCACGCTGGTGGGCGCAGTCGTCGACAAGGATCCCGGCCGGCTGGAGGACGCCGCGACGCGGCTGGCGGAACTCGGCTGCGCACTGTGGGCGGCCGAGGCGGCAGCGATGGCAGCCGATGCGGCCGCACGGGCCGGCGACCAGCGCCGGGCGGCGGCGCTGCACCGTGAATCGGCACGATGGCGACCCGCAGCGCAGGTGAGCCCGACACCGGCGCTGACCCGAGCGCCGGTCGTCGACCCGTTGACGCGCCGCGAGCGCGAGATCGCGTCGCTCGCCGCCGGTGGCATCAAGAACGCCGAGATCGCCGAGCGCCTGCACGTCTCGGTGCGCACCGTCGAGACCCATCTGCAGCGCGTCTACGGCAAGCTCGGCATCCGGAGCCGGGCCGAGCTGCGCCGAGCGCTCGGACGTTGAGGGCGCCGACGCCGGGTCCGGCGATCCACCGACTCTCGGGCCGTTCGACCCATTCCCGTGCGTTCGGCATGGGCGTACCATGAAGTTGTGAGGCTGGTTGATCTCGTCGCGATCAGGGCGGAGTCGTCCACGGGCTTCCCCGTGGTGATCCTGCGCGAGCACGACGAACCGAACCGCCTGCTCCCGATCCTGATCGGTGCCTCCGAGGCAGCGGCGATCGCGGTCGCGGCGACGGGATTCCGCACCGATCGACCCCTGACCCACGACGTCATGGCCGAGCTCGTCGAGCGGTTGCACGGTCGCCTCGAGACGGTCGAGGTCACCGACCTGCGAGACGGCACGTTCGTCGCCGACCTCACGCTGCGGACCCCGGCGGGCGAACAACACCTCGACTCGCGGCCCTCCGATGCCATCGCGCTGGCGGTCCGCCTGCATGCCCCGATGTTCGTGAGCGAGCACGTGCTCGACGAGGCGGGCACCGCGGTCGACCTCGACCTCGACGTCGACGTCGACGCCGACGGGGCGGACGACGACACCGATCACGCCGACGAGGCCTTCAGGCGCCCGGCCGTCGATCCGTCGTCGATCGACGAGGAGGTGGCGCGCTTCCGCGCCGAGCTCGCCCACCTCGACCTGACCGAGCTCGAGGACCTCGACGACCTCGACGAGACCGATCGCGACGATGGGTCGGGCGACCAGGCACGAGGAGACCCCGAAAGCGACGGCTGATGGATCGCTTCACCGTGCCGACGTCGTACTGGCATCTCCTCGACGACGGCCGCGTGCAGTGCGATGTCTGCCCGCGTGCCTGCAAGTTGCGAGACGGCCAGCGCGGCGTCTGCTTCGTGCGGGCGCGCGAAGGCGACGAGATCGTGCTCACCACCTACGGGCGGTCGAGCGGGTTCTGCGTCGACCCGATCGAGAAGAAGCCGCTGAACCACTTCCTGCCCGGG
>NZ_JASJCS010000144.1 GCF_030065885.1 Ilumatobacter sp. | reverse complement strand
AGCGCCGGCGGGAACAGGTCGGCCGCCGTCTTGCCGACGACCTCGCCGGCGCCCCGGACGCCTGCCCGCCCCGGTGGCCGGATTCGTCAACGGACCCGACTCGACGTGGTGAGATGGAGTCGTGCTGGAACGCTCGCTCGAGGCGGTGACCGACGTGCTCGCCACGACGCCTCATGTGATGTTCTGCGTCAAGTCGGTCGAGGGCCGGTATCTGTCCGCCAACCGTGCGTTCGCGGAGCGGGCAGGCGTCCGGGGCGCCGGCGAGGTCGTCGGCAAGACGGCGGCCGACCTGTTCCCGCCGGCGCTGGCCGAGCAGTACGAGGCGCAGGATCGCCGGGTGATCGAGTCGGGTGAGATCCTCACCAACGAGCTCGAGCTGATCACGCGGCCCGACCGGTCGTTCGGGTGGTTCCTCACGTCGAAGGCGCGCTGGACCGACGACGACGGGAACCCGGTCGGCGTGGTGAGCGTGTCGATCGACCTGCGGACGCCGAGCGACGCGGCGGCGCCGCACGCGCAGCTCGCCCGCGCCGTCGACGTCGCCCGTGAGCGCTTCCGCGAACCGATCGCCGTGGCCGAGCTCGCCGAGGCCGCCGAGATGTCCACGTCGCAGCTCGAGCGCATCGCGCGGCGCGTGCTGGGGTTGACGCCTAAGCAGCTGATCATGCGGTTCCGGCTGGAGGAGGCGCTGCGGCTGCTCGCCACCACCGACCTCGCCATCGCCGAGGTCGCCGCAGCCTGCGGATACTACGACCAGAGCGCCTTCGGCCGGCATTTTCGACGCGTGGTCGGCTACTCGCCGGCGGCATACCGCGACGACCACTGATCAGCTGCCGCGCTGGTGCGACCTCGCACGCGTGGATCCAATGTCATCGCCGCACCGATCCCCGATGGGCTGCTGATCGCACGTCGCCGACGCGCTGATCCTGCGTCCGGGCGAGCGGCCCGGTACGGTCCGCGCGTGACCGACACGTCGCCGGCCAGGTCGGCGTCCGCAGTGCTGCGCAAGCTCGTCATGCCGATCTACGCGCCGGTGGTGCTCAGCTACATCGGCCTCGGGATGCTGGTGCCGGTCCTACCCCTCTACCTGACCGACGCAGGGATCTCACTCCGACTGGTGTCGGTCGTGCTCGCCTCGCTCGGCCTCGGGGCGTCGCTGGGCGGGCTCCCGGCGGGCGCGCTCATCGGTCGCTTCGGTGAGCGCGCCGTCGTGATCGCGGCCGTGATCGTCTTCGGCGGCGCAACGGCCCTCCTCGGCGTCACCGACGTCGCGTTGGCCCTCGCCGCGCTCCGCATCGCCAGCGGTGCTGCCAATGCGGCCGTCAGGTTGTCGCGCCAGACCTACATCACACGACGCGTCGGGCTCGGGCACCGGGGCCGGGCGATGTCGATGATCGGCGGCTCGTTCCGGATGTCGATGTTCGTCGGCCCGCTCGCAGGAGGGGCGCTGGTCGACGCCGTCGGGTTCAGCTCGACGTTCGCGATCGCCGGCGCGCTCTCGTTGACCGGGCTCGTGCCGCTGGTCCTCGACCGTGAGGAGCTGCCTATGCTGCCCGACGCAGGCACGCCCGCCCGGCGCGTCGGCATCCTGCGGGCCATCGCCACCCACCGGCGGCTGCTCGCCTCGGCCGGCGTCGTGCCGATGCTGGTGATGGCGGTGCGCGAGGGCCGACTGGTCGTGATCCCGCTGATCGGCGACGAGCTCGGGCTGTCCCCGACGGCGGTCGGGGCGCTGGTCACCGTCGGCACCGCCGCCGACCTGCTCCTGTTCCCGGTCGCCGGATGGGTCATGGACCGCTTCGGCCGCCTCGTGGCGATGGTGCCTGCGTTCGGTCTGATCGCGCTCGGCCTGGTGCTCCTCGGCGTCGCCGACGACACCGCCACCGCCGTCATCGCCGGTGCTGTGATCGGGATCGGCAACGGGATGAGCAGCGGCACGATGCTGACGCTCGGCAGCGATCTCGCGCCGCCGGACTCGCCCGCTCAGTTCCTCGCAGGGATGGCCACGATCCAGGACGGCGGTCGTGTCCTCGGTCCGCTGATCGTCGGCGTCGTCGGCGACGCGCTCGGGCTCGGCGCGGCCTCGATCGCGCTCGCCGCCGTGCTCGTCGCCGCGGTCGCCTGGCTGGTGACCGTCGTCGGTGAGACCGGCCGCCGCCCGGCTGCCGCGACCTGAAGCCAGCGCCGAACGCCGAGATCAGGTGCCGAGCAGCTCGGGCGTCTCGATGACGAGGTCGTCCTCGAGCGACCGGCTCGGCGTGATCCCCTGCGCGCCGAGACGACCGTGGTACTCACGTGTCGCGTCGTCGGGCTCGACGGCTCCGTCGGCGACGTGGCGCAGCAGCTCGATCATGGCGAGCGGATCGTCGGCCTCACGGATGCGCCGCCCGAGTAAGGCGACACGGCCACCGTGCTGCTTCACCTCACTGACCAGCTTGAACGTGTCGTGGGCGGTGCTGGCGGGACCGCCGAGCACCCCGACCACGAGTGGGGTGTACGCCACCAGGTCCTCGAGCGCCTGCGGCCCGTTGTAGGCGACCTTGAGGAACTGCGGCTGCGTGGCACGCGGCACGCCGGCGAACATGCGGGTGATGCAATCGTTGACGTAGTCCGCGACCGGACCGTCGATGGGATTCGGGGCGTTGGGGTTGAAGACCTCGACGAAGTACCGGAAGCCCTCGTCGGCGGCCTCCTGGCGGAACTGCCGGAACCGTTCGAGGCTCCGCTCGTCGGCATCGATGTCGTTGTTGAACGTGATCGACCACAGCCCGAGGTCGACGTCGGGCACCTGCCCGAGCGTCGGGGTCAGGGTGCCGTACATGGCCTCGCGGACCGTCGTGGACGCGAACGGGCGTGACCGCTCGGCGAGGTAGTTGCCGCCACGGGCCTTCCAGATGTCGGTCGTGTCGTTGGCGCGGACCGCCGGGGTGACCGGTGAGCCGGTGAAGAGCTGGCGGTCGCGAGCGAGCACGTCCATCGCCGAGACCGACGTGAGCAGGATGTCGATGTGAGCCTGCTCGACCGCGGCCTCGAGCGTGTCGTGGAAGTGCTCGAGCGATCGGTACCGCCCGACGAACGGTCGCATGCCGCCGCCCATGTCGCAGTCGGCCGCGTAGCAGATGACGAACGCTGTGGAGTCGGCGTTCCGGTGAACGTCGGCGAGGGCGACGTCGAGGCTCTTCACACCTCTCGACGGTACCAACGCGCCGCGCCCGGCGACCCGGGCCATAGGGCCCGTTCTCCCCCGTCATTTCAGCAGCGCACGCGAGCCCGGACGGCCGCCGGACCGCCGGTCAGCGGTGGAACTCGACCCGGAAGCGCGCCCCGCCGTCGGGCCGGATGTGGTGCGGCTGCCCGGGTGGGATCACCTGCGTGTCACCCGCCCGCAAGGTGCGGGGTGGGCCGGGCCGCTCGTCGAAGACGAACACGACCGAACCGGCGTCGACCACCAGCCGGCCCCAGACCCCGTCGGCGACCCGGTGCGCCGCCAGCAGTCCGCTCGGCACGCTGCGGGCGTCGAACCACGGTGTCACCCGAACGAGCTCGACGTCGTCGGGCAGCCGGTCCGCCTGGCTCATCTCGGGCATCATGCCGCACTCGCACGCCGCCGGGCGAGTGGCACGGTCACCGGGCGGCGGCCCTGGCGCGGTACCAGTCGATGTAGGCCCGCACGTGGTCGGCGTCGTCGTCGCTCAGTGGTTCGCCGCCGTGGTGCAGCACGTGACCGCCACCCGTAGGGCGGGACGGGCGGGGCGCGGTCGTCTCGCCCGCGAAGCGCCGCATGGCGTGGTCGAGCCGGGCGAGTGCCCAGCCGACCATCTCGGCATCGTCGCCCAGCTCGTCGGTCACCGCGTCGTGCATCGCCGAGAACGGGACCTTGGCCGCGTGGAACCGGCGCTCGCCCTCGGCGGTGAGCCGGTAGATCGACTTGCGGCCGTCGCTGACGTCGGCCTCGCGACGGAGCAGGCCTGCACGCTCCATCGAGCGGAGGTGACGGGACGCGGTCGGCACTGGCGTACCGGTGCGTGCGGCGACCTCGCCGACCGATGCCGGACCGCGGGCGAAGAGCACCGACACGATGGCGTACTCGGGACCGTCGACGCCGGACCCGAGGAGCGCCGCCGAGGTCAGGGTTCCCGCGAGCCGGGATGCGACGAAGAGCTGGTACAGCGTCGACAGCGGCGGGGTTGCGGTGGTCTCACTCATCGGCTAATTACTCTCATATGAGAGAATATCAGGCTCAGTCGAGAATGTTGCTGATCGTCGCAGCACTTGCGGGCACGACGGCGTGCGGGGGCGGTGGAGCGACCGGCACATCATCGGACCCCGCGTCGAGCGCGAGTGCGCCCCGACCGCCCGAGGACGAGCCCGCCGCGACGGCCACATCCACCACCACCACCACCACCACTCCGACGACGACCGCCACGACGACCACGACCACCGGGGCGCCGACGTTCACGCTCCGGTCGGACGAGCCCGTGGTCGAGCCGCACGAGCTCGACCGCTTCGTGAACCCCGGGGCGGTCGTCGTCGACGGCGACGGTGTGTTCCACATGTTCCGGAACTCGTTCCTGCGCTACCCCGGCACCTCGGTCACGTGGCACCTCACATCGCTCGACGGCGTCGAGTGGACGGTCGTCGGCGAGGCGCCGGTCATGACCTCCGAGCAGGTGACCTACGCCGACGGCAACGTCTTCGTCTTCGCGGCGTACGTCACCGACGACGGGACGTGGGTCGGTTTCTTCGACACGTTCGACGGCACGGGCGAGCCCGGCTTCATCGGCCGTATGACCGCACCCGGCCCGGACGGCCCGTGGGTGGTCGATCCGCAGCCGGTGCTCGAGCCGGGGCCCGAGGGTGCGTGGGACGCCGATCGTGTCTCCGAACCGTCACTGATCATCGACGGCGGCGAGCTCGTGATGTTCTACACGGGCGCCGCATCTCGAACGTCGGCGATCGGACGTGCCACGTCGCTCGACGGGCTGGTGTGGACCAAGCACGACGATCCACTCACGACCGAACCACTCCTCGCCGAGAGCGACCCGGTGCTCGAGCCGCCTGACTGGGCCGCGCGGTCGGTGGCGGGGGCACAGGTGGTCCGCAGCGACACCGAGTGGAGGATGCTGTTCCACGCGCCGCGCACGTTCGATGTCGGGCTCGCGACGAGTGCCGACGGCGTCGAGTGGACCACCGGCACGGCATTCACCGACGCCTCTGAACTGCCCACCGGTACCGAGACCTACCAGAGCGAGCTGCTGCTGACCGACGGGGAGTACCTCTGGTGGCAGGAGGTCGGGAAGGGTTCGAGTCGGACGGCTGTGTACGCGCTCTCCCTACCAGAGGACGCGTGGTGACTCACTCCCCGTAGGGAGCGAAGCTCGGCTCGCGCCGCTCGAGGAAGCTCGCGACCCCCTCCTTGAAGTCGGGTCGCAGCACCGATTCTTCCATCAGGCGGTTCGACTCGGCCAGGGCGGCGTCGATCGACATCATCGGATGCGTGTACAGCTGCTGCTTCATCACCGCCATCGACGTCGGTGAGACGTTGACGGCGAGATCGCGGGCGTAGGCGAGCGTCTCGTCCATCAACCGTTCGGGAGCGACGACGCGGTTCACGACGCCGAGCTCCTTGGCCTCCTCGGCCAGGAAGATGCGGCCCGAGAGCATGATGTCGAGGGCCACCGACTGCCCGACCAGCCTCGGCAACGTCCACGACGACCCGTGCTCGGCGATCAGCCCACGCCGGCTGAACGCGGCGGTGAACTTCGCACCCTCGGCAGCGAACCGGATGTCGCAGGCGAGCGCGTGCACGAAGCCGAGGCCGGCGCACGCCCCGTTGATGGCGGCGATCACCGGCTTCGGGATGCTCATCGCGTGGGCGTGGTGCCAGGTGGTCCGATCCGGGCCGGGGCGGCCGTGCACGTCGGCGCCCTCCCCGATGGCCTGCAGTGCATCCATGTCGGCGCCGGCGCAGAAACCGCGCCCGGCACCGGTGACGACGATCACCCGCACGTCCGGGTCCGCGGCCGCGCGATCGAGCGACGCGAAGTAGCCGCGGTGCAGGTCGGGGCTCCAGGCGTTCAACCGGTCGGGCCGGTTCAGCGTGATGACCGCCACCCGATCGTCGACCTCGTACAGCACCGCACTGCTCATCGCGTCCCCCTTCGTCGTGTCTCGGCCACGCTAACGAACCGCCGACGCGGCGCTCCGGCCGAGCCCGCTCGAGGACACCTCACCACTCGGCGTGACATGACGACAGCCGAGCGTGAGTCGGTGGTGTACGATCGCTCACGTCGGCGGCGGGCACCGGGCTCGTCGACCGTCCTCATGGGGAGAGGATTCATGACTCTTGCGCACAAGTCCGCGCTGACCGGCGGCGTCATCGCACTCGTCTCGATCGCCGGCGTCGCCGGTGCCACATTCGGGGTGACGACCAGCGGCTCGGGTGACGGCGCCGCCGAGGTGTCGTGTCCGGGCGGCATGACCCGCCTCGGCCACCCGTTCGACGAGAACATGTCGGTGTTCCCCTTCGACCCGGCGATCAGGATCAGCAACGACTACACGGTCGCCGAGGACTTCTTCCTCGTCGAGGACATCGACACCGGCGCACATGCGGGTACACATCTCGACGTGCCGGCCCACTTCATCGCGGGCGGCCGGTCGCTCGACGAGTTCACCGCCGAGGAGTTCGTCTGGCCCGCCTACAAGATCGACGTGCGCGGCATGACGTTCACCGACAACTTCGTCGAGGTCACCGACATCCTGGCGTACGAGGAGGAGCACGGCGAGATCGAGCCCGGCTCGCTCGTGATCCTGCAGACCGGTGCCGAGGAGTTCTTCGGGCTCGACGGCCCGGGCGATTCGCGCGGGTTCGCCCCACCGGACCCCGATCGACCCGAGCTCGACGACCAGGCGCTGAACATCGACGACCTGTTCGACTTCGTCAACCCAGGGTTCTCCGGCGCCGCCGTGCAGTGGCTGTTCGACGAGCGCGACATCGACGGTGTCGGCGCCGACGCCTACGGGCCGGATGCGGCGACCGACGATCTGTTCGACGCGACGTTCACGACATTGCTCAACGACGGCGTGGCGCTGGTCGCGATCGCCAACCTCGACTCGGTCAGCGTGAAGAACGACGTCATCATGGCCCCGACCGTGGCGCTCACCGACGGCTCCGGGTTCACGACCGATCCCATCGCCTGCCACGGCGCGCCGGGCGACGACGACAGCAGCGACGACGACAGCAGCGACGACGACAGCGACGACTGACCTGACGACCGACGCCCAGCGGCCCCGGCTCGGCGGACGTCACCCAGCACCGATCGAGCTGTTGAGCACTCCCGGGCGACCGAACGTTCGGAGCGCCGTCAGACGCCCACGTCGATGCGGCAGATCCACGGCTCGCCGACCTCGGGGTCGAGGATCGCCGTCGGCCCGATGACACCGGTGACCGGGTTCTGCTCGAAGCAGGTGACCTGGACCAGCGTGCCCTCGGGCGCGCCCAGGACCGTGGGCGCGATCGCACCCGCCCAGTCACCACGGCACTCGAAGAAGCGGAAGCCGGGGGCATCCGACGACAGGTAGGTCGGCGCGACCGCCGAGACACAGGCGTCCGACCCGATGTCGACGTCGTTCTGCCGGAGCTCGATCCGCAGATCGTCGACGAGTGCCGCGTCCGCCTCGACGACGAGCTGGATCAGGCCGACGATCGGACCGACCGGCTCCTCGTTGATGCACCCCCACAACAACTGCGTGACACCGTCCTCGTCGACGGAGTCCGCGATGTGGACGGTGTTGTCGAAGTCGGGTGCATTTCCCGTGCCCAGACCTGGCAGGCAGACGAAGGGCTGCTCGACCCCGGAACCGTCGACGTCCTGCCGGGGGATCACGTAGCTGCCCTCGGCCATCGGATCGCACTGCAGCGTCAGCTCGCTCTGGGCGTACTCGCCGTGGGGCAGATCGATGCGGCGGCACGCCACCGGCACCGGCTGGCCGTCCAGGTCCCGGATCTCGATCGAGTCGACCGCGGCGGCATCGACGCCGAACATCATCACCCGGACGCCGGGCGGCTGCACGCGGAGGGTGCAGTACACAAACCCGTCGACACCCACGTCGGCGACCAGTGGGTCCCAGTCGTCGTAGGCGCCGACCGGAGCACAGCCCAGCTCGGGTTCGACGCCGTTCACGGGTGCGGCGCCGATCTGGTACACCGCGCGCTCGAGGTCGCCACAGAGGTACCTCGCCTCGGAGGTGAAGCTGGCCGAGTCGTCACGAAAGCAGTTCGTCGCGAAGGCATCGACGCCGTCGAGGGAGACCGTCGGCACGATGTCGTCGACGGTCTCGGGTGTCGCGAGCACTTGGATCTCGATCCGTCCGGGGGCGTCGTCGACCTCGACGATCTCGTCGACCTCGTCGACCCGTGGCTCCGGCTCGGGCTTCGTGACCTCCGGGGGCGGGCTGTCGCGCTGCTCGTCGGCGACCGCCGTCGTCTCCGGCGGAGCGGGAGGCACGGTCGTCGTCGTGGCCACCGCCGAATCGATCCCAGGGGCTTCGATGGTTGCGTCGGTGGCGAGCTGGTTGGCGTCGCCCCCCGTGCTGCAGGCGGCCGCGCCCAGCAGGAACGCAGCGATCAGTGCGACGGGCCGAGGACTCATGGGAGTTGGACGCACCGGAGCGCGTCCCGGTTCCCTGCGGCGACCAGGAGTCTCGGCCGTGCGAGCCACCGGACCAGGATACGACGCCCAGCAGGCTCGGGGCCGGCGATCATCGGTCGTGACGCGCCCGGTGCGCCCGTCGGGCCGGGCCCGCTCGCGACTACGTGCGCGAGATCGGGATCCGCTTGGTCTCGGCCTCACTGGTGTCGATCGGGATCCTCACCTCGAGGATGCCGTCGACATAGGTGGCCTTCACATCGGCCTCCGTGGCGCCGACCGGGAGCCGGATCGCCCGGGAGAACGAGCCGTAGTGGAACTCGGAGCGGTAGCCCTTCTTGTCCTCGGTCGTCGACTCCACCCGACGCTCGGCGTGCAGCCGTAGCATGCGATCGGACACCGTGATCTCGACGTCCTCGTCGGGATCGATCCCCGGCATCTCGGCTCGCACGACCAGCTCGCCCTCGTCCTCGTACTCCTCGACGCGGAGATCGTTCTCCTCGAAGAGGTCCTTCCAGGTGTCGGGCCAGTCGAAGAGCCGTCGACCGCCGAACCACATCGGCCAGTCGAGCTCGTTGCGCTGCTTGATCAATGACATGACGAACCTCCTTCCGTCCTCCACCCTCATTGAAGCCCTCGGGCCGGCGCGATGCCAGAGTCGTTCGACAGACCCCCTGGTCACGGCCCCGGCCGCTCCCCGGTTCGTCGACGGGTTCCTGCCGCGACCTGGTGTCCGCGCGTGCCGCTCGGGCAGACTGCTCCCATGACGGACCGGATCGTCGACGTCTGGATGCAGCACCCGACGTTGCGGCACTCGAATCACGAGATGTTCGACTCGCTGAAGCGCTGGCTCGGTCAGGAAGGCGACCTCACCGAGGCGCTCCCACTCGAGCTGACGATCGCAGCGATGGACGCAGGCAGCGTCGACGTCGGACTTGCGGCTGCCTGGTACGGCCCCGAGGGCTCGCTGATCGACAACGACGAGGTCGAAGGCTTCGTCCAGCAGCATCCGGACCGTCTGCGTGCAGTGGCAGGCGCCGACCTCCGTCGGCCGATGGAGGCGGTGCGCGAGCTCCGGCGCCGCGTCGACGAGGGCTTCGTGGCGCTGCGCATCGTGCCGTGGCTGTGGGAGCTGCCGCCGACCGATCGTCGTTACTACCCGCTCTACGCAGCCTGCGTCGACACCGGTGTCCCGTTCTGCACCCAGGTCGGCCACACCGGGCCGCTGCGTCCGTCCGAGACCGGCCGGCCGATCCCGTACATCGACCAGATCGCGATCGACTTCCCCGAGCTGGTCATCGTCTGCGGGCACATCGGGTATCCGTGGACGACCGAGATGATCGCGGTCGCCGACAAGCACCCGAACGTCTACATCGACACCAGCGCGTACACGGCTCACCGCTACCCGGCGGAGCTCGTCGCGTACATGGCGGGTCGCGGGAAGCGGAAGGTGATGTTCGGGACGAACTACCCGATGATCACTGCGGACCGGGCGCTCGCCCGGCTCGACGAGTTGGGCCTCGACGACGAGGCCCGTGCGCTCTTCCTCGCCGGCAACGCAGACCGGGTCTTCGGCCTCTCGAGCTGACCGCGGGCGTCGTCGTCTCCTCCGACCGCCTCGGTCCTACCGGCGGCCATGAACGCCTGGAACGTCGCGCCGTCGCAGATCGTGTCCGACGAGACGACCAACCCCTCCTGCACCGTGAGATGGTCGGCGATCTTCACGCGGGCGTCACCGTTCACGGCCTCGTACACCTGGATCGCCGTGCCGTCGTCGTAGGCGTCGGCGACCAGCGTCGTCACGGCCTGTTGGGGCCAGCCCCCGAACGAGAGGAACTGCTCGCGCCCCACGACGGTCAGCTCGCCGGCACGGAACACGAAGTCCTCGTGCATGTACTGGCGGAGCACGTCGGGCCCCTGCCTGGTCGACCAGGCCTCGAAGTAGGCACGGGCGACGTCACGGGTCTGTGCTGCGTTCATGTGGACTCCTTGCTGGTGTCGTCGGTCAGGTGGCCGGTGAGAGAATCGAGCGCCCGCTCCCAGGCGTCGGCGAACTCGCCGGGACCGGGCGGGGTCGGCAGCCGGCGGTGGTGGATCTCGAGCCGGGTGCCGCGCTCGATCGGCAAGAGACGAAACGTCACCATCGTCTCTGCGTCGTCGCCGTCCCACTGGTTGGTCATGGCGACGAGGTGCGGCGGATCGACCTCGACAATCGTCCCCCGCAGGATTGCGGTCGCGCCGTCGGGGTGCATCACCCACCGGCAGGCACCGCCGGGCCGTAGGTCGATCTCGACCTCCGAGGTGCTGATGCCCTTGGGCCCCCACCACTGCACCAGCTCGTCGGGGTCGGTGAGGGCGGCGAACACCCGCTCGACGGACGCCGCGAACTCACGCCGGACGGTGATCTCGTTCCCGGTCACTCCCCCGGCTCCGTTCTGCCTGGTTCGCCGAGGTGGTCGGCGAGCGAGTCGAGCGTCGACTCCCAGAACGCCGTCTGCTCCTCGAGCCAACGGCGCGCCTCGACGAGCCGCCCGTGCCGGAGGCGGCAGCGGCGGTATCGGCCGGCGGGTGAGCGCTCCATCAGCCCGGCCGACTCGAGCACCCGCAGGTGCTTCGAGACCGCCGGCGCCGAGATGTCGAACATCGTGCGCAGCTCGGCAACCGTCGCATCGCTCTGGTGGAGCCGCTCGATGATCGTCCGGCGGGTCGGATCGGCGAGCGCGCCGTAGACCAGATCGAGGTCGGAGGACATGCACTCATGATGAACCACTTGGTTCAGTGTCGTCAAGGCGGGCTCCTCCCGTGGCGGCCGAGCGGTGGGGAAAACCCGACGGGCGCGACACCGGGTGGCGGGCCTGACGGAAGGGCGCCCGCAGGCACACGATGGTGACATGAGCACACCGCCAGACGTCTCGCCCGAGCCCTCCCCCACGTCCACCACGTCCCCCCCCTC
>NZ_JASJCS010000143.1 GCF_030065885.1 Ilumatobacter sp. | reverse complement strand
GGGTCGTCGACGACCACCCCGGCATCGTCACCGCGACGACCCGACCGATCACGGTGGCGCCGGCGCCCGCGGGGTGAGCGTGCATCGCCGATAGGACGGCATCGGCGTCCTGCTCGGCGACGAACACCGCCAGCTTGCCCTCGTTGGCGATGTCCATCGGGTCGAGACCGAGGAACGAGCAGGCTGCCGCCACCGCATCGGGGACCGGCACCAGCGCCTCCTCGTACTCGACGCCGACCTGGGCGGCGGTCGCGATCTCGCACAGGGTCGCGGTCAGCCCGCCCCTCGTCGGGTCGCGCAGCACGTGCAGGTCGGGGCAGGCGGCGAGCATGCCGCCGACGAGCCCGGCGAGTGCTTGCGAATCGGAGCAGACCTCGGTGCCGAACTCGAGCCCCTCGCGCTGCGACATCACGGCGATCCCGTGCTCGCCGATCGGGCCCGAGACGATGATGATGTCACCCGGCGCGGCTCGCGTCGGGCGGATGTCGACGCCCTCGGGGATGACGCCGATCCCGGCGGTGTTGACGTACACGCCGTCACCCGTCACGGCGTCGATCACCTTCGTGTCGCCGGTGACGAGCGGCACCCCGGCCACGCTCGCCGCGGCACCCATCGCCTCGGCGATCCGGCCCAGCGTGGCGAGCTCGGTGCCCTCGGCGACGACGAACCCGCAGCTGAGCGCGATCGGGCGCGCCCCGCTCATCGCCACGTCGTTGATCGTGCCGTTGACGGCGAGGTCGCCGATGCAGCCACCGGGGAAGAACAGCGGCTGGACGACGTACGAGTCGGTCGAGAAGGCCAGCCGGCCGGCGCCGTTTCCCGCGGCGCCGAGGTCGATCGTCGCTGCGTCGTGCAGCTCGCCGGTGGTACCGAACGCCGGCCGGAACAGGTGCTCGACCAGCTCGGCCGACATGCGGCCGCCGCCGCCGTGGCCCATCACGATCCGCTCGGTGTGACGGAGCGGCAGCGGGCAGGACCAGCCCTCGAGGTCGACGTCCGAGCCGCCGTCGTCAGTCACCCGCGACGACCTCGAGACGCCGGTACTGGTAGTAGGCGGCGCAGGCACCCTCACCGGAGACCATCGTCGCCCCGAGCGGCGTGCGCGGCGTGCAGGCGGTGCCGAACGCCTCGCACTCGTGGGGCTTGATCAGGCCCTGGAGCACCTCGCCCGCGCGGCACACCGACGATTCGGGTGCATCGACGCCGGTGACGTCGAACTTCGCCTCCGCGTCGAACGCGGCGAGCTCGGGCCTGAGCCGCCAGCCGCTGGCGGGGATCTCGCCGATGCCGCGCCACTGCCGGTCGCACACCTCGAACACGTCGCCGAGCATCTGCTGGGCCGCCACGTTGCCCTCGGCGGTGACGACCCGTTCGTAGGCGTTCTCGAGGCGCGCCTCGCCGGCCTCGAGCTGCACGACGGCTCGCCGGATGCCGTCGAGCACGTCGAGCGGCTCGAACCCGGTGACGACGATCGGCAGCCCGAACCGCTCGACGAGCGGCCCGTACTCGTGCGTGCCCATCACCGAGCAGACGTGTCCGGCGGCGAGGAAGGCGTCGACCCGGCTGGTCGGCGACGACGCGATGGCCGAGATCGCCGGCGGTACGAGCACGTGGCTGACGAGGACCGAGAAGTTGGTCAGGCCGCGCTGCTGGGCGAGGTGCACGGCCATCGCGTTCGGCGGCGCCGTCGTCTCGAAACCGATCGCGAAGAAGACGACCTGACGGTCGGGGTGCTCCTCGGCGAGCCGCACGGCGTCGAGGGGGGAGTACACGACGCGCACGTCTCCGCCCTCGGACTTGACGCTGAACAGGTCGCGGCCGGAACCCGGCACCCGCAACATGTCGCCGAACGAGCAGAAGATCACGTCGTCGCGGGATGCGATCGCCAGCGCCTTGTCGATCATGCCGAGCGGCGTCACGCACACCGGGCACCCCGGGCCGTGGATCAGCTCGATCGTGTCGGGCAACAACTGGTCGATGCCGTTGCGGATGATCGAGTGCGTCTGCCCGCCGCAGACCTCCATGATCGCCCACGGCCGCGTCGCGACGTCGGCGATCTCGTCGAACAGCTTCCGGGCGAGGACCGGGTCGTTGAACTCGTCGAGGTACTTCACGGCTCGACCACGCCGCCGGTGACACCGAGCTCGTCGTCGAGCACGTTCAGCTCCTCCAGCATCCGCAACGTCTCGAGGGCCGACTCCTCGTCGACGCGCGAGATGGCGAACCCGGCGTGAACGATCGCGTACTCGCCGACCTCGATGTCGGGCAGGTACGCGAGGCAGATGTCCTTGCGGACACCGTCGAAGTCGATCGTCCCCATCGTCGTGCCGCGCTCCTCGCGCGTGTCGACGATGCGACCGGGAACTGCCAAGCACATGTCAGACCTCCATGCTCGGGTCGGGTGTGTGGGCGGCGATGTACGCCTGGCCGAGCGCCAGGCCCCCATCGTTGGGCGGGACGCGGTGGTGCGTCAAGGCGTGCACGCCGTCCTCTCCGAGCCGATCGAGGCACCACCGGGTGAGCAGCGCGTTCTGGAAGACGCCACCGGTGAGCGCCACGGCGTCGGCGCGGTCGCGCAGGTGGGCCACGAGCTCGGCGACGAGCTCGACGACGGCGACATGGAACGCGGCGGCCACGGTGGCCGTGTCGATGCCGCACGAGAGATCGTCGACGATCGCACGGATCACGGGCGCAGGATCGGCGACCACGGGTCCGTCCGCACCGCCGGCGAGGGTGAACCGATAGCGGCGGTCGGTCGGCCCGGCGGTCGCCGCAGCGATCTCGAGCTCGATCGCGGCCTGCGCCTCGTAGCTGATGCGGTGCCGGAGGCCGATCAGCGACGCGACAGCGTCGAAGAGCCGCCCCATGCTGGTCGTCGGCACGCACGAGAAGCCGGTCTCGAGTTGCCGGGCGAGCACTCGTGCGGCGTCGCCATCGGAACGGAGCTCGGCCACGGGCGCGAGGTCCTCACGCCGGTCGATGCCGGCGGCGTGGAGATGGGCGAGGGCGACGCGGTACGGGTTCGCGATCGCGGCGTCGCCGCCCGGGAGCTGGACGGGCGCGAGGTGGGCCGCCCGCTCGAAGCCGGACGCCGTCGCGAGCAGCACCTCGCCGCCCCAGATCGCCCCGTCGGTGCCGTAGCCGGTGCCGTCGAACGCGATCCCGAGCACCGCGGTGCCGGGGGCGACGCCGTGCTCGGCCATCACGGCGGCGACGTGGGCGTGGTGGTGCTGCACCTCGATCACACGGCCCCCGGCCCGCCGCCGACCCCACCGAGACGTGGCGTAGGCGGGGTGAGCGTCGACGGCGATCACGTCGGGCTCGACGTCGTACAACCGGGTGAACTGCGCCGCCACCGCCTCGAACGCGTCGAGGGTGGCCAGCGTGCCCTGCTCGCCGATGTGCTGGCTGACCCAGGCGTGCTGGTGCGACGCGACGCAGCACGTGCTCTTCATCTCGCCGCCGACGGCGAGCACGGCGCGGCGGGCACCGTCGAGCGCGACCGGCACCGGTGCGTAGCCGCGGGCGCGCCGCACCGGCAGGAGGCGGTCGCCGACGACTCTGACCACCGAGTCGTCGCACGGCACCTCGATCGGCCGGTCGTGGGTGAGGGCCACGTCCGCGAGCGGCGCGAGGACCTCGTCGACGTCCTCGTCGCGGTGCACGATCGGTTCGCCGCCCCGGTTGCCGCTGGTGCACACGAGCGGGCCCAGTCCCTCGGCGAACAGCAGATGGTGGATCGGGGTGTAGGGCAACATGACGCCGACGAGCGGGTTGCCGGGTGCGACGAGCCGCGTGAGCCCGCTGTCGTCGCGGGTCCGCAGCAGCACGATCGGGCGCGCTGGTGACGCGAGCAGGTCGGCCTCGGCATCGCTCACCTCCGCAACCTGCCGGGCGGCGTCGAGGTCGGCGACCATGATCGCGAACGGCTTGTCGGGCCGGTCCTTGCGATCGCGCAGGCGGCGCACCGCAGCGTCCGACGTCGCGTCGCACATCAGGTGGAAGCCGCCGAGCCCCTTGACTGCAGCCACGTCGCCCCGGTCCAGTGCCGAGGCGGTCGCTGCGATCGGTTCGCCCGGCACCGTGCACGACAGCGTCGGGCCGCAGTCGTGGCAGGCGATCGGCTGCGCGTGGTAGCGGCGGTCGCCCGGATCGGCGTACTCCTCGGCACACGCCGCGCACATCTCGAAAGCGGCCATCGTGGTGGCCGGCCGGTCGTAGGGCAGCGAGCGGACGATCGTGAACCGCGGGCCGCAGTTCGTGCAGGTGACGAACGGGTGCCGGTACCGCCGGTCGTCCGGGTCGAACAGCTCGGCGAGGCAGTCGTCGCAGACGGCGGTGTCGGGCGGGACGAGCGTGCGCTCGCCGTCCGCCGACCGGCTGGGGACGATGCGGAAGCCGTGCCCGGCCTGGATGCGCCCGTCATCGAGCGGCCGGCGCGAGATCGATTCGATCGAGGCCAGCGGCGGCGCGTCGTCGCACAGCCGGCGCTCGAACTCGTCGAGCCGGTCGGGCGGCCCGGCCACGGTGACGAACACGCTGACCGCGTCGTTGCCGACCTCGCCGTCGAGGCCGAGCTGCGTCGCCAGCCGGTACACGAACGGCCGGAACCCGACCCCCTGCACGATGCCGGTCACCGTGAACGCCTCGACCACGAACACCATCGTTACAGCTCCCAGACGGTGACCCGGTTGTTGCCCGAGTCGGCGACTGCGACACGGCCACGGTGCGCGCACACCCCGTACGGCCAGCAGAACGTGTCGTCGAGCACAGCGTCCCAGCGGTTCTCGCCGTTGGTGGTGAAGTCCGCCTGACCGAGGACCCGGTCGGCGGGCGTGTTCGACGCCGGCGGCACCGAGTCCCAGACGAGCACCCGGTTGTTCGCGGTGTCGGCGACGACCATGGACGGCTCGGCGTCGCCGTCGCGGTGCGGGATGTCGATCGCGTAGGGGAACCGCAAGGCGGTCGCGGACTGGGGCTGGTACGGGAATTCGCCGTGCTCGACGAAGTCGGGCTGCCCGAACACGAGGTCGGCGTCGACGTCGCCGCGAGGTGCAGCGTGCCAGGCGAGGAGCCGATGGTTCCCGGCGTCGGCGACGAACAGGCGCCCGCCGTCGCCCGCGAGGCCGTGCGGCCATCGGAAGCTGCGCGGGCCGACCTCACCGCGGTTCTCGTCGCGTGATCGGGCGTCGGGCTGACCGAGCACGACCGACGGCGCCTGACCCGGTTCGGGGATCGCGTCCCAGGCGAGCACGCGTCGGTTGCCCGTGTCGGCGACCCAGAACCGCCCGTCGATGACGGCGATCCCGAACGGCCAGTAGAAGCCGAGCGGCCCGCACGGTCCGCCCCGGTTCTCGTCGACGGACGCCGCGTCGGGCTGACCGATCACGTGATCAGGGGCGGTGTCCGAGCGCTGGGGGACCTCGTCCCAGATCAGCAGGCGATGGTTCCACGCGTCGGCGATCACGAGCCGGCCGTCGTGCACCAGCATCCCGGTGGGCAGCCGCATCCCCGCCTCGGGTCCGCGCCCGCCGGCCTGGGCGCCCTCGGTGGTGAAGTCCGGCTGGCCGAGCACCACGTCGGCGTCGGCGTGCGATGGCGGACGCGGGTCGTGCCAGATCAGCACGCGGTGGTTGCCGGTGTCGGCGACGATCAGGTGGTCATCGTCGAGCCAGACGCCGCGCGGTGCGTACAGCTGCGCCGCGCTCGGGTCGGCGGCGGGGAGTGCCAGCCCGCCGCTGGCCGGAGCACCCAACCAGGCGGCCGGGCGCGCGCCGCCGGTGTGATCGGCGCCCGTCGGCGCCGGCGCGCTCCAGCCGGTCGAGACACGGACCGACGTCGACACGTCAGGCATCGACGCGAACCCAGATCACGCCGTCGTCGATGCGCGTCGGCACCTGCGTGAGCTGGGCGCCCGGCGCGGACAGGCACTCGCCGCCGGCGGCGTCGAACGTGAACCCGTGCCACGGGCATCGCAGCACACCGTCGGAGCAGTCACCGCCGTCGAGGGTGCGACCCTGGTGCGGGCACTCGTTGCGGTACACCGCGATGCGTCCGTCGACGTTCACGGCGATCAGGCTCGTCCCTTCGAGATCGATCCGCACGATCGTGTCGGGGACGATCGCAGCGGCGTCGCCCGCCTCGCGCCATCCGGCGTCGCGCTTGATGCCGACCGACTCGAGCGGGATGAACGCCGCGGTCGGCTCGTCGTCGACGACCGCGAGCTCGGTCACCTCGTCGACCTGCCCGACAAGCGCCTCGCTGACCACCTCGCGCAGGGTGACCGCCGACATCGAGCAGCCGTTGCAGCTGCCGTGGAGCCGTACCGTGGCGACCGATCCCTCGACGGCGACCAGCTCGACGTCGCCGCCGTGGGACTGCAGGTACGGCCGGACCGTGGTGAGGGCGCGCTCGGCGCGGGTCGTCGGGTCCGGCCGGATGATCCCGTGGAGGCCGAGGACGGCTCGCACGGCGGGGTCGTCGACGAGCTCGAACAGCAGCTCCTTGCCGCGGGGGTCGTCACGCAGCGTGCGGACGATGTGCACGAGAGCCGGCCGGTGGAAGGCCTCGATCGCCGCCCGGAGCTCGTCGGCGACGTCACGTGCGTCGCCGTCGAGCTCGACGACGCGCCCGAGCGCGGCGTCGACGCCCGCCGCGAGGTCGTCGAAGCCGGGCCCGGCGACCTCCGCGGCCCCCGGAGCGCTGGCGGTCCGCTCGGCTTCGATCGTCACGGTCGGTCCTGACGAACCAGCGACTCCTGCTTGGCGATCTCGTCGAGCACGCCGCGCACGCTCCGGACCGCCTCGTCCTCGCCGAACTCCTCGAAGATCGCCCGCGCCTCGTGCAGCCTCGCCTTCGCCTGGTCGAACATCCCGAGGTGGGCGAGCGCGTTACCCTGGTTGGCGAGCACCCGCGCCCGGCCCTGCGGGTCGCTGCCGCGGCTGCGGTGCTCGAGCACGGCCTCGTACAGCTCGACCGCCTCGGCGATGTTGTCGGCCTGGTGCTTCGACGGCATGTAGACGAGCGCGTTCGCGAGGTTGAGCTGCGTGCTCGACCAGCGATCGGGGTGGGTCTCGGGGGTGAAGTGGGTGAGCGCGTCCCGCATCGACTGGACCGCGACGCCGGTGCGGAGCAGGTCGGAGGCCTCCTGCATCGGCATCATGAGGTAGGCGAGACCGAGGTTGGCGTTGGCGATCGCCCACGTCTCGGGTGCGTCGTCACGGCGCACGAGAGCGAGGGCTTGGTGGTAGTGGTTGATCGCCTGCTGCATCAGCCGCGGTGCGGCCTCGGACATCTCCTGGTACATCGCGCCGGCCGCGACGTGCAGCTCGGCACTGGTCAGGTGGAGGTCGGTGCCCGCCATCGCATCGAGCGCCGCCTGGAACGTCACCGACGCCCGCTGGACCCCGCCCTCGTCGAGCTGGGTGTTGGCGAGCTGGCCCATCAGCTGGCCGGCCAGCGGCACCGACGTGTCGTGGGCGGACTGGGCGGCGGCCTCGAGGTGCTCGATGGCGGCCGCCGTGTCGCCCCGCTCGAGCGCTGCCGTGGCATGGGCGGCCGCGGCCATCGCCGAGAACTCGCCGTCCGTGTCGGACGGATCGGGCGGGGCGGGGCGGAGGCCGAGCGCGAACGCGATCGTGTCGACGTGGACGACGAAGGCTGCGTCGCCTGCCGCGGCCGCGTCGGCGGCGAGCGCCTCGTACGACGTACGGCTGGGTTCGAGCACCAGACGGTTGGCGCGAGCGACCAGGTCGTCGCCCGTGAGCGCCGCCGCTGCCGCGACCGGGTCGCCGTCGAGGGCGATCGCGTAGAAGCGCAGCTCGTCGGGCCACTCGGCAGGCAGCTTGCCCTCGACGAGCGACGCCCGGACGTCGTCGTGGCCGTCGGGGATCACGAGGTAGCCGGCCGGGAGCGGGAACACGCCGACGGGTTGGGGGCGAACGAGCACGCCGGTCGCCGGGTCGTTCGTCATGGTCACGTCGTCGTCCTCTCAGCCGTTGACCGGGCCGTCGATGTCGCGGTCCGCGCCCCGCCGGATCCAGTTCGCGGCGATCGTCGCCTCGCGTTCGGTCGCGTAGTCGTTGACGGTGCGGCGGACGACGCCCTCGGGGAAGGTGACGGCGATGTCGACCACCCATCGGCCGCGTTCGAACCGGACGACGGTGTCGACCCCGAGCGGCGGGCCGGCGAAGTGATCGGGCTGCTCATCGGAGGGCGACACGGAGCGCTCCGCGGGCGTCGTCCCAGACCGCGTCGCGGTCGCCGACCGGCGGGTCGTCGTCGGGCAGCGCCTCCCAGATCAGCGTCGAACGGTCGCCGTCGGGGTTGCGCTGCTTGAGCAGGAGGCCCCCGCCCTCCGGACCGACGAGCGGCATCAGCCACAGCTCGTCGCCGCGTGGGACCGCGACCAGCGAGTCGCTCGGGAAGAAGCGCTCGGCGACCTCGGCGCCGAGGCGCAGCGAGCCGTCGCCGGTGAACGTGACCTGGACGCTCATGCCGCATCCTCCCACGACGCGGCGATCATCGTCATGACGGAGCCCATCGCCGACTCGACGGCCGGCGACAGCGGCGCGCCGGGTTCGGTCTGCCCGGCTTCGATCAGGAACACCGTGATGTCGTCGGGGAACTCGTCGCCGAGCAGCCAGCGCCCGAACGACAGCGCGTGGTCCCAGCGGAACGCGTGGGTGTGGAGCCCGTCGAGCGGCGGCAGGTCCTCGAGCTCCGCGCCGGGCACGCGGTAGACCGTCCCCGGTGCGACGCCCGTCAGCGACGCGTCGACCAGGATCACCCGCCGGGCGCCGCGCAGCTTGAACGCGACGTCCATGCCGGCCGTGCCGCCGTCGACGAGCGTGACGTCGTCGGGCACGCCGCGCTCCCAGAGGTGGCGCACGAGCGTCGGGCCGACCGCGTCGTCCCCGCGCAACAGGTTGCCGCAACCGACGACGACCGTCTGACCGCTCGGGTGGGCGCTCAGGGACTCGTCGAGGGCGAGGAGGCGAGCCTCGTCGGGCGTCACCGCCGTCTACACCATCCCGTTGACCACGAACGTCGACAGCTCCTTGCCGGTCCTGCCGTCGTACGCGTGGACGGTGCACACCAGGCACGAGTCGAAGCTGCGTGCGACGTGGCCGAGCTCGACGGGGTCGGAGGTGTCGGCGATCGGCGAGCCGATGAACGCCTGCTCCATCGGGCCGAGCACGCCCTCGGAGTCGCGGGGACCGATGTTCCACGCCGTGGGCGTCACGACCTGGTAGTTCTCGATCTTGCCGTCCTCGACGACGATCCAGTCGCTGAGCGCGCCGCGTGCCGCCTCGGTCGACCCGAAGCCCTTGCCCGACTCGTGCTCGACGGGCTTGGTGTAGAAGCTCTCGGACAGGTCGAGTTGGTCGAGCCACTGCCGGGCCCAGCGGTAGTACTTCGGGCCCTCGTGCATGCGGCCGAGCTGGCGGACCATGACCGACGGGCCGATCCGGTTCAAGATGTCGAGGAACAGCGGGTCGTCGTCCTGGTGGTCGGCGGCGTCGGGCGCGGCGGCCGCGACACGACGGGCGAGCGGGCCGACCTCGAGCGGCACGTGCCCGTGACCCGGTACGTCGTAGCGGGGCGACTTGGCCCACGAGTACTTGTCCTGCTTGCGGCCGTCGGCGGGGTCGACCGGCACGGTGCGGCCCTCCCACGGGTGGAGCAGGCCGCCGCCCTCGTAGAACGAGTGGGCGGTGTCCTCGGCGACGCGCAGATGGTCGAATTCGCTGAACTCGCCGTTGGCATAGATGCCCGAGCGGTTGATCAGCGCGGCGTTGCGTCCCTCGACGGTCGGGTGCTCGTAGAGCGACGGCTCGAAGTACGTGCCGGTGGCCAGGTAGTTGCCGACGCCGGCGCCGTACTGGTCGAGCCCGACGTCCATGCAGTACCGGATGAAGAAGCCGCAGTCGGAGTCGTGCTGGGCCTCGTTCTCGTCGACCCAGGCGAGCACGTCGTCCCACGTCTTGTTCTCGAGCCAGCGATCGACGGAGCAGCCGAGCCAGTCGCCTTCCAGCCAGGCGCGATTCCAGTTCTCGAGGATCGCGATCGAGCGGCTGACCTCGGCGAGCGTCGGCGCGCACATCACGCCGCCGGGGATCATGAAGCTCGAGTGCGGCCACTGGCCGCCGAACATCGCGTACACCTCGACGGGCTTCTGCGAGAGGACGACGCCCTTCTGGTAGCTCGTCCCCACGTACGGGGCGAAGCGGCGTACGGCCTCGTCGTAGAGCGGCGAGTTCGCGTACTTCTTGTTCGTCAGGTCGATCGCGAACAGCGCGTAGAAGTAGCGCGGGATCGACTGCAGCGTCTCGGCCGCCTGTGCGATGTTGCGAATCAACGTCGCGTTGTGCGGCATGTGGGTCGCCCAGGCGGTGTCGAGTGCGTACGCCGACTTGTAGAGGTGGCTGCCGCCGCAGATCCCGCAGATGCGGGGCGTGACGATCAGGCCGGCCTGGGGGTCCTTGCCCTTCAGGATCATCTCGAAGCCGCGGAACATGCCGGCGGTCGTCCACGCCGACGACACGACGCCGTCGTCGATGGTGACGCGCACGTCGAGGTCGCCCTCGACACGGCCGAGCGGACTGACGTTGAGATCGATGGTGCTCATGTGGGTGGTTCTCCTCGTTCCTCGTCGGTCCGTCAGACGACGAACATGTCTTCCTTCGACCACTCGGGCGCGGCGACCTTGGCGGCCGCGGCGTGCGCCATGTACGTGAGGTGGTCGGTACCCTCGGGCACTTCCTTCGGGATGACGCCGTTGACCTTCTGGGTCTTGAACACCGTGCCGGGCGCCAGCTCCATGAACGGGAACTCGGGCTCGGTGCAGCCGAGGCACGGCATGCCGGCCCGGGTCTTGGAGCTCTGCCGGTTCCACAGGATCCGGTTGCACGGCGAGTGCGTCATCGGCCCGCGGCATCCGAACTCGTAGAACAAGCATCCGGTGCGGGTGCCCTCGCCGAACGACAGCGTCGACTGCTTATACTCGAAGAACTGCACCCGTGTGCAGCCCGTCTGCGTGAACGTCTTGAAGAACGTCTGTGGGCGGTGCAGGTCGTCGAGTGCGATGTCGGCCGTGCGACCGGTCGCGAGGGCGACGAGGATCTGGGTGATCCAGTCGGGGTGGGCGGGGCAGCCGGGGATGTTGATGACCGGCAGGCCTGCCTTCGACACGAAGTCGGCGCCGAGGAAACCGCCCTTCTCACGCTTGTGGAACTGCATCCCGGTCGAGTCGGTCGGGTTCGGCTCGGTGGCCGGGATGCCACCCCAGCAGGCGCAGTCGCCGATCGCGACGACGATCGAGGCCTGGGCGGCCAGTTCGGTCACCCAGTCCTTCATCGGGCGGTCGGCGAAGATGTTGTACCGGCCCGAGCCGTCGGGGCCCTCGATGACCGTGCCCTCCATCACGAAGATGTCCATCTCGCGCTCGCCGCTGGCGCACTCGCGGAAGATCTTCTGGGCGTTCTCGCCGAGCTCCATGCCGAGCGACGGATGCCAGATGATGTCGAGCCCGAAGTCGACGATCAGGTCGACGACGTTCGGTTCGTCGGCGTTGAGGAACGACATGGTGTTGCCGCTGCACGC
>NZ_JASJCS010000003.1 GCF_030065885.1 Ilumatobacter sp. | reverse complement strand
GGTGCGCAATCGCGGGGCAGGGCATTTGTGGCGAGTACGCCACCGATCGGGCCGAGTGGGACGCCGTCGACAGACGGTTCTTGTCGTCTGCGCGGCGGGCGTTCATCGCTCTCGGCGATCGTCGGCGTGCGGGTATCTCCGATACCCGTGACCAGGCGCGTTGCATCGTGAATCGAACACATGTACGATATTGAGATGGTCGAGGAAGTTCTCGTCGAGAGTGGCAATCACGCCGAGCTCGAGGCCGAGCTCCTCGACGTCGCCGGCCAGTTGAACCTGGTGAACGCACGCCTCGTCGAGCTCGCCGAGCGGGTGCTGTCGACCCGTTCGTGGGAGGGCACCGGCATGCGGACGCCGGCGGCCTACCTCGGCTGGGCGGTCGGCCTCTCCCCCGAGCGAGCCAAGGTCGTCGTTCGCGTCGCCGAGCGGCGATCCGAGTTCCCGACCATTGCGTCGATGTTCGAGCGCGGCGAGCTGTCGTTCGAACAGGTCGCCGAGGTCGTGAAGGCACCGCCGTCGGATGACGGGCGGATCGCCGATCTCGCATCGATCGCCACCGTGTCGAAACTGCGGAGGGCGATGCGTTCGACGTCGTCCGAACAGGACGGTCACCAGCCGGCGCAGGAGAAGGCTCCGGCCGATCATCTGACGTTCGGTGCGACGGCGAACGGCCGCTGGCGGATCCGTGGCGAGTTCGGCATCGACGACGGGCGGCGAGTCGAGGCCGCCCTCACCGAGCGCAAGGACGCCCTGTTCACCGACGGCGACGACGACGTGACGTGGCCCGAGGCGTTCGTCGACTGCATGGATCGATCGCTCGGCGCAGTCGAGTCAGTGCCGAGGCGTGACCGCTACCGCACGTGGATCCACCTCGACGTCACCGACGGCGAGGCCACCACGACCGACGGCTGGCGCATCCCGATGGCGATCCGCGATCGCCTGCTCTGCGACGGAGTCGTGCAACCGGTGTGGGAGCGCGACGGCAAGCCGTTCTCGGTCGGTCGTGATCAGCGGATCGTCCCCGACCGCACCCGCCGCATCGTCGAGCGCCGCGACCGCGGCTGCCGCGTGCCGGGCTGCACCGCCGACCGCTTCGTCGAGATCCACCACATCGTCCACTGGCTCGACGGTGGAACGACCGACACCCGGAACCTCATCAGCCTCTGCCCGAAGCACCACAAGATGCACCATCAGGGTCGGCTGGCCATCGAGGGCAACGCCGACGAGTTCGACGGCGTGACCTTCACCGACGAACGCGGCGTCCGAAGACACGGCAGCGGGGTGCCCGTGCTCCCGACCGGCCCACCGCAGAACCCGGTGAAGCCCTACGAACGCCCGCTGCGGGAACGCTTCGACTGGAACTGGAACTGGATCGGCCTCGGCTGGATCGCGCCGAACGAGCGCAACCTCCCGCGCCTGCCACAGTCCGAGACCGATCGAGCAGCCTGATCCCACGACGACGCGCCCGTCACCAACTCGCGCGCCACGCGTACCACCGCCCACCGAGGCTCTGGAAGCGTGGTGCTTCGAAGCTGCCGTTACCGAGGCGGTCGTCTGGGCCGCTCGGCAGGTATGCGAAGCCTGCGTCGTGGAAGGCGAGGCCCTCCCCTTCGTAGAGGATCACCATCTCACCGACCTGGTACGCCCTCACGATTTCATACCCACCAACGGAATCGGGTACCGACAACGGTGCCCAGGCATCGAAGCTGCCTCTCGCGGGAAGATCCTCGACGACCCTGTCGAAGTCGTCGCGAGCGAGTTCGAAGCGGACCCGAAGCGGCACATCAGTCACCACGAGGACACCGGTGAGGACAACCATCAGGGGCGCCGCGCACCAGCGCCATGCGTCACGCCGATCGCGATCAATCACCCATCCGATCAACCGAACCAACCAGATGCTGCCCAGCACGAGCATTCCGAGCAGAGCGATGAGCATCGGAACAGAGGCGAAGCCGGGATACGTCACTGCCCAGAGCATCGTCGCCAATGCTGCTGCCAGCGCCACGAGCCACACGACGCCCGGCGGGTTCCGCCACGCACGCCAACGTGGGACTTCTGACCGCTGCTCCTCCCTTGCCATCACCACTCTCGACATTGTGCCCGACAAGACCCGCCGCCGAGCCACCATCCGCAGCTTGTGCCCATCCCGGACTGCGCACACCCTGGAACGACATGCGGCCGCTTCGCTGTCTCCGTTCTGGCTCCTCTGGCTCCGGCGAGCATCCCCCGGCGCCAAGGCCCCACACAGTCAGTTGCCGATAGTGCTGGCAAGCCGCCTTGCGCCTTCGTCGATCATCGGCGTCGGCGCGGCGACGGTGATCCGGGCGAAGCCGGCGCCCTCTCGGCCGAACCAGTGGCCGGGGCTAAGGGCGACGCCCGCCGAACCCAGCCATCGAGGAAGCTCGGGGACGTCGAGGGACAAACGACGGAGGTCGAGCCAGGCGAGGTAGGTGCCATCGGGTTCGATCAGATCGATGCCGTCGGGCAGTTCCGATCGCAACACTTCGAGGTTGCCCGCGACGAGCGCCAGGAGCTCGTCGAGCCAGTCCTTACCGTGGCGGTAGGCGGCCTCGAACGCCGCCAGGCCGAACACGTTGTTGCGGGTCAGGTGGAGCTGCGAGCTGCGACGCTCGAAGCGCTCGGCGACGTCGGTCCGGTCGGTGATCAGCAGGGTGTCGCAGACGCCGGCGAGGCCGAACGTCTTGATCGGGCCGTGGGTCGCCGCCCACGCGACGTCATGCGAACTGGCCACCGATGTGAACGGGGTGAACCGGTGCGGCGCCAGCGCGAGGTCGGCGTGGATCTCGTCGGCCAGCACGAAGACGTCGTGCTCGGCGCAGATCGCTGCGACGCCGTCCAGCTCGTCGTGCGACCACACCCGTCCGACCGGGTTGTGCGGGGTGCACAGGATCAACATCCGGTTGCCCGGTTCGGCGGCGAGCGCCTCCAGGCCGTCGAGATCCAACTGGTATCGCCCGTCGACGAAGAGCAACGGGTTGCGCACGGGCACTCGGTCGTTGGCGACGATCTGTGGCTTGAAGTCGGTGAACACGGGCGGTTGGAGGATCACGCCGTCGCCGGGCTCGGTGAGCTCGGCGATCAATACGCCGACCGAGGTCCCGACGCTCGGGCTCACGATCGCCCTCTCGCCCGTGCGATCCCAGCCGTGGCGGTCGGCGGCCCACTGCCAGAACGCGTCGACGATCGACTCGGGACGCGTCTCGTACCCGTACCAGCCGGCTGCCGCGCGAGACCGCAACACCTCGACCACGGCGGGCGCGAGCTCGACGCTCGGCTCGGCGATCCACAGCGGCAGGAGATCCCGCTCGGTGCCGAAGTGGCGGGCCAGCGTGGCCGCGTCGGTGCCCTGGGCCGACCCGGTCGCCGGCTCCGCCGTCATTCGAGCCTCACTCGACCTTCGGCAGCACTCGCAGACCGAGCTCGTTGAGCTGGGCCGGATCGCCCTCGCTCGGGGCGTTGGTCATCGGGTCGGCGCCGGACTGGGTCTTGGGGAAGGCGATCACCTCGCGGATGTTCTCCTCCCCTGCCAGGATGGCGACGAGACGGTCGAGGCCGTAGGCGAAGCCGCCGTGCGGCGGTGCGCCGTAGTCGAAGGGGTTCAGGAAGAAGCCGAACTTCCTCGCCGCTTCCTCCTCGGTGATACCGAGGGCGGTGAAGATCCGGCGCTGCAGGTCCGGCTCGTGGATTCTGATCGATCCCGATCCGAGCTCCCAGCCGTTGAGGACCAGGTCGTAGGCGATCGATCGGACCTTCATGGGGTCGCTCTCGAGCAGCTCGACGTCGTCGGGATGCGGCATCGTGAACGGATGGTGGCCCGGCTTGGGGCGCCCGGTCTCCTTGTCGATGCCGACGAAGAGCGGGAACTCGATGATCCAGACGTACTTGTACGGGCCCTGGTGGACCGGCGGCCGGCCGAGGTCGTTGCGGAGCACGCCGAGCACCTCGCACGTGGTCATCCACTCGTCGGCCACGATGAGCAGTAGATCGCCCGGTTCGGCCTCCATGCGGGCCGCGAGCGCCGTCTGCTCGGCGTCGGACAGGAACTTGGCGACCGGTGAGTCGAGGCCCACCGTCCCATCGGTGTCGGTGACCCGCATCCACACCAGGCCCTTGGCGCCGAGCTTCTTCGCCTGGTCGGTGAGCTTGTCGAGCTGGTTGCGCCCGAACTCGTCGGAGCGACCGGCGACCCGCAGGCCCTTGATCGAGGCGGCGCCGGCGAAGGCCTTGAACTCGGTCGCGGCGAACACGTCGGTGAGCTCGATCAGCTCCATGCCGAAGCGCAGGTCGGGCTTGTCGATGCCCCACCGCTCCATCGCCTCGTGCCAGGTGATGTGCGGGATCGGTTCGGGCCGCTCGCCCGTGACCGCCTCGGCGGCGTCGAGCACCGACTCGCTGATCGCGTCGAGAACGTCGTCCTGCTCGACGAAGCTCATCTCGAGGTCGAGCTGCATGAACTCGTACTGGCGGTCGGCGCGCAGGTCCTCGTCGCGCAGGCAGCGGGCGATCTGGTAGTAGCGGTCGACACCGCCGACCATCAACAGCTGTTTGAACAGCTGCGGCGACTGCGGCAAGGCGTAGAACGAACCGGGCTCCTTGCGCGACGGCACGAGGAACTCGCGGGCCCCCTCGGGCGTCGACGGCACGAGCATCGGCGTCTCGACCTCGACGAAGCCCTGCCGCTCCATCGACGTGCGGATCGCTGAATTGACGACCGAACGAAGCCGCAGGTTCTTCTGCATCCGCTCACGCCGGAGATCGATGTAGCGGTGCTGCAGACGCAGCACCTCGTCGACATCGTCGGCCCTGGCGTCGACCGGGAACGGCGGCGGCGTCGCCTTGCGAAGCACCTCGACCTCGCACTCCCCGACTTCGATCTCACCCGTCGGCAGGTTCTCGTTGACCGTGCCCTCGGGCCGGTGGCGCACGACGCCGGTGATCCGCACGACGTATTCGGAGCGGACGTCGACGTCCTCGTTGATCACGCACTGCGTGATGCCGGAGTGGTCGCGCAGGTCGACGAACGCCAGGTGCTCACCGTGCTCGCGCCGGCGTGCCACCCAGCCGGTCAACGCGACCTGCTGGCCGACGTGCTCGGCACGGAGCTCGCCGCACTGGTGGGTTCGGAGGGAGGTCTTGCTCATCGGTTGCCTTCTTCGAGACGGGACTGGAGATCGGGGACGAGCTCGGAGCGGGCGACGCTGACCTGGTCGCCGCCCGAGCGGAGGGGCCTGATGGCGACCTCGTCGGCGGCCAACTCGTCGGAGCCGACGATGACGGCGTACGCAGCACCACTGCGGTTCGCGCCCTTCATCTGGGCCTTCATGCTGCGGCCGTCGAACGACCGGTCGACGCTGATGCCGGCGGCGCGCAGCTCGTGCGTGAGCACCACCGCCTCGCCGCCGCCGACGGTGTCGACGACGAACACGTCGACGTCGGTGTCGGGTGCGCCGAAGACGCCTTCGTCGTCGCAGGCGATGAGGGTGCGGTCGACACCGAGCGCGAAGCCGATGCCGGGCGTCGGCGGGCCGCCGAGCGCTTCGACGAGACCGTCGTAGCGACCGCCGCCACCGAGTGCGTTCTGCGCCGAATCGAGCGTGAGGCCGGCGAACTCGAACGTCGTTCGGCGGTAGTAGTCGAGGCCCCTGACGAGCTTCAGGTCGATCGTGTACGGGATGGCGAGCGCCTCGAGGCCGGCGCGCACGGTTGCGAAGTGCTCGGCCGCCGCATCGGACCAGTACTGATCGATCGTTGGTGCGGCCTCGATCGCCGATTCGTCCTCCGAGCGCTTGGAGTCGAGGACGCGCAGCGGGTTCTTGGCCAGCGTCGCCCGGCTCTGGGCGGTCAGATCGGCTGATTCGAAGTGCGAGCGGAGCGCGTCGATGTACCGAGCCCTGTCGCCCGGTTCGCCGAGCGAGTTGAGCAGCAGTTCGACCCGCTGGAGGCCGAGCCGGCGGTAGAACTCCCAGCCGAGCGCGATGACCTCGACGTCGAGGTGGGCGTCGTCGGAGCCGAGCACCTCGATCCCGACCTGATCGAACTGGCGGTAACGGCCGCGCTGCGGCTTCTCGTACCGGAAGTTCGGGCCCGAGTACCAGGTCTTCCACGGCGTGATCGGCCGATGCTCGACGTACGCCCGGCAGACGCCGGCGGTCTGCTCGGGCCGCAGCGCCACGTGCCGGTCGCCCTTGTCGACGAAGTCGTACATCTCCTTCGTCACGATCTCGGTCGCCTCACCGAGCCGGGTGAAGACCCCGAGATCCTCCATCATCGGCGGGATCACGAACCCGTAGCCGGCGAGTTCGGCCACCTCGGCGAACACGTCGGTGAAGCGGCGCCAACGAGCCGACTCGGGCGCGAGGATGTCGCGCATCCCTGGGCTCGTCTGGAACGCTGGCACGGCCCGCCAGGCTATCCATGAAGGCGGGCTCGTCGGCCCTACGGTTGTTCTCTGACGTCGCCGGGTGACGATCATCGGGCGAAGCCCGATGGAAGCTAGTCCTCGCCGCCGCCGGGGACGATGCGGTGGACGTCGAAGACGCTGTCGATGCGCTTGATCGTGTTGAGCACGGTCGACAGCTGGGCGGTGTTCGACATCTCGAAGCGAAAGCGCATCCTCGCCACGCGGTCGTCGCCGGTGATCGTGTCGCAGCCGAGGATGTTGACGCCCTGCTCTCCCAGCGCCTTCGCGACGTCGAGCAGCAAGCGCGACCGGTCGTAGGCTGCCACCTCGACACCGGCCACGAAGATCTGATCTCGGGTCTCGCGGTCCCACTCGACGTCGATCACCCGGGTCGCGTGCTCGGACGACAACGATGTCGCGTTGGCGCAGTCGATGCGGTGCACGCTCACCCCGCGGCCACGCGTGACGAACCCGAGGATCTCGTCGCCGGGGACCGGGGTGCAGCAGTTCGCCAGCCTCACCAGCACGTCGTCGAGGCCCTCGACGTGCACGCCGATGGCCCCACCTGCGGGCGGCTTCGTCGTCCGCTGGGTGAACACCGTCGACGGCAGCTGCTCGCGGTCGCCGCCGTCGCGGAAGGACCTGGCGACCTTCTGGGCGACGCTACGAGCCGACACGTGGTGCTCGCCGATCGCGGCGAGCAGCGTGTCGTGATCGCTGTAGCCGATCTCCGCGACCACCTCGGCCAGCTGGTCGGACTGCCAGATCTTCTGGACCGGGAGGCCCTCGCGCCGGAACTCGTCGGCCAGGTCGTCGCGACCGGCCTCGATCATGTCGACGCGCCGCTCGCGGCTGAACCACTGCCGGATCTTGTTCTGCGCCCGATGCGAGGCGACGAAGCCCAGCCAGTCCTGTGACGGGCCGGCCGTCTCGACCTTGGACGTGAAGATCTCGCAGGTGTCACCGCTGGTCAGCGTGTGATCGAGCGAGACGAGTCGCCCGTTGACCTTGCTGCCGATGCAGGCATGGCCCACCTCGGTGTGCACTGCGTATGCGAAGTCGACGGGCGTCGACCCGACGGGCAACGTGATGACCTTGCCCTTGGGGGTGAACACGAAGACCTCGTCCTGCTCGAGATCGGTCTTCAGGTTCTCCATGAACTGGTTCGGGTCGCTGACCTCGGCCTGCCAGTCGATGATGCGGTTCAACCAGTCGATGTCGGTGGTCTTGTTGACCTCGTCCTTGTACGCCCAGTGCGCCGCGACGCCCCATTCGGCGCGGTGGTGCATCTCGCGGGTTCGGATCTGCACCTCGATCGGCCGTCCTGCCGGCCCGATGACCGTCGTGTGCAAGCTCTGGTAGAGGTTGAACTTCGGCATCGCGATGTAGTCCTTGAAGCGGCCGACGACCGGCCGCCACCGGCCGTGGATGCTGCCCAGCGCCGCGTAGCAGTCCTTGATCGACTCGACGATCACGCGCACGGCCACGATGTCGAAGATCTCGTCGAACTCGCGGTCCTTGACGACCATCTTCTCGTAGACGCTCCAGAGGTGCTTGCCGCGTCCGGTGATCTCGGCTTCGATGCCGAGCTCCTTCAGCCGGGCTCGGACCTCGGCGACGGCCTGGGCGAGGAACACCTCGCGCTCGGGCGTACGTGTCGCGACGAGGTGGTCGAGCTCGGCGTACCGCTTGGGGTGCAGTGCGGCGAAGGAGAGATCCTCGAGCTGCTGCTTGATCTCCTGGATGCCGAGCCGGTGCGCCAGCGGGGCGTAGATGTCGAGCGTCTCCTGCGCGATGCGGCGCTGCTTCTCGAGCGGCATGCCGGCCAGCGTTCGCATGTTGTGCAGACGATCGGCCAGCTTGATCACGAGGACCCGCAGGTCGCGCGCCATCGCCACCAGCATCTTCCGCATCGTCGCGGCCTGCTGCGCCTCGCGCGAGTCGAACTGGATCCGCTCGAGCTTCGTCACACCGTCGACGATGTCCTTGACCTCGTTGCCGAAGCCCTCCTCGACGTCGGTCAGCGTGATCTCGGTGTCTTCGACCGCGTCGTGCAGGAGTGCGGCGGCGACCGACGTCTCGTCGAGGCCGATGTCGGCGACGATCTTGGCCACCGCCAGTGGATGGTTGATGTAGCTCTCGCCGCTCGAGCGGGTCTGCGAGCGATGCGCCTCGGCCGCCATGTGGTAGGCGCGGTTGATGGTGTCGACGCGGGACTTGGGATGGTGGCTGCGGTAGCTGGCGAGGAGCGGGGTCAGCTCACTGGCCGCGGCCGACTCGTGATGCCGTCGCCAGGGAAGGACGCGGTCGACGGTCGCCATGGCTCAGTAGACGGTCAGGCTCTCTGCCCGGTGCTCACCGAGCTTGCCGCGCCCCTGCAGTGACGCCAGTTCGATCAGGAACCCGAACCCGACGATCACACCGCCCAGCGTCTCGACGAGGCGCCCGGTGGCGGCGGCGGTACCGCCGGTGGCGAGCACGTCGTCGACGACCAGGATCTTCTCGCCGGGGTGGATGGCGTCGCGATGGATCTCGAGCTTGTCGGTGCCGTACTCGAGCTCGTACTCCTCACGAGCGACGGCCCATGGCAGCTTGCCGGGCTTGCGAACCGGTACGAACCCGGCCCGCAGGCGGTAGGCGACCGGCGCGGCCAGGATGAACCCGCGCGACTCGACCCCGACCACACGGTCGACCGACACGTCGTGGAAGCAGGTCACGAGGTCGTCGACCGCCCGGCCGAACGCCGCCTCGTTGCCGAGCAGCGGGGTGATGTCCCGGAACGTGACGCCTTCCTGGGGGTAGTCGTCGATTGCGCGAATGTGATCGCGGACCCACGTCGCATCGGCTGCCATGGTGGGAGGTTACCGAGGGACTCGGGTGAACCCGCGGGATCCCGCCTAGCGGCGCTTCTTCTTGCGGGGCCGCGGCGGGTGCGACAGCGCCGGCTTGGCGTCCTCCGACGACGCCGCCGCCGCGGCTTTCGCGCCGGCCTTGGGCGACGTCGCGGCCGTGCCGCCCTCGCCGCCCTTGCCGGCCTTGCCGGCCTTGCCGCCATCGGCGCCCCTGGCCCTCCGACCGCCACTGGTCGGCGCGGCGGCTGCGGTCTCGCGGGTGCGCCGGCTGCCGACGTTGCCGCCCATCACCATGTCGCGCAGCGCATCGCCGACCGCGCGGTGGATGTTGCGCTCCTCCCACGTCGAGTCGGTGCGCTTGAGCATCGCCAGCAGCGGCGCCGCCACGAAGATCGAGGAGTACGCACCCGTCACCATACCGACGAGCAGGGCGAGGGCGAATTCGGCGAGCGTGGTCTGGCCGAGCAGCCCAGATCCGATGAGCAGCATCGAGACGACGGGCACGATCGAGGAGAAGCTCGTGCTCAGCGAGCGCATCAGCACCTGGTTCATCGACACGTTGATGATGTCGTCGTACGGCGGCTTCTGACCGGCGTACCGGGCCTCGTTCTCCTTCACGCGGTCGAACACGACGATCGTGTCGTACAGCGAGTAGCCGAGGATCGTCAGGAACGCGATGACGGTCGGCGGCGTGACGACGAACTGGAAGATCGAGTAGATGCCGACGCTGATGACGACGTCGTGCACCATCGCGACGATCGCGGCGATCGCCATCCGCCACTCGAACCGGATCGAGATGAAGGCCGCGACGACGACGATGAAGATCAGCAGCGCCCTGATCGCCTTGTCGGTGATCTCCGCGCCCCAGGACGAGCTGACCAGGTTGACGTTGACGTCGTCGATCGGCACGTTGGCCGCCTCGGCGAACGCGGCGCGCAGCTCGGCTCCGACCTCTTCGGTCTGGTCACCCACCTGCACCTTGATGAAGTCGCCCGAGTCCGACGAGCGGCGCTGCAGACGAGCGCCCTCGGTCGACAGGCCGTTGTCGCCGAGCACGCCAGCCGCGTCGTCGACGTCGAACTCGTTCGCCGGCACGTCCCACGAGACGCCTCCCTCGAAGTCGATGCCGAGGTTGAGTCCTTGCGTCAGCAGCGACAGGACGGTGGCCGCCAGCAGGCCGACCGAGATGATCACCCCGACGCGGCGGCGGCCGATGAAGTCGATCGACGTCTGCCCCTCGAACAGGCGGCCGACGGGGGTCGGCTTGATCGGCGGCCGGTCGAGGGCCGTCACGTCGGTCATGGTGTGGCCCCCGCAGGTGCGCCGATCGGCTCGGTACGGCGGCCGCCGCGGTCGAGCCAGCCGGTCATCGACAGCAGGAAGATCGCGGGCCGCGTGTAGAAGAAGCAGACGAGCAGATCGCAGATGGTCGTGAGGCCCAGGTAGAGCGCGAAGCCCTTCACGGAACCGACGCTCAGCCAGAACAGGATCAGCGATGCCATCAGCGAGACGAGGTCGGCGGAGACGATCGTGCGCCACGTCGCCTGGAAGCTGCGCGGTGCCGCGTTGCGGACGGAGCGGCCGTGCCTGATCTCGTCGCGGAGCCGCTCGAACAACACGACGTACGTGTCGACGGTGACGCCGACGGCGACGATGATGCCGGTCGCGCCGGCGAGTGTCAGGGCGTAGTTCGTCGCCTGGGAGACCAAGGTGGCGATGGAGAACACCGTTGCGCCCCACACGATCAGGCCGGAGACGATGATGACCGCGAGCCGGCGGTAGTAGGCGACCATGAAGACGAGCACGGCTGCGACACCCACGAGGCCGGCGATGATCGCCGCGTCGAGCGAGTCCTGGCCTGCGGTGGGCGAGACCGTCTCGACGCGCTCCTGGCGCATCTGGAAGGGGAAGGCGCCGCGGTTCAGGACGTCGGCGAGTGATCGCGCCTGATCCTCGGTGAAGCTCCCGGAGATCTGCACGGAGCCCCGGAAGTCGGCGGTCTGGACCACCGGCGCGGACTGGATCACGTCGTCGAGCACGATCGCCAGCTGCGCGCTCGGGCACGTTGGGCCGCCGCCGAAGCACTGCTGGGCCAGCGCGTTCCACTGCGGCTCGCCGGGGCCCGAGAGGTCGACGTTGACGACCCAGCGACCCTGCGGATCGAGGTCGACACCAGCACTCTTCCGTTCGAAGACCTCACCCGTCGTGTCGGAGGGGCCGACGACGCACGAGCCGCCCGCCAGCAGCGGGAGCGCCGTCTGGCCGATCGACGGGTCGGCGGTCGCCCCCGGGTTGCAGGTCAGCACGGGGCGGAGCGTGACGATGCCGGAGACCGAGACCTGTTCGAGCGCCTCTTCCTGGTCGTTCACACCCGGTAGGTCGACGATGACGTTCTCGCCTTCCACCCGCACGTCCGGTTCGGCGATGCCGGTCGCCTCGAGCTGGTCGCGCACCAGGTCGCGGATCACCCCGAGGTCGTCGGCGGTTGCCTCGGCCTCGTCGGGGGCGAGGATGACGGAGACGCCGCCTCGCAGGTCGAGCCCGAGCACCGGCGTGTTGCCGAGGCCGAGGTTGAGCGCCAGCAGGCCGCCGGCCAATGCGACGAAGCCGACGAGCGATGCCCACAGGGCGGACTTGTTCACCGGCGTCCGTTCACGAATCGTCGTCGTCGGCGGCGTCGGGCTCGACCGCCTGGCCCGACGTGTCGACCTTCGCCTGCACGGCGGCCTTGGCGATGCGGATCTGGACGTCGTCGTCGATCTCGAGCCAGAACCGGTCCTCCTCCTCGCCGGTGATGAACCCGTAGAGGCCGGAGGTGGTGACGATCTCGTCGCCGATCTCGATCGACGACTGCATCGCGGCCTGCTCGCGCATCCGCTTGCGTTGCGGGCGGATCAGCAGGAAGTACATCGCCACCGGGATCAGCAGGAGGATGCCGAGCTGGATGAACCCGCCGCCTGACGATTCGCTGTCCTGGGCGAGAAGAGAGAGCATGTGCATAGCGGCGGGCAAGCCTATCCAGTCATCGATGCCGACGGTCAGACACCGGCGTCAGGCCGGCCGGGCGTGACGCCCGGTCATCCCCAGACCGACAGGACGTCGGCGCGGAGCGCGTCGAAGCGACCGTCGAGGATCGCCACCCGCATCCTGGCCATCAGGTCGATCGTCCACGCGACGTTGTGCAGGCTGACCAGCCGCGATGCGGTCGGCTCGCCGACCTTGAACAGATGCCGGATGTAGCCCAGCGAGTGCCGTGCGCAGACCGAGCACGCGCAGGCGGGGTCGATCGGATCGTCGGTGAGGGCGAACTCGTTGCGCTTGACGTTGACCCGGCCGCGAGCGGTCAGCGCGGTGCCGTGCCGGCCCAACCGGGTCTGCATCACGCAATCGAACTGGTCGACACCGAGGCCGACCGCCTCGACGAGCGACGCCGGGTCGCCCACGCCCATGAGGTACCGCGGGCGGTCGGCCGGCAGATGTGCGATCGCGGCGGCGAGCGCCGGCAGCATCTCCTCGCGGGTCTCCCCGACCGACAGCCCGCCGATCCCGTACCCGTCGAAGCCGAGCGCCACCGTGCGCTGCGCGCTCTCCGCCCGCATCGACTCGCTGGTGCCGCCCTGGACGATGCCGAACAACGCCTGGTCGGTGCGGCTGTGATGCGCCTGTGCGCGTTCGGCCCATAGGGCGGTCCGGTCGACGGCCCGCCGGATCACGTCGGGCGGACTGGGCAGCGGCGGGCACACGTCGAGCACCATCTGGATGTCGGCGCCCAGCAGCTGCTGGGTCTCGATGGCCTGTTCGGGGGTGAAGCGGTACGTCGTGCCGTCGTAGGTGCTCTTGAACGTGACACCGCCGTCGTCGACCTTGGGGTCGAGCGAGAAGACCTGGAAGCCGCCCGAGTCGGTGAGCGTGAGCCCGTCCCACCCAGCGAACGAGGCGAGGCCGCCGAATCGGGCGATCGTCTCGGCGCCGGGCCGCAACATCAGGTGGTACGTGTTGCCGAGCACGATCTGGGCGCCGAGGGCGTCGTAGTCGGCGGCACTCAGGTACTTGATCGCGCCACGGGTCCCGACCGGCATGAAGAGCGGCGTGCTGTACGTGCCGTTGGCCGTGGTCGCCTCGCCGGCGCGGGCCGAGCCGTCGGTTGCCACGGTCTCGAATTGCACGCGATGCACGCCGGGCGAGGCTATCCAGGCCACCGCCGGCTACGAGGCCCGTCGCCGCTCGATCGCAGCGACGAGCTGCGGCACGACCTCGGCGACGTCGCCGACGATGCCGAAGTGGGCGAGCCGGAAGATCACGGCATCCGGATTGCGGTTGATCGCCACGATCGTGTCGGACTCCTGCATCCCGACGGCGTGCTGGAGCGCCCCGGAGATGCCGCACGCGACGTACAGACGCGGATGCACGGTGGCGCCGGTCTGACCGATCTGCTGGTCGCGCTCGGCCAATCCGGCCTCGACGGCTCCTCGCGAGGCCGCCACCCGACCGCCGATCGCCGACGACAGGTCTTCGATGAGATGCCAGCTGGTGGCATCGCAGCCGGCGCCGCCGGCGACGATCACGTCGGCGTCCCGCAAGTCGACGTCGGCCTCGCTGATCTGCTGATCGAGCACGGTCACTCGGAGGTCGGACGGAGTGAGCCGCACGTCGAGTTGCACGACCCGGGCGTTGCGCGGCGTCACACGGGGAGCGAACACGCCAGGTCGAACCGTCGCCATCTGGGGGCGGGCCTCGGGACACAGGCACGTCGCCAGGACACCACCGGCCATCGCCGGCCGCACCATGTGGAGCAAGTGGTCGTGGGTGGCGCCGCGGCTCGTCCACGAACCGACCCGCAGGTCGGTGCAGTCCGCGGCCAGGCCGGTGTCGAGCATCGAGGCGATGCGCGGCGCGAGATCGCGCCCCGTTGTAGTAGCGGCGAACAGCAGCGCTGCCGGTCGATGCTGCGTGACGGCGTCGACGATGACCCGCGCGTAGGGCTCGGTGCGGTACTCGGCGAGCTCGGGGTCGACGGCGAGGTACACCACGTCCGCGCCGTGCCACGCCGCCGCGGCGACTGCCTCGTCTGCCGGCTCGGACGTGAGCAGCACGGCGCCCACCCCGCCACCGAGATCTGGTGCGAGAGACACGGAGCGGCTGAGGAGCTCGATGCTCGCCCGGTCGAGCGTCGAGCCGTCGCAGTGGCACAGCACCCACAACCCGGCGTCGCCGTCGTGGCGTGAACCGCCGTCGTGATCGACCCGCGGCTGCTCCAGCCACTGGGCCTCCTCGATCCGACCGCCGGTGAACGCGCCCCGCCCGGTCAGCGCCTCGACGAGGTCGTCGTACCGGAAGCCGTCCGAATCCACGAGTCGACAACCGCGGTCCGGCAGTGCCGCAGGGTTCATCTTGGCGACCTTGGTGGGCGATGCGGCCAGCCCCACCACCGAACCGTCGACGCCGATGTCCGACGCGCCGAGCCGTTCGATCGGCGCCGCACGAGCACGACGACGATCGGGCAGCGTGGGATATCGCGGCGCGAAGCCCGTCTCGGCCACCGTCACGACCGCGGGCAGCGGCAGCCTCAGCCGCTCGTAGCCACCTTCGATGATCCGTCGCACGACGAGCTGGTCGCCGTCGACGGTCATCGATTCACAGGCGGTGGCCTGGGGCCATCCCAGCCGCTGCGCGACGGATGGGCCGACCTGACCCGTCTCGCCGTCGATGGCCGAGATGCCGGCCACGACGAGCCGGACGCCGTCGAGGTGCTCCACGGCAGCCGCGAGCGCGTTCGCGGTCGCCCAGGTGTCCGAGCCGGCGAGCGCCCGATCGCACAGCAGCACGCCGCGCGACGCGCCGGCGGCGATCGCCTCCCGGAGTGTGGACTCGGCCTGGGGCGGTCCCATCGAGAGCGCGACCACGTCGTCAGCCACCTCGACAGCCGCTTCGACGGCGTGCATGTCCGCAGGGTTGGTGATCGGCGTTGCCGCCGACCGGTCGATCGTGCCGTCCGCACGCACCCCGACGCTGCCCACCCGGAGGTCCGGCACCTGCTTGACGAGCGCGATCGCGTGCAACGACTGACTCGCCATACCACCATCATCGGCCCAGGCGAGCGCCGGCCCTAGGGGCGTACGTCAGTTCCGGCGGCAGCCGGGTTGTCGGTCACAGCGGTCGAATTGCCGTTGCCACCACGGGATGGTCGCCGTGGATCACCGCAGCGATCGGGAGCACAGCTCGAGCGGCCGCGTCGACATCGCCCGCGAGCGCCGCTTCGCTCGCAGCGGCGTGATCACCGTCGACGTCCATGAGCCCGGTGCCGCCGGCTCCTGCTGTCGCCACGACGTCGAACTCATAGCGTGCGTCGGCTGACTGCCCGAACCGAGGCACGGCTCGTGGCACGTAGACATCGACGACGCCGGTGCCATCATCGATCGCCAACACGTCACCGTCTGCCGACCCGCCGCTCCGAACCACGCGGCCGCTGATCGTGGCCGTCACTGCGCCCCGACTGGCGTGAACCGCGGCGATCAGTGAGGCGACCGAGTGGCTCGCGCCAACAGGCGAGCGGGCCGCATCGTCGATGCCCGCCAGTCGCCGCCATGCCGGCGGCCACGTCAGGGAGTCAGAGGGGTCGAACGGGCCCCGATCTGCGGCCGGGACCCCCGCCGCGTCGAGGCGGGCACGGCACAGCTCATCGACGTCGGCGTCGAGCAGCACGAAGCCACCGCGCTCGTCGATCTCACCGTCCTCGATGGCATCGACGACGACATCGAGCATCTCGGCGAGCGACCTGGCGCGGAGCCGATGACCGTCGTCCGCGTACGCGTAGTAGTACACGCGCCCTGCCGACGAGTCCGGATACTCCAGCTCGACGCCGAGGAAGCCGTGACTCTCATACGCGACCGGGACGAGGCTGGCAGGCCATGTCTCGTCATCGTTCAGCACGTGGAGAACGAATTCCAGTTCCGTGAAGTGTGGGTAGCCGGTCAGGTGCCCGAACGACGACGGCATCCAGTGGCGCCAGAACCACTCGATGTCGGCCGGGAGGCCGGCCGGCGCGATGCGATCGACGATGGGCGCGATCAGCGAGTCAGCAGCGTCAGGGTCGGAGCGCTCGGGCACCAGCCCAAACGGTCCGACGGCGCGCACATATCGCTGCACCGCTGCCTCGAGCGCCTCCTTCGACACGGTGCGACCGTAGCGAAGGTGGGCTACCCAGCGCAGCCGCTCCTCAGACGGCGCGCCGGTCGAGCAGCATCGCGTCGCCGAAGCTGAGGAAGCGGTATCGCTCGCGGATCGCCTCCTCGTACAGACGCCGCCATCGGTTGCCGACGAATGCGTCGATCATCATCAGCAGCGTGGTGCGGGGCAGGTGGAAGTTGGTCATCAGCACGTCGACGACCTGCCAGTCGAACCCGCGGTGGATGAACAGGTCGGTGCGGCCCTCCAACTCGCCTCGGGCAACTGCCGACTCCAGAGCTCGTACCGTCGTCGTCCCCACCGCGACGACGCGTTCCGCCCGGCGGCAGCGTTCGAGCGTGTCCTCGGAGACGCGATACCGCTCGGTGTGGATGCGATGTTTGCGCGGGTCGTCGACGGTGATCGGCTGGAACGTGTCGAGGCCGACGACGAGCTCGACGGTGGCCTGCTCGACACCGCGTGCGGCGAGCTCGCGCAGGAGTTCCGGCGTGAAGTGCAGACCGGCCGTCGGCGCAGCGGCGCTCCCCGGCTCGCGGGCGTAGACGGTCTGGTAGCGGTCGGGTTCGAATAGCCGCTCCGTGATGTACGGCGGCAGCGGCATCTCGCCGTGCTCGTCGAGGAGGCGCATCGACTCGACCGGGCCGAGGAGCGTCACCGTGAAGGTGTCGCCGGCCTCGGTTCGGCGCCCGATCTCGACCAGCGGGCTGCCATCGGCCGCTTCGAGGACCTCGCCTGGCTTGAGCTTGCGAGCCGGGCGGACCAGGGCCTCCCAGACCTTCCGCTCTGCGTCGAGCGGCTCGAGCAACAGCACCTCGGCCGCTCCCCCGGTGGCGCGGCGCACCGCCAGCCGCGCCGGGAGCACCTTCGTCTCGTTGACCACGAGCAGGTCGCCCGGCCCGAACAGATCGGGCAGATCGCGCACGTGCCGGTGCTCGGCGGGTGCACTCCCCCGATCGACCAGCAGTCGCGCCGCATCGCGAGGCTCGATCGGTGTCTGCGCGATCAGCTCGCTCGGCAACTCGTAGTCGAAGTCGTCGACGTGCATGGCCCAGTCAGGCTACGGGTGGGCCGGGGTCGGTTCGACGTCGCGGTCGTGTGCGAGCATGCGGCCATGAGCGACACGGTGATGGTGGGCTGCGAGGGCGACGAGATGACGATGCACGTCTGGACGCCGCCGTCCGGCGGCGGACCCGGCCTGTTGCTGATCCAGGAGATCTTCGGTGTCGGGCCGTACATCCGCGCCGTCGGCCAGCGCCTCGCCGACGCCGGGTACGTCGTCGGCGCTCCCGACGTGTTCTGGCGCTTCGCGCCGGGCTGGGAGGCCGCACACGACGCGGGCGGGCTCGCCGCCTCCCGCGGCCAGGTCGCCCAGCTCGATCGCGAGCAGGCGGTTCTCGACTGCGTCGCAGCGCTCGACGCCCTGCGGGGCCACGACGCCACCACCGGCCATGTGGGTGCCATCGGCTTCTGCCTGGGCGGCAGCCTGGCGTTCGCCGTCGCGATCGCTGCAGAGCCGGCCGTGTGCGTCAGCTACTACGGATCGGGCGTCCACGAGATGCTCGACTCGATCGACGAGGTCGAGTGTCCCACGCTGTTCCACTTCGGCAACGCCGACGCGTACATCCCCAACGAGCACGTCGAAGCCGTGAACGTTGCGATCGATGGGCGCCCCGGCTTCGTGCTCAACGTCGAGAATGCGGGGCACGCCTTCGACAACCACGACAACGAGACGTTCTACGACGAGTCGGCCGCGAACGCCGCGTGGGCCAAGACGAGGGCGTTCCTCGCGGAGCACCTACCTGTCCGCTGAGCGGCGGCGGCTGCCTCAGCCGTCGAACAGGCCGGGTTGGCCGGGCCTCGGTGACGGCGCTGCCAGACCGAGGTGCGCGTAGGCCGACGGCATGGCGACGCGGCCTCGTGGCGTGCGGGCGATCATGCCTTGCTGGATGAGGAACGGCTCGTAGACGTCCTCGACCGTGTCGGGCTGCTCGCCGACGCTGATCGCCACGGTCGACAGACCAACGGGACCGCCGTTGAACTGCTGGCACATCGCGCTCAGGATCGCCCGGTCGACCTTGTCGAGCCCGAGGTCGTCGACGCCGAACAGCTTGAGGCCCTCGCGGGCGACGTCGGCCGTGATCGAACCGTCGTGGCGGACCTCGGCGAAGTCGCGGACCCGGCGCAAGAGGCGGTTGGCGATGCGCGGTGTACCGCGCGAACGACGAGCGATCTCCCATGCGCCGTCGGTGTCGATCGAGACGTCGAGGATGCCGGCCGCACGGACGACGATCGCCTGGAGCTCCTCGTCCTCGTAGTAGTCGAGCCGCGCGACGAGGCCGAATCGGTCGCGGAGGGGGCCCGTGATCATGCCGGTCCGTGTGGTGGCGCCGACCAGCGTGAAGGGCGGCATCGTGAGCCGGATGCTCGACGCCGCAGGACCCTTGCCGACGACGATGTCGAGCTGGAAGTCCTCCATCGCCGGGTAGAGGATCTCCTCGACCGCCCGCGAGAGGCGATGGATCTCGTCGACGAAGAGCACGTCGCCCTCTTCGAGCTTGGTGAGGATCGCCGCCAGGTCGCCGGCGCGCTCGAGCGCCGGTCCCGACGTGACGTGCAGGTGCGACTGCATCTCGGTCGCCACGATGCCGGCGAGGGTGGTCTTGCCCAGCCCGGGCGGGCCCGCGAAGAGCAGGTGGTCGACCGATTGGCCGCGGTTGCGGGCCGCCTCGAGGACGATCGAGAGATGCTCTTTCAGCTCGCGCTGGCCGACGAACTCGTCGAGCGCTCGCGGCCGGAGGCCCGCCTCGACCACCTCTTCGTTGTCGGAGGCCACACCCGGGTCGGTGAACTCATCACGCACGGCGTGCCCCCAGCGCCTTGAGCGCATCGCGCAGCAGCGACGCCGCGTCGTCGGTCGATTCGAGCTCGCGCAGCGTGTCGCGGATCTCGGCGTCGCCGTATCCGAGGCCCGCCAGGGCCTCGCGCACGTCGGCCATCGCCGAACCGCCCGGCTCGGTGCCACCGGCGCCTTCGAGCACCGGCACGCTCAGGCGCGACTTCAGCTCGATCAGCAGCCGCTCGGCGGTCTTCTTGCCGACGCCCGGGACGAGCGTCAGCGACGCGACGTCCTGGTTGGCGACGATGTCGACGAGCGCCGTCGGAGGATGCGTCGCGATCACGGCCATGGCCAGAGCCGGACCGACGCCGTGGGTGCCGATGAGCGTCTGGAAGGTGACCCGTTCGTCGCGACTCAGGAAGCCGAAGAGCTGCTGCGCGTCCTCACGGATGTGGTGATGGACGTACAGGAACGCCGACGTCGACGGTTCGAGCTCGGCGAGCGCGCGCTGCGAGACGTTGACGACGTACCCGACGCCGGCGACCTCGATCAGCACCGAGCCGTCGAGGTCACGCTCGAGGATCTCGCCTCGCAGTGAACCGATCATCGGCGGCCCGCCGTCGCAGCCGCGATGTGGCGGCTCATCGGCGACGTCGCGAGATAGCAGAGCGCCAGCGCAGCGGCGTCGGCCGCATCGGCCGGCCTGGGTGGCTTCGACAACCTGAGCCGCGTCTGCACCATCTTCTGGACCTGCTCCTTGCTGGCGCCGCCGTAGCCGGCCACGGCGTCCTTGACCTCGTTGGGCGTGTACTGCACCACCTCGCACCCGGCGCTCGCCGCTTCGCACAGCGCGAGGCCGCTGGCCTGGCCGACGCTCATGGCCGTGCGGACGTTGACCTGGAAGAACACCCGCTCGACGGCCACCACCTGCGGCTCGTACTCGGTGATCAGGTCGACGAGCTCACGGCGCAGTGATGCCAGCCGGGCGGGCAGCTCGTCGGACGACGGCGTGCGGATCACCCCCAGCGAGACGGCGGTCGCGGAACCGGGGCCGCGCCCGTCGACCACCGCGAACCCGCAGCGCGTCAACCCTGGGTCGATGCCGAGCACGCGCCGGCTCACGGCGGCACGGTCGGCCAAGTTGCTGGCGAACACAGGTTCGACTCTAGTCACGGCGCGCCGCCGACCGGCGGACGGTCTCAGCCGAGCTTGCGGAGCTCGGCGATCAACTCGTCGACCGGGCGGTAGGTCAGGCCGGCGATCGCCTTGTGGGCGTACCGGATGACGCCCTCGGCGTCGAGGATGAACACGCTGCGTCGTGGGAACCCGATCGGGCCGAGGGTGCCGTATGCCCCCGCGACCGACTTGTCCGTGTCCGCGAGGAGGGGGAACTCGAAGCCGTGCTTGCCCGAGAACGCCTCGTGGCTGTCGACGTCCTGGGCCGAGATCCCGACGATCTGGGCATCGAGGTCGCCGAACTGGTCGAGGCCGTCGTTGTAGGCGTTGAGCTGCTTGGTGCAGACCGGCGTGTCGTCCCCCGGGTAGAACACCAGCACGAGCGGCTTGCCGAGGAAGTCGCTCAGGGAGTAGGTCGTGCCCCCCGTGCCCGGCAACGTGAAATCGGGCGCGCGATCGCCGACGCCGACACTCATGATGCTGCTGCTTCCATGACGTCGTCGGCGATGTCGAAGTTGGAGTAGACGTCCTGCACGTCGTCGTTGTCCTCGATCGCCTCCATGATGCGCATCAGCTTCTTGGCGTCCTCGACGGTGGTGACCGGCACGAGGTTGTCGGACACCATCGGCGTGTCGGCCGACATCACCGTGAAGCCCGCCGCCTCGAGGGCTTCCTTGATCTCGAACGTGTTGGTCGGCTCGCACGTCACCTGCCACGTCTCGCCCTCGTTGGAGACGTCGTCGGCGCCGGCATCGAGGGCAGCCAGCATCAACTCGTCCTCGTCGACCCGGCCCTCGATGAGGATGATGCCGCGCCGGTTGAACTGCCATCCGACGGCGCCCGGCTCGGCCATCGACCCGCCGGTCTTGGTGAGGATGTTGCGGATGTCGGCGCTGGTGCGGTTGCGGTTGTCGGTGAGGACGTCGATGAGCAGCGCGACGCCGCCGGGCGCGTACCCCTCGTAGGTGATGTCCTCGTACGTGCCCGCATCGCCCTCGCCGGTGCCGCGCTTGATGGCCCGGTCGATGGCGTCGTTCGTCATCTGCGACGCCTTGGCCTTCTGCACCGCGGTGCGCAACGTGGGGTTGGCGTCGACGTCGCCACCACCGGCGCGTGCGCTCACCTCGATCTGGCGGGCGAGCTTCGCGAAGAGCTTGCCGCGCTTGGCGTCGGCGGCACCCTTCTTGTGCTTGATGGTTGCCCACTTGGAATGACCCGACATCAGCTGCTCCTGGTCCGTTCGCTGCCGGTCTGCGGTTCCGACGGTCCGGAACCGCCTTGCACGGTAGCGGCCTCTCCGCCATCGAGGGTAGAGGCGAAGGTGTTGAGGAACTGGGCGTGCAGCCGGTGATCGTTGGAGAGCTCGGGATGGAAGGCTGCCACCGTCACCGCCCGCTGCCGGAGCAGCACCGGGACGCCGTCGTGCTCCGCGAGCACCTCGACACCCTGGCCGACGCGCTCGACCTTGGGCGCACGGATGAACACGCCGTGGAACGTCGCCGAGCCGACGGGCAGATCACGCATGACCAGCTCGGTCTCGAAGCTGTCGAGCTGACGCCCGTAGCCGTTGCGGCGGACCGTGATGTCGATCGCGCCGTACGAGAGCTGGTCCGGCCGGCTGTCGAGCACCTCGGTGGCGAGCAGGATCATCCCGGCGCAGGTACCGAGCACAGGGAGGCCGTCGGTCACCAGCTCGCCGATCGGGTCGTACAGACCGCTCGTGACCAGGAGCTTCGACATCGTCGTCGATTCGCCACCCGGCATGACGAGCGCGTCGACCCCGGCGAGGTCCGCGGGCGTGCGCACCTGGCGCGTGGGTGCACCCAGCTGGGCGAGGCGTTCCTGGTGCGAAGCGAACGCCCCCTGGAGTGCGAGGACGCCCACCAGCGGCGCGGGGGCGCCGGCGGCCGAGGCGGTGGTCACCAACCGCGATCGGCGTAGTGCTCGTGGACCTCGTCCATACCGATGCCGGTCATCGGTGCGCCGAGGCCGCGGCTCACCTTCGCCAGGATCGAGGCGTCGTTGAAGTGCGTCGTGGCCTCGACGATCGCGGCAGCGCGCGGGCCGGGGTCGGCGCTCTTGAAGATGCCCGACCCGACGAAGACCGACTCGGCGCCGAGCTGCATGGCGAGCGCCGCGTCGGCGGGCGTCGCGAGGCCACCGGCACAGAAGAGCGGCACCGGCAGCTTGCCGGTCTCGGCGATCTCTTGCACCAGCGGCAGCGGGGCCTGCAGGCGCTTCGCCCAGTCGAACAGCTCGGCTGAATCGGCCTGACCGACCTTCTTGACGTCGCCGACGATGCTGCGCAGGTGGCGAACGGCTTCGACCACGTTGCCCGTGCCGGCCTCGCCTTTCGAGCGGATCAGCGCCGCTCCCTCGCTGATGCGGCGCAGCGCCTCGCCGAGGTTGGTCGCGCCGCAGACCACCGGCACCGTGAACTTGAACTTGTCAATGTGGTGCGCCTCGTCGGCGGGCGTCAGCACCTCGGACTCGTCGATGAAGTCCACCCCGAGCGCTTCGAGGATCTGCGCCTCGACGAAGTGCCCGATGCGGGCCTTGGCCATCACCGGGATGGACACGGCGGCCTTGATGCCCTCGATCATCTCGGGGTCGCTCATGCGGGCGACGCCGCCGTCGGCGCGGATGTCGGCCGGCACCCGCTCGAGCGCCATCACGGCCACGGCGCCGGCGTCTTCTGCGATCTTCGCCTGCTCGGGTGTGACGACGTCCATGATGACGCCGCCCTTGAGCATCTCGGCCAATCCCCGCTTGACGGGGAACGAGCCCGTGATCGACACCTGTTCGCTCATGGGTTCATCGTATCGACCGGTGAGGTGGCTCGTCCTGGTGTGTTCACCACCCGCCCGAGGTCACAGCGCGGTCACAGCTCGGTGGCGAGCGCCCGCACCAGTGCGCCGGCACCCGTCTCCACCGGCTGGCCGTGGCCGAACAGCGCCGTCTCGAACTCGAGCGCGGCGAGCTTGGCGATCGACGCGTTGGCGGTGGTCATGTCGTCGGTGAACTGCTCGTTGGCGCCCGAGATACCGGTGCCGTCGTCGTTGCCGTTCAGGGCGTCGCCGGCGATCAGAAGACCGATCCCGGGGTCGAGCAGCGAGATCGAACCCGCTGTGTGACCAGGCGTGTCGTAGACCTGGAGGCCCAACACGTCGTCGCCGTCGCCGACCGCGACGAGGTCGACCGGTGACGTGATGTTCGGGATGTCGCCTGCGCCGGCGTAGGCGGTCGCCGTCGGCGCCAGCTCGATGACCTCGGGGAGCGAGCCGACGTGGTCCGGATGGCGGTGGGTGAGCACGACGTGGCCGACATCGTCGAAGCCGGCGCCGAGCGTGGCGAGCGCATCACCGATCTGGCCGGCGCTGCCCTCGATGCCCGTGTCGACGACGGCTGCCTCGGTGCCACGTACGAGCACGTACGCGGAGACGAATCCGAGGTTCGCCTGCGCCCAACGCACCGACGCGTCGGTCGGCGTCTGCTCGGCCGCTGGCTCCTCGCTCTCGCCCTCCGAGGCAGCGGTGGTCGCAGGGGACGTCGGCGATGCCGGTGCCGTCGTCCCGGGCGAGCCCTCGGGTGTCGTGGCGGTCGTGCCGGCCGAGTCGGTCGTTCCGGCTTCTCCGTCCGCATCGTCACTCGAACAGGCGGCCACGACGCCACCGACGATAGCGACGGCGAACGCGTTGCGGCCGAGCTCGGTCAGGAACTGGCGGCGGCCGATCCGATGTATTCGCTGCGGCCGCCAGGACGACGGCGCGAGCAGCATCGACCGGTGGCCGTGATCGTGTGGCTTCGCATGCGGGTGTCGGTCGGCATTCCGAGATGACATCGCTCGCCTCCTCGGACGCACATCGTGTCACCGATCGCCGGCGCCGTGCGGTCGGCCTCGTGCGGTGGGCCTCGAAACGGTGTTGATCCGGAGAGCGCCCTACAGTGCCGACATGGCCACTCTGGTGCTCACGCTGATCGGCGACGATCGGGCCGGCCTCGTCAACGCCGTGGCCGACGTGATCACGAGCCACGGCGGCAACTGGGAACGCAGCCAGATGGCCGAGCTGGGCGGGAAGTTCGCCGGCATCGTCATGGTCACCGTGCCCGATGGCCGGCGCGACGAGCTGGTCGCGTCGCTCGAGCCCCTCCAAGGCCTGCTCGACATCACCGTCCAGCTGGCGCCCGACACCGTCGACGACCGGATGACGCGGCGCCTCGAGCTCGAGATCATGGGCACCGACCGGCCCGGCATCGTGCACGAGATCACCGAGGTGCTCACCGCGCACGCGGTCAACATCGAGCTGCTCGACGCCGCCACCCGTGACGCCCCGATGGCGGGCGGCACGATCTTCGAGGCAACCGCCGAGCTCGAGGTCGGCGAGACGACCGACCTCGACGCACTGCGCGATGCGCTCGAGGCGCTGGCACACGAGCTCATGGTCGAGATCGAGCTCGACGACTCCCTGTAGCCGCCACCCCGCCGTCCTCCGCCCTCCTAAGCCGTCTCCCCGTCGCTCAGCGCTGCGAGAGCGCACGATCGACGAGCTGCATCGGATGCACCGCGTCGGCGCCGGCGGCGCCGAGGTGGATCGAGCAGCCCGGGTTGGCCGATGCGACGACGTCCGCGCCGGCGCGGTCGACGGCCGCCAGCTTGCGATCACGGATGTCGCCGGCGAGTCCGGGCTGGAGCAGCGAGTAGGCCCCGCCGGCGCCGCAACACAGTCCCTCGTCGTCGAGCTCGCGCAGCTCGCGCACGAACGGACGGAGCACGGTTCGGGTCGCCGCGTGCACGCGCTGGACGTGCCGCAGGTGGCACGGGTCCTGCACGGCGACGCTGAGATCGAGCGGTGCGACGGCCGGCACCAGATCGAGGCGCTCGGCGAGCCATTCGTGGATGTCGTACACCCGCGCCGAGAACGCCGCTGCCTCGGGCGTGCCGAGCAGGTGGCCGTACTCCTTCATCGCCGCGCCGCATCCGGCCGAGTCGACCAGGATCGGCCGGCGGTCGCGATCGCCACCACCGAGCTCGCGCATCATCGTCGTGGCGAGTCGGCGCGTCGTGGCGGTCAGCCCGGCATGTGCATGTAGGGCGCCGCAGCACGGTGCCCGGTCACCGGTCGGTGTGACACCGAAGCCGGCGGCCTCGACGACGCGCTGCGCAGCCGCGTGCACGTCGCGCTGCCACGCATCCATCACGCACCCCGTGAACAGGTAGACGTCGTCGCCCGAGACCGGCAGCGGCCTCCGGCGCACCGGCAGCTCGGCCGGCAGTGCGAATCGCCGCGGAACGAGCCGTGCGCGCTGCGCCAGGGCGAGCGCGGTCGACCCCGCCCGCAACACCGCAGGGCGCGTCAGCGGTGCGAACGCCAACCGCTGCCAGCGCGGCGTCATGCGGCGACGGTCGGCCAACGTCTCCCTCGCCTGTTCCATCATGTGGCCGAACGGGACGCCGCTGGGGCAGGCGGGCTCGCACCCCCGGCACTGCACGCAGGTCTCCAACGAGTCGAGCACGTCGCCGGTGACGGGAGCGCCGTCGTTCTGCACCGCTCGCATCAGCCCGATCCGACCCCGCGGCGACATCGCCTCGTCGCCGGTCACGCGGAACGTCGGGCAGTGGGGCAGGCACAGGCCGCACTGCACGCAGGTGTTCAGGTCGGCTGCGCCGATCTGCAGGTCCATCAGTGCTCCATGCCGGCGACGAACCTGCCGGGATTGAGGCGGCGCGTGGGATCGAACTCGGCCTTGATCCGGCGGGCGACCTCGGACGCCGACGGCTCGGGTGCTCGCCGTGGCTGGCGCCGCGCGGCCCACAGGAGCCCGACCCCGATGGCGGCCACGTACTCCCCCGTCGTCGACGTGTCGAGGCGACGGAGCTCGGACGGCGCGACCGACCAGCGGTGCTCGGGCAACGCCGGCGGGCCGTCGGCGGGCAGGAACGTGCCCATCGAGCGCAGCTGCTCGGTCTGGTGCTCGACGTCGACGGCGTGGCCCTCGAGCAGCACCGTCGTCCGAGCGCCGTCGTGGAAGATCGCTCCGGGCCGCAGCAGGGTGTCGAACACCGCGGCCGGGTCGGCGTCGTCGGCCGCCAGCCAGACCGAAGCGGCGGGCACGGGATTGGTCCTGAGGATCACCTCGCCGACGAGGCCGAGCGTGCCGAACGACCCGACGAACAGGCGTGGCAGGTCGAACCCGCTGACGTTCTTCACAGTCGGCCCGCCGCCGACGACGAGCCGGCCGTCGGCCGAGACGTAGGTGACCTGCAGCACCGCTTCGCGGATGCGCCCGACGCCGAGCATCGTCGGGGCGTTCTCGCCGACGACGACGGCGCCGCCCACCGTGCCGCCGCGGTCGGGCAGCGCGGTTCGCTGGCCGGCGCTCGCCAGCTCGTCGTGCAGGTCGGCGACCGTGGTCCCGGCGAGCACCCTGACGGTCATCTCGGCCGGCTGGTACTCGACGAGTCCGACCGGGGCCCGCAACACGCGGACGCCGTCGTCGAGCGGGCCGGCGGCGTCCCACCTGGTGAGGCCGCCCTCGACCGCCACCGGGCCGTCCGGGCCGACCTCGTCGGCGAAGGCCGTGAGGGCCGTGCTCACCCCCAGACCCCGGTCGGCACGCTGCGCAGTGCCTGGATGTCGGCGCAGCTGTGGCTGGCCGGCAGCACCTTGCCGGGGTTGGCGCGGCAGTCCGGATCGAAGGCCCTCCGGAGGCGCGCCTGGTGGTCGAGGTCGTCGTCGCTGAACTGCTCGGCCATGAACTTCTGCTTCTCGACACCGATGCCGTGCTCGCCCGACAGCACACCGCCGGCGTCGAGCGACGCCCGCAGGATCTCCTCGCCCGCCGCGTGGACCCGGTCGATCACGCCGGGCTCGCGGGCGTCGAACAGCAGCAGCGGATGCAGGTTGCCGTCGCCGGCGTGGAAGACGTTCATCACGATGACGTCGTGACGGTCGGCGATCTCGTAGACCTGCTCGAGCACCTCGGCGAGCTTCGAACGCGGCACCACCGTGTCGTGCAGGTAGTAGTCGGGCGCAATCTGCGCGATCGCGCCGAACGCCGTCTTGCGGCCCTTCCAGAGCAAGGCGCGCTCCTCGTCGGTCGCGGCCAGCCGGACATCGGTGGCGCCGTGTTCGCGGCCGAGCCGCTCGATGGTCGCGGCGTCGACCTCGGTGCCGCCCGGGAGCCCCTCGACCTCGGCGAGGAGGACGGCGGCCGCGTCGACGGGATAGCCCGCACCGACGTAGTTCTCGACCGCAACCGTGATCTTCTGGTCCATGACCTCCATCGCGGCCGGCACGACACCCGCAGCGATGACAGCGCTCACGGTGTTGGCGGCGTCGTGCACCGAGCCGAACGACAGCAGGAGCGTTCGAACCGACGGGGCGTTCTTCGTGAGGCGGACGGCGACTCGGGTGACGATGCCGAGCGTGCCCTCGCTGCCGACGAAGGCGCCCCGGAGATCGAGCCCGGCCGGCTCGGCGTCGAGACCACCGAACATCGCGATGTCGCCCGACGGCAACACGACCTCCAGGGCCAGGATGTGGGCGTTGGTGACGCCGTACTGCAGGCAGTGCGGACCGCCCGAGTTGTTGGCGACGTTGCCGCCGATCGTGCACACCTGCTGGCTCGACGGATCGGGCGCGAAGTGGTAGCCGAGTGGACCGAGGTGCTTGTCGAGGTCGAGGTTGATCACGCCGGGCTCGACCCACGCGACGCGATCGTCGACGTCGACGTCGAGCACGCGGTTCATGCGCGTGAGCGCGACCACGATCGGTGCGCCGAGCGGGATCGCTCCCCCGGCGAGGCCGGTGCCTGCGCCGCGCGGCACCACGCCGCGCCCGTGCTCGATCGCGATCCGCATGACGGCGGCGACCTCGAAGGCGTTCTCGGGATAGCAGAGCGGACCGGCCACGCCGCCGCCGAAGAGCGAGGCGTCGTGCGCGAGCAGCGCGCGATGCGCACCGTCCCGCTTGACCCGGTCCGGCGAGAGGGCGGCACAGAGGTCGGCGAAGCACTGGTCTGAGTCGGGCTCCTCGCGCCTGACGATCTGCTTGATCCGGTCGAACATCGCGTGTCCAGTTAACACGACCGTCTGGACGGCCGACGGTGCCGGCGCGGGGTCCGAGAGGCCAACTGGTCGGTTCAGTCCGAGCGACTCGCCCTGGAGTACTCGTCGAGCAGGCGCGGTCCGTCGAGCACCTGGACGAACGCCAGCGGATCCAGGCCCTCGTCGATGACGTAGTCGGTCAGCTGGTCGATCGCGGTTGCCCGGAGGTCGTCCGGCTCCCACGGCTTGGCGATGTAGTGGGCGAGGCCGGCGTCGTTGATCGCCCGGATCGTGTCCTGATGGCCCGCCTGCCCGGTGATGAGCACCTTCCTGATCGGCCTCGTGGCCGGCTCGGCGTGCAGCGACACGAGCAGGTCGACACCGCTCCGGCCGGGCAGACGGTGATCGGCCAGGATCAGCCCGACGCGATCACCGGCGGCCGTGCACTCCTCGAGGGCGGCCAACGCATCGTCGACGGTGTCGGCCTCGTCGACGCGGATCGTGCCGGACAGCGGCGCGAGGTCGCGGACGATCGCCGCCCGGACCTCGGGTTCGTCCTCGACGACGAGGATGACGAGCTCGGTCATGGGCTTCCCTCCACGGGCAGGACGACGGCGAAACGGGTGCGGCCGGGTCGACTCTCGACGGTGATCGAGCCGTGGTGCTCCTCCACGATCTGGCGAGCGATCGACAGCCCGAGCCCGAGGCCGAACTGGACGCGACCGTTCTTCGTGGTGAATCTCGGCTCGAAGATCCTCGACTGCAGCTGCGTCGGAATGCCGGGGCCGTCGTCGATCACCTCGACCCGGACCGTGCGCGGCGCCGCCTGGGAGACCCGCAGTTCGATCCTGCCGTGATCGTCGACGGCGTCGAGGGCATTCGTGATCAGGTTGGTCCAGACCTGCTGCAGCGCGCCGGGCCGCGCGGAGATGCTCGGCACGTCGTCGACGTGACGCTCGACCTCGACGTCGTCGAGCCGGTGCGACACCAGACGCAGTGCGTTGTCGACACCCTCGGCCACGTCGACGTCGGCCGCGACCGGGCCGCGACCGTCGTCGCCGCGGGCATAGGCACGGAGGCTGTCGACCAGGGATCGGATCCGCTCGGCGGCGCTGGTCGTGTTGCGGATCGTCCTGCCGAGGCGAGCCGCGGCCTCGAGCCGGTCCAGCGTCGACCCGTCGAGTCGGGCCAGCGCCTGGGCCTCGCGCGGTTCGGTGACGCCCATGCCGACGAGCCGCTCGGCCAACCGTCGGTCGCCGAGCCGGTCGGCGAGCGAGCGTCGATGGGCACGCTGCTCGGACGTCGACTGCGATGGCGCGTCGAGCTGCCGGTGGACCCGGTCGACGATCTCGGGGTCGCCGACGACGAGCGCGAGGTCGTCGGCGAGGTGCTCGACCGCTCGGGTCAGCGCGGCGGTCGGGTTGTTCAGCTCGTGCGCCATCCCGGCCGACATCTCGCCGAGCGTCGCGAACCGGGCACTGGCGACCAGCTGCGCCCTCGCCTCGGACAGCGCCGCCAGGCTCTGATCGAGCTCGACCTGGAGCTCGTCGGAGCGCCGCAGCCGACGCGCCAGCGATCCGATCAGCACGCGCGTCAGCAGGCCGGCCAGCGCCGGCTCGGCGTCGATCGCCCGGGCGAGCTGGTCGACGCTGACGGGGATCGCCCGCACGTCGGTGACCGCCTTGCAGCGGAGCATCGCCCGCCGGTGGCTGGCGAGCGACAAGAGGCCGAGGATCCTGCCGGTGGAGTCCTCGTGGAGGATCCGCTCCCCCTGCTCGGTCAGTGATGTGAGCTGCACGATGCCCTCGAGGACGACGTAGATGCCGCCCACGTCCTCGCCCGACTCGATGAGGATCGTGCCGGGCGCGACCCGCAACCGCGGCGGGTGCCCGAGCGCCCGATCGAGGAGCCGGACCATCTGCGCCTCGACCGCCGCGTCGTCGACGTCGCTGTCGAGCAGAGGGTGTTCGGCCTCGGCCGCTGCGGTCGGTGCGGCGCGCTCTTGCTCGACGCGGGTCCGTGCCCGCTCGAGCTCGGCATCGTCGATGACGGCGCCGAAGTCGTCGAGCCGCTCGGGTGCGTACTCGACCAGGAACGTCGCGAGGTGCGCGTCGACCAGACGGTGCAGGCCATGCCGCGTCCATGGCCTCGTGAGCATGCCGTGGACGGCTCCCCGTTGCAGCGCGATGTCGACGCGCTGCAGTGAGGCTCGTGACGTGATCAGCACCTTGCGAGTGCGTTCGATCTCGTCGTCGGCGTGCAGTGCCAGCACCACGTCGATGCCCTCGTCGTCGTCGACGTCGACGGCGACGAATGCGAGGGGCACGATGCCGCCTGCGGCCCGCACCGCCTCGACGGTGGCCATCGCCTCGGCGACGCCGCTCACGATCTCCACCACGACGAGCCCCTCGAGCAGGTCGCGCACGTCGTCCGCGATCGACTCGACGACCTCGCGGTCGCTCCCGCCGACGAGCATGACGACGTCGCCGCTCACAGCAGGCCCACCGCCTCCCAGATCGGTGGTGCCACGAGCACGACCAGGACGAGGCCGATCGCACCGACGAGCAGCCCGACGATCGCCAGGTCCCTGGTCGCCACGTTGCCGGTCGCGTAGGCCACCGCGTTCGGTGGTGTGCTCACGGGAAGCGCCATCGCCAGCGAGCACGACATGGCGATCACGACGCCGGCGAGCAGCGGGTCGAGATCGATCGCCGCCGACGTGGCCAGGCCGACGCCGATCGGGACCACGAGGTTGGCCGTTGCCGAGTTGGAGATCAGGGTGCTCATCACGATCGACAGCGCCGCGAGCGCGGCCAGCAGCAACAACGTACTGAGCGAGGACCAGTCGAACAGTCCGACGAGCCAGTCGTCGAGTCCCGTCGCGGTGACGCCGTTGCCGAGCGCGATGCCACCGCCGACCAGCCACAGCACGTGCCAGCTGATGTGCCGGAGGTCGTCGACGCCGACGACCTTGGTGGCGAGCAACAGCACGACGGGTGTGAATCCGACGATCGACGACGGAATGCCGTGGAACGGCTCGGTGATCCAGCCGAGCACCGTGGCGCCGAACACGACGTACAGCAGCATCGCGTCGCGGCTCCGATCGAACGCGCCTCCGATCGACAGCTCGACCTGATCGATCCCGGCCGGGTACCGCCGCACGAGGATCGCCCAGGCCGATGCCAGCGCGACGATCGCGACCGGCACCCCGAGCAGCATCCACTCGAGGAAATTGACGTCGATGCCCTCGTCGGACAGCCGGCCGAGCGCGATCGCATTCGGCGGCGAGCCGACCGGCGTGCCGAGGCCGCCGACGTTGGCCGCGACGGGGACCGACAGCACGAGGCTGACCCGGAGCGGATCGGCGGCGTCCAGCCCGGCGGCCACGGGCAGCACGACCGCCATCATCGCAGCGGTGGTCGCGGTGTTCGACATGAACATCGACAGCGTCGCCGTGATCGCCATCAGACCACCGACGAGCGCCCGCGGGGAACGGCCGAACGGCCGCAGCAGGACCCCTGCGAGGTTGCGGTCGAGCCGGTACTTGGCGGCCGCATCGGCGAGCACGAAGCCCCCCAGGAACAGCATCAACACCGGGTGCGCCAACGTCGCGAAGAAGCTCTGGTAGGCGGGTGCGTCGTAACCGTCGGAGAGGCCCACGACGGCCTCGTCGGAGATGAGGAGGATCTCGGCGAGGATCACGCCGATCGAGGTCGCCGCGAGCGGGATCGCCTCGGTGATCCACAAGATGACGGCTGCGCCGAACACGGCCAGCATGCGACTCGACTCGCCGGTCAGGTCGCCGGCATCGCCGATCGCAACGACCACGACGAACCAGGCCACCGCCAGTGCGATGCCCGCCTGGCGAAGTGTGATCGGCGGGCCGGAACGATCCGACGATGCACGATCTGCCACGGCTCCGACGCTACCGCGGTCGCACGCCGGGTCGTGAGGAGCTGCGGACACATACCTCCCGGTTGCGAGAGGGGACGATCTCGGCCAGCCTGTCGGCGCTCATGAATCCGGCACTCCGATCCGTGCTCGACGCAGTGGCACTCTGGCGTCGCGGTCTGTCGTCGGCTGCCGCCGTCGTCGACGCTGCCGTCGACGCGCTCGTGGCCGGCGTCGAGTCGCCGACCTTCCTCCGTGTCGCAGGGCTGACGCGAACCGAAGCCGACGTCGAGCTGGCCGAGCTGCTGCCAGCCGCGCTCGAGGAGCTCGGCGTCCCCGTCGTCGAGGTCACCGACCCCGGCCACGACGTGCTCGTCGCGGCGGCCATGACGACACCGTTCCGGAACGGCGAGCAGCAGGCACGGGCGCTGACGGGCGACGTGCATCGCGTCTTCGGCCACGACTGCCATCCGCTGGTCGAGCGGCTCGCATCGCTCGACGACGAGTTCGACCTGCTCGACGAGGGACACGGATCGTCGGCCGAGGTGGTCGAGCACCGCGTTCGCGAGGCGGTCACCGCCGTCGACGGAGCCGCGGCCGAGATCTACGAACCCGGCGAGCGGGCGTCGGCGTGAGTCCGCATCCGGGTGTCGTCGCCGCGGGTCACCGTCGCACGGCGGGCGCTGCCGCCAACGTGCTCCGATCGGGTGGCACCGCGTTCGATGCAGCGATCGCTGCGATCGCGATGGCGTGCGTCTGCGAGCCGATCCTGTGCTCGCCGGGGGGCGGCGGCTTCGCCGCCTTCCGGCGCGGCGACTCGGTGTCGTTCCTCGACTGCTTCTCGCACACCCCTGCCGCTCGGCGCCAGCCCAGCGGGGCCGGCGTGCACGAGGTGTTCGCCGACTTCGGCACCGCCACGCAGGCGTTCCACATCGGTCCCGCCACGGCGGCGACACCGGGCCTGTTCGCCGGCATCGAAGCCCTGCATCGCATCGGGGCGACGTGGTCGCTCGCCGACCTGTTCGCACCTGCGGCCGCCGCCGCCCGAGGCGGCGTCACGGTCACGCCCTTCCAGCACCATCTCGCCACCGTGGTCGAACCGATCCTCCGGGCGACGCCAGCTGCGGCGGAGCTCTTCGCACCCGGTGGGTCGTTGCTCGCGCCCGGCGACTCGTTCCGGAACCCGGGACTGGCCGACGCCCTCGAGCTGATGGCGACCGACGGGTTCGCCGGCAGCGGGGTCGGCGATGCATGCGTCGCCGCGCAGGCCGACGCCGGCCACCTGACGGCGCACGACCTCGCCGCCTACGAGGCGATCGAGCGGCCGCCCCTGACCGTCGACCTCGCGGGCGACACCGTCCACCTCAACCCGCTGCCGGCCGCGGGCGGCACGCTGGTGGCACACACGCTCCACCAGCTGCGCGCGCACGACCCGGTCGCGCTGGCGAACGCGATCGCGGCGACCGGCGAGGCGCGCAGTCGCGCCGCACTCGACGACCTCAACGGCTTGGTCGTGCGCCAGCGCGGCACGACGCACGTCTCGGTGATCGACGCCGCGGGTCACGCATGTGCGGTGACGGTCTCGAACGGCGAGGGCAACGGTGCGCTCGTGGGCGAGTTCGGCTTCATGCTCAACAACGTGCTCGGCGAGGAGGACGTCAACGCTCACGGCCCGGACGACTGGCCGACCGCGACGCGGCTCTCGTCGATGATGTGCCCGACGATCGTCGAGGGGGCCGACGGCAGCCTGACGGTGCTCGGCTCGGGCGGTTCCAACCGCATCCGCTCGGCGATCGCGCAGTTCCTGGTCCGGTTGTGCGTCGATCGCGCCGACCTGGCCGACGCCGTCGCAGCACCTCGGCTCCACGTCGAGCGCGGTCGCCTCGAGTTCGAGGACCGGTTCGACGACGAGCAGCGCACGCGGCTGACCGAGGCGTTCCCGGATCACCGGGGCTGGGCACGACCGGACCTCTTCTTCGGAGGCGTCCACGCTGCTCGTCGATCGGTCGACGGCGAGCTGTCGGGTGCCGGCGATGAGCGGCGAGACGGCGTTGCCGTGGTGGTCGACCGACCGGGGCTGCCGCAGCCACAGCGCTGAGTCGGCCCCGCACGACCGCTACGTCGTGCCTGCTCGCAACCCGACCGTCGTCTCGAGCCATGAGCTCAGCGCCGACCCGATCGCGTCGGGCACGTCCTCCTGGAGGTAGTGCTTGCCCTTGCCGACGTCGACCGATTCGAGGTGCTCGACCGACGCGCGGATCTTCGCCGCCTCCGACGGCTTGAAGATGACACCTGGCCGCGCGTGCAGGAAGAGCTTCGGCAGATCGACGGTCTGGAACCACTCGTAGTTGGCGTCGATCTCGCGGTGCATGTCCTCGGGCTCGCCCGAGATGGGGATCTCGCGGGGCCAGACCGCGACCGGCTTGCGGCTCTCGGGTGTGGGGTAGGGCGCCATGTAGGCCGCCTTCTCCTCCGCGGTGAGTCGGCGACGGATCATCATCGGCATGACCCGCTTGAGGAAGAAGGCCCTCTGGAGGTTCATGCGGTCGCCCTTCACCGGGTCGCGCATGCGGCCGAACATGAATCGCTCGACGGCGTTCGCGTCCGACCAGTCGATCGGCTTGATGACCGCCTCCATGAAGGCGATGCCGCGGACGTTGTCGGGATGACGCCTGGCGTACGACAGTCCGAGTCCGCCGCCCCAGTCGTGCAGGACCAGCGTCACGTTCCGGAGGTCGAGCGCCTCGATCAACCCCTCCACGTAGCGGAGGTGGTCGACGAACCGGTAGTCGAGATCGGGCTTGTCGCTCTTGCCCATCCCGATCAGGTCGAGGGCGATCGCCCGGCCGTGCGGTGCCGCGTACGGGATGACGTTGCGCCACAGGTACGACGACGTCGGGTTGCCGTGGACGAAGAGGATCGGCTCGCCCCGCCCCTCCTCGACGTAGTGCATCCGCGAGCCGAGCACGTCGACGAACCGCGATTCGTACGGGAACGCTGAGGAGGGTGCCGGTGCCATCGATGGTCCTTTCGGTCGTTTTCCACCACGTGGTGCAAATGTCTCCGGCTATTATGCACGACGTGGTACAGAAATCAACCTCGGGGCCTCGCCGGCGTGGTCGACCTCCCACGTTCGACCGAGATGCGGTCGTTGCCGGTGCGATGCGCGCGTTCTGGGAGCGAGGCGTCACCGACACGACGCTGAGCGACCTCGAGGCGGCCACCGGCGCCGACAGGTCGACGCTGTACAACAGCTTCGACGGCAAGGACGGCCTCCACCGAGCAGCCGCAGCGCTGTACGTCGACGAGGTCGAGCGCATGCTGTTCGAGCCACTCGACCACGGCACTGCCGGGCTGGCCGACATCGTCGAGTTCGTCGATCGCCTCAGCGACCAGATCACCTCGCAGCGGAATCCCGCAGGCTGCTTCATCGTCAACGACCTCGGCTCCCCGGGCCGCGACGTCGACCAGACGAATCGGTACCTGACGGGCCTCGAGGACGGCCTGCTCGCCGCGCTGCAACGCGCGGCCGATCGCAACGAAGTGCGCCCCGAGCACGTCGAGGCGATGGCCAAGACCGCGACCGGCGCGATCATCGGCGCCAACCTGTCCGCACGGCACGCCGGCGCCGCTGCCGCCCGAGCGATGCTCGACGGCATCCGGTCGACGGTGGCCACCTGGGCGATCGACCGGTGAGCCGAGCGGCTCCGGCCTGTCGGCGCTCCGGGCGGGGTCGCACTCGACGTCTCGGGCCGAGCGTCGCACTACGATCCGGCCCGAGACGAGGAGCATCCATCAGATGATTTCGGAACCGATTCGCACCGCCCTGTCCGAGCAGCTCAACCGCGAGTTCAGCTCGGCCTACCTGTACCTCGCGATGTCGGCGTACTGCAGCCATGCCGACTTCAACGGCGCCGCGCACTGGTTCCGGCTGCAGTACGAGGAAGAGCACATGCATGCGACGAAGGTCTACGACTACCTGATCGAGCAAGGCGTCGAGGTGCCGCTCCGTCCGATCGAGCAGCCGCCCGGCGAGTTCGGCTCGCTGCTCGCGGTGTTCGAGGCCTCGCTCGAGCACGAGCAGCACATGACCGCGCGGCTCAACGATCTCAGCAACCAGGCCCTGAGCGAGAAGGACCACGCCACCTACAACCTGCTCCAGTGGTTCGTCAACGAGCAGGTCGAGGAGGAGGCCAGCGTCGGAGCGATCATCGCCAAGCTCCGCTTGGTCGGCGAGGACGGCTACGGGTTGCTGATGATCGACAACGAGCTCGGCGGCCGCGCGGCACCGGCTGCGGTGTAGCCGTCGCCGGTATCGGTCGGCGCGGCGTCGGTCAGCCCGGCGTCGAGCCGGCCGCCTCGAGCTGGTAGCTCGCCACCGTGCAGCTCACCGCGAAGATCGGGATCGGCTCACAGAAGTGGACCGTGCCCGGCGCCCCAGCCGCCGCCGCGCTGACGGCGATGAACGTCCTGATCTCGAAGCCGCCCTGGCCGGCGTCGGCGTAGACGGTGAGGTCGTCGTAGTCGAGCAGGGCGTCGCGGTCGTTGCGGCACCAGCGGCCGAGGAAGTCGCGGTCCCAGGCCTCGTTGATCTTCCCGGAGTCGGGTGTCGCCGGCCAGTGCGAGATGCCGCCGGTGCCGACCAGCGCGATCTTCTCGGGCACCGCGTCGGCGGCGCGGCGGAGGGCCTCGCCCAGCGCCCAAGCGCGACCGAGCGGTGCGAGCGGCGGGCCCTGGCAGTTGATGTTGACCGGGACGACGGGCAGGTCGAACCGCGGGGTCAGGAAGTGCAGCGGCACGGCGATGCCGTGGTCGAACTTCCATTCCTCCGCATAGGCGATGTCGACCGTCTGCATCACCTCGGCGATGAGCCGCTGCGACAGGTCACGGTCGCCGGGGGCACGGAAGCGGTCGATGCCGAGCCACCCCGGGTCCTCGATCGGGCCGTCGTAGAAGTCGGCCATCCCGATCGCGAAGCTCGGCATGTTGTTCATGAAGAAGTTGGCGAAGTGCTCGGCTGCGATCACGATGACGGCGTCGGCGCCGCTCGCCTCGATCGCCTCGCGCATCTCGTCGAGCGCCGCGTAGAACGCGTCGCGAACCGCTGGGTCGGCCTGGTCGGCGCGTCCGGTGATCCCGGGCGCGTGGCTGCACACGCCGGCGTACACGAGCCCCATCAGACCTCCCCGTCGTTCCCGCCACCATCGGCGGCGTGCGACTCCTGGCCGAGGCTCGCGGCGTGTGCGTCCACCCCTTCGTACCCGGTCATCGCGTAGACACCCTCACGAACCGGACCGTGCTCGGCGATGCCGTCGCGCATCAGCTGGAGGTAGTCGGCCCACGCGATCTGGTGGAACGCGGCGAAGTGCATGAGGATCTGGCCGTTGACGCCGAAGTGGAACAGCCGCCCGATGTCGGGCTGCACCAACGCATCGACCTCCTCCTCGGTCAGCTCGTACGGCGCCAGCACGGCGTGCCGGTCGGCCCGGTAGTGCTCTTGGATCGCCTCGTCGCGGTTGAGCTCGTAGAGGAACTTCTGGACGTAGTAGAGGCTCATGCTCGCTCGATCACCAGCTCGCGGCGATGTACTGAGTCTCGCAGAACTCGTAGATGCCCTCGCTCGCGCCCTCGCGGCCGAGCCCGGACTGCTTCATCCCGCCGAACGGTGCAGCGGGATCCGACACGGCCCCACGGTTGACACCGACCATGCCCGACTCGAGCCGCTCCGCGGTGGCGAGCCCCTTGGCCAGGTCGGCCGTGTAGACGTAGGCCGTGAGGCCCATCTCGGTGTCGTTGGCGTCGGCGATCATCGCATCGTGGTCGGTGAAGGGGATGACGGGCGCCACGGGCCCGAAGATCTCCTCCCGGGTGATCGCTGCGGTCGAGGCGACGTCGGCCAGCACGGTCGGCTCGTAGAAGAAGCCGGGGCCGTCGATGGCGGCGCCGCCGGTCGCCACCGTCGCCCCTGCGCCGACCGCCGCATCGACGAGGCCACCGATCGACTCGATCGCCGCCGCGTTGATCATGGGGCCGCACGTGACACCCTCCTCGAAGCCGTTCCCCACCTTCACGTCGGCCATGGCGGCGGCGAGCGCTTCGGTGAACGCAGGCGCGATGCCGGCCTCCGCGAAGAAGCGGTTGGCGGCGGTGCACGTCTCGGCGGAGTGACGCATCTTGGCGACCATCGCGCCCTCGACAGCCGCGTCGAGGTCGGCGTCGTCGAACACGACGAAGGGCGCGTTGCCGCCCAGCTCCATCGCCACCTTGAGCACGCGGTCGGCGCAGCGCCGGAGCAGGACCCGACCGACCTCGGTCGACCCGGTGAACGAGACCATGCGGGTTGCCCGGTGCTCGGTGGCCGCGTCGAACCAGGCGCCCGCGTTCCCTGTGGGCACGACGTTGACGACACCCGGTGGAACACCGGCCTCCTGCAACAGGTCGGCGACGCGGAGCGCCGTGAGCGGCGTCTCCTTGGGCGGCTTGATGACGACGGCGTTGCCGGCGCCGAGCGCCGGCGCCACCTTGCGGGTGATCATCGCAGCGGGGAAGTTCCACGGCGTCACCATCACGACGACGCCGACCGGCGGGTGGCGCACGATGATCCTGTTCGTTCCGGCCGGCGCGGTGCCGATCGTGCCGTGGATCCGGACGGTCTCCTCGCTGTTCCAGCGGAAGAACTCGGCCGCGTACGCGATCTCGCCGCGTGCGTCGGCGAGCGGCTTGCCGTGCTCGCGGGTGATCAGCCCGGCCAGCTCGTCGGCATGGTCGAGCAGCGTCACCCAGCACGATCGCAGGACCTCGGCCCGCTCCCTGGGAGCAGCCGCCGCCCACGGCCCCTGTGCCGCCGCCGCGGCATCGACGGCGGCGGTCGCGTCGGCGGGCGTGCCGCCGGCGACGGTGGTGATCTCGTCGCCGCTGGCAGGGTCGATCACTGCGATGCGTTCGCCGTCGGTGCCATCGAGCCACTCACCATCGATGAGCATCTGGTCACGCATGTTCAGCCTCCGAGCTCGGGGACGGCGTGGGTGTCGAGCGCCACGCTGATGTTCTTGGTCTCCATGTAGAAGTCGAAGCTCCAGTCGCCGCCGTCGCGGCCGATGCCGGACGCCTTCGTGCCGCCGAAGGGGGTCGGCAGGTGGCGGACGTTCTGAGAGTTCACCCAGACCATGCCCGCCTCGAGGGCATGGGCGACCCGGTGCGCACGTCCGACGTCGCGGGTCCACACGTAGCCGGCGAGCCCGTAGTCGACGTCGTTGGCGATCTTCACGGCGTCGGCCTCGTCGGCGAACGGGATCGCCGTCAGCACGGGCCCGAAGATCTCCTCCTGCGCGATGCGCATGTCCGAGCGGGCGCCGGTGAACAGCACCGGAGCGATCCAGTTGCCGCCCGCTGGTGCGTCGTCCCACGGGGTGCCCTCGACGACCGTCGCGCCGTCGTCGGCTGCGACGTCGAGGTAGCTGCGGACCTTCTCGTGGTGGCGCGGGTGGATCAGCGGCCCGATCACAGCGCCGGGGTCGAGCGGATGGCCGACCGGCACGTGGCGCATCTTCTCGGCCACCCTTGCCGTGACCTCGTCGTGGATCGAGTCCTGGACGAGCAGCCGTGACGAACTGGTGCAGCGCTCGCCGTTGAGGCTGTAGATCATGAACACGACCGCGTCGACGGCACGCTCGAGGTCGGCGTCGTCGAAGACGATCACCGGGTTCTTGCCGCCGAGCTCGAAGTGCACGCGCTTCAGCGTCGGGGCACCCTGAGCCTGGATGCGCGACCCGGTGGCGGACTCGCCGACGAAGGCGATCGCCTTGATGGCCGGGTGCTCGGTGAGGCTCTTGCCGGCGGTCTCACCCGTGCCGTGCACCACGTTGAGCACGCCGGGCGGCAGCCCGGCCTCGTGTGCGATCTCGGCGAGCAGGTGAGCGGTCAGCGGGCTCCACTCGGCCGGCTTGTGGACCACCGTGCAGCCGGCCGCGAGCGCCGGCGCGATCTTCCACGTCGACAGCATGAACGGCGTGTTCCAGGGCGTGATCACGCCGACCGGACCGATCGGATGGCGGGTGGTGTAGTTCACGTGGTCGGGCGACGGCAGCGACAGGCCGTCGGCGGCCGATGGTGCCCGGTCGGCGAAGAAGCGGAAGTTCTGCGCGCCGCGGAGCGCGGCCTGTGCCATGAAGCGCATGGTCTGGCCGGTGTCGACGCACTCGGTGACGGCGATCTGGTGGGCGCGATGCTCGATCAGGTCGGCGACGCGGTGCAGGATGCGCCGGCGTTCCGTTCCCGGCGCGCTGCCCCATGCGTCGAACGCCTCGGCCGCGGCGCATGCGGCGGCATCGACGTCGGCGGCGTCTCCGGCGGCGACGTCGCCGAGGCGGGTGCCGTCGATCGGCGACGTGTTCTCGAACGTCTCGCCCGATGGTGACGGGACGGCCTCGCCTGCGATCAGGTGGGGCAGCGGCTCGGCGGCGAATCGGGCGAGATGCTCGTCGGCGACGGCGAGGTTGTCGTCGTAGGTGTAGCCGGCGGCGACCATCAGATGTCCTCCATGGCGGTGCGGACGTGGTTGCGATTGATGCGGAGCTCGGGGTCGATCTCGGTGAGCTCGATCGACCAGGCGATCGCGAGCGGTGTGCCGGTGACCGCCTGCTCGGCGGCGTCGAGCACGTCGGCGACGAACGAGCGCTTCGCCACATCGTCGCGGCCCGGCCCGATCCGGCAGTGGATCGCGACGAACGCGAAGCCGGGATCACCGGTGGCGACACGGTAGTGACGGCGCTCGGCGGCCCGCGTGCGCAGGCCGGCGACCTCGGGGAGGCCGTTGGCGAGCGCTGCCGCGTGGACGGCGGCGACGAGCGCGTCGACGTCGTGGTGGTCCGAGACGTTGGCCGAGTGTTCGATCGTGATGTGCGGCATCGCTGTACCCGTGGCGGCAATCTGTTTAACATGTTCAGCAGTTCACGGAAAGCCCCGGCAACCAGTTCGCGATGACCCGACTCCTCTCCTACACCGTCGAGGGCGAGACGAGCTTCGGCAACGTCGATGCCCGCGGCACCGGCGTGGTCGACCTCCGGCGCCGGATGCCCGGCGTGCCCGACCTCGGAGCACTCGTCGGCGCCGGTCGACTCACCGAGGCTCGCACGTTCGAGCGCGAGCCCGCCGACCACGCACTCGACGGGATCACGTTCGAGCGTCCGCTCCCCTGGCCGGGCAAGGTCCTCTGCATCGGCGTCAACTACGGGGGTCGCGCCGCCGAGTACACCGACGCCGGCGATGCTGCGTACCCGTCGGTCTTCGTCCGCTTCCCCGACTCGTTCACCGGCCACGGGCGCAGCTTGATCCGGCCACCCGAGAGCCCGCAGCTCGACTACGAGGGAGAGATCGTCGTGGTGATCGGCCGTAGCGGCCGGCGCATCGAGGTCGCCGACGCCCGCGATCACATCGCCGCGCTGACGCTCGGCAACGAAGGGACGATCCGCGACTGGGTTCGCCACGCGAAGTTCAACGTCACCCAGGGCAAGAACTGGACGGCGAGCGGCGCGATCGGCCCGTGGCTCGTCCCGATCGACGAGTTCGGCGACCTCGAACAGCTGCACCTGACGACGCGGGTCAACGGCGCGCTCCGCCAGGACGACACGCCGGCCACGATGAAGTACTCGATCGAGTACCAGATCCACTACCTCTCGACGTTCACCGAGCTCCGCCCCGGCGACCTGATCTTCACCGGCACGCCGACCGGCGCCGGGGCCCGGTTCGACCCGCCGGTGTGGTTGCAGCCCGGTGACGTGGTCGAGGTGTCGGTTCCCGAGATCGGCACGCTCCGCAACACGGTCGCCGACGAGTTCGCGCCGGGCACGCTCGCGGCCTCGTTCGCCGCACCGGAGCCACAATGAGCACGCCGGCCATGCGTCCGTTCGCAGCGTCGCTGCCGATGGCGCTCCTCCAGGCGCGGGAGGCCGCGATGCGGCTGTTCCGGCCGCTGCTGGCAGAACACGGCCTGACCGAGCAGCAGTGGCGGGTGCTCCGGGCGCTGACGGCCACGGCGGCCGCCGTCGACGTGAGCGACCTCGCCGAGCGCACGTTCCTCCTCCCGCCGAGCCTGTCGCGCATCCTGACCAACCTCGAGGATCGCAATCTGATCGTCCGCACCGTCGACACCACCGACCAGCGCCGGTCGCTGATCGCGCTGAGCGAGCACGGTCTCGCACAGGTGCGCCTCATCGCCCCTGAGTCGGAGCAGCGCTACGCCGCGATCGAGGAGGCGTTCGGCGCCGAGCGCCTGAGCCGGCTGCTCGACGAGCTCTACGACCTCGCGACCCTCGACCTCGGCGCCGATGCTCACGAGGTCGTCGACGAGGAGCCCGGCGATGAGCTTGAGTGACGTCGAGGTGCAGGCCGAGGCGGCACTGCTCGACGAGGCCGAGAGCACCGCGACGCAGATCCGCCAGACCACGTCGGTCCATCCCGGCATGACGATGGACGACGCCTACCGCGTGCAGGCCGCATGGCTCGACCGGAAGCTCGCCCGCGGCGAGCAGCTCGTCGGCCACAAGATCGGGCTCACATCGCGCGCCATGCAGGCAGCGATGAACATCACCACGCCCGACTCGGGGTTCCTCACCCGCGACATGGTGTTCGAGCCGGGGAGCACGCTCGAAGCCGCACGGTTCTGCGACCCCAAGCTGGAGATCGAGCTGGCGTTCGTGCTGGCGACCGATCTCGCCGGCGCCGACCTGACGATCGACGACGTACTCGACGCGACCGACCACGTGGTGCCCGCCGTCGAGTTGATCGCCGCTCGCTCGTTCCGGCGCGACCCGGAGACCGGTCGCACCCGAACGGTCGTCGACACGATCGCCGACAACGCCGCCGACGCCGGCATCGTCTGCGGCGGCCGCCGGGTCGGGCCGCGCGACATCGACCTGCGATGGGTCGGCGCGCTCGCGTATCGCGCCGGCATCGTCGAGGAGACGGGCCTTGCGGCCGGCGTGCTCGACCATCCGGCCGCCGGCATCGTGTGGCTCGCGCGCCGTTACGCCGAGCAGGGGCTGACGCTCGAGGCCGGCCACACGATCCTGGCCGGCTCGTTCACGCGCCCGATCGACATCCGTCCCGGCGACGAGTTCCGCTTCGACTACGGCGACCTCGGCAGCTTCGAGCTGGCTTTCACCTGATCAACGATCAGGTGTTCACCTGGTCATCGATCGGGCGAACGGCTGCTCAGCGGCCGACGAGGTCGGCGAGCGTCCGTCGCAGCGGCGTGTGCAGGGCGAGCTGGCTCGACGAGCGCAGCACGCCCTCGGTGGCGACGATCGCCTGGATCACGTCGTGGAGGTGGTCGTTGCTGCGGGCGGCGAGGCGGCACAGCAGGTCGCCGGCACCGGTGATCACGTGGACCTCCATCACCTCGGGCGTCGCTTCGAGCGCTGCGACGACACGGTCGTGTGCGCCCTGGGCGATCGTCAGCGTGGTGAAGGCCGTCACGGCGAGATCGGACGTGCGCGGATCGAGGTCGGGGCCCCACCCGGTGATCACCCCCGTGTCGACCAACCGATGGAGGCGCGACTGCACGGTGCCGCGCGCCATGCCCAGCGAACGGGCCAGGTCGCTGTTCGACAGACGACCGCCGCGCCGCAGCGCGCCGATCAATCTGCGGTCGGCGTTGTCGATCTGGTAGGTCGAGTCGCTCACTCTGTCCACCGTACTGCCGATGGGTGATCAGTTCGCACAACGTTCTTGCGGTTCAGGGCGCGTTCGGTCAGCCTGGTGCGACATCGTCGTCGAACACGACGCGTCGTCGAGATCGGAGTCATCACATGTCGCACCTCAAGCGGGTCGATCACATCAGCTACGCCTGCGCCACGGGCACGATCGAGAAGTGGACCTGGTTCCACACCGAGGTCGAGGGCGGCCGGCTGATCAACCGCATCGACGACGTGCGGCCCGACGACCCGAACGACAGCATGAAGATCTGGTGCATCGACTACGGCGAGTTCGGCGTCGCCCTCATCGAGGGGATCGACCGCGCCAAGAAGAGCCAGGTGACGGCGTTCGTCGAGGCGCACGGCGACCACTCGGTGCAGCACGTCGCCTACGACACCTACGACCTCGACGCCTTCATCGCCCACATGAAGCGCCTCGGCGGCAGCCCGCGCGGCGAGGTGCTCGTGCGCAACGACGGGTTCGGCGTGCTCAAGCAGATGTTCGCCCGCGGGTACACCGAGGGCGCCGCCGACGAGACCAACTTCCCCGAGTACGTCGAGCGGCCCAACGCCGAGACCGGCGAGGACGTCAGCATCACGTTCGCCGAGGAGACCGGCAAGGGCTTCTACGACCAGGTGGCCAACGCGGTCGAGGCCGGCGACGAGGCCCCGTTCTTCGACTTCTCGAAGATGCCCGCCGACTGGCAGGTCCCCGAACCGAGCCCGCTCGAAGGCGCCCGCTGACAAGCAGCGGGTTCGCCCGCTGACGAGCAGCGAGTTCGCCCGCTCGGGACAGTGGGGCCGCCCGCACCGTAGTGTTCCCATCCAGGGGGCACGATGAGCGAGGCCGCGTACCACCAGATCCGAACCGGTCCGAGTGGGCCGCCGCCCGGCTGCCCGGTCGACCACTCGTCGTTCCGGCCGCTCTCGGCCGAGTACGTCGCCGACCCGTACCCCACCGCTGCACGCCTGCGCGAGGAGACGCCCGTGGTGTTCGCCGAGGACCTCGGCTACGTCGTCGTCTCCCGGATGGCGGACGTCACCGAGGTGTTCATGAACCCCGACGTCTACTCGTCCGAGAACGTGCAGGACCCGGTCTTCCCGCTCTGCGACGAGGCCGCGGCCATCCTCGCCGACCCGGAGTTCGACCCCGTCGCGGTGATGTCGAACCGCCAGGAACCCGACCACGGGCGCATCCGCCAGTACACGAAGAAAGGCTTCTCCAACCGCCGCAACAAGGTGCTCGAGCCGTACATCCGGCGCAGGGCCGGTGAGCTGATCGACGAGATGATCGCCGGCGGACCACCCGCCGACTTCGTGGCCGCCGTCGCCAACCCGTTGCCGGGTGAGGTCGTGTTCCGCTTCATGGGGTTCCCCGAGTCGGACGACGCCCAGCTCAAGGAGTGGTGCGGCGATCGGCTGGCGTTCTCGTGGGGTCGGCCGACGCCCGACGAGCAGGTCGAGATCGCCACCAAGATGGTGGCCTACTGGAAGTACGTGCGCGAGTTCACGGCCCGCAAGCGCGACCAACCGGGCGACGACCTCGCCTCCGAGCTGCTGGCCGACCACGAGGCGAACCCCGACGACCTCACCTATCGCGAGGTCGAGTCGATCCTCTACGGCCTGTCCTTCGCGGGCCACGAGCCGGTCACGCTCTACCTCGGCAACGCGCTGCTGACGCTGCTCCCCCGGCGCGAGGTGTGGGACGCGATGTGCGCCGACCCCGCCGTCGTGCCGCTCGCGATGGAGGAGGTCATCCGGTGGAACTCACCGCAGGTCGGCTGGCGCCGGGTGACCACGGAGGACACGACCCTCGGCGGGGTCGACATCCCGGCCGGCACGCAGGTCTTCCTCAACCTCGGTGCGGCGAACCACGATCCGGCGGTGTTCGAGGACCCCGAGCGCTACGACCTCGAGCGGTCGAACGCTCGCCAGAACATCTCGTTCGGGAAGGGCAACCACTACTGCCTCGGTGCGATGTTCGCCCGCCTCGAGGCGAACGCGATCATGGAGACGCTCACGCAGCAGCTCCCCTCCATGCGCCTCGTGCACGATCAGCAGGTCACGCGGTTCCCCAACATCACGTTCCGAGGACCGAGCCGCCTCGACGTGACCTGGGACGGGTGAGCCGGCGGCTGAGGCCGCTGCTTGGGTGGACTGATCGTCGGCGACGACCACGTCACCGTCCTCGCCAGCCCGTGATCGTGATCGACGTGCTCACGCGAGCATCACCATCAGCCTCGCCGGGCGAGGCGGGTCCTCGCACTCGCTGGCGTCTCGGCCCGCTCGCCGCGGCGGATGGCCTCCTTCCGGTCGAGCTTCACCGGGACACCCTGGTTGTCGCCCGGCGGCAGCATGTCGGGCTCGTAGAGCGCGATCCGCTGCTTGTCGGCGATCCGGCCGCCGTCGGGGTCGAGACCACGGGCATTGGTGCCCTTCTCCGGGACGATCGTGCGGCCGTCCTTCCACTGGAGGTCCCACCACCACTTCTTGACCGGGTTGATCGAGCCGTTGCCGACCTGGTCGTCGAGGCGGGCGATCCACGAACGGGCGAACGGCAGCTTGATCGCCGCCCAGAGGAAGGAGCGCTCCGACAGCACGCCCTCGGTGTTGAACGGGCAGGTCTTCATGCAGCGCCCGCACGCCGACCCCTTCAGGTTGCCGAGCCGGTACTTGGTGCACTTCTCGACGTCGGGCTTCCACGTCTCGTAGCCGTTGAACATGATCTTGTCGCCGAACGGGATCGCCCCGCACGGACACTCGCGGGCGCACTTCGTGCACTTCTGGCAGAAGTCCTGCAACCCGAAGTCGATCTTCCGGTCGGGCGTGAGCGGCAGGTCGGTGGTGACCACGACCGATTTGAACCGCGGCCCGACGAACGGATTGAGCACGAGCTCGCCGATCCGGCTCATCTCGCCGAGCCCGGCCTCGAGCACGAGCGGGATGTGCAGCACCTCGGAGTCGCGATTGGTGTGACTGCGGGCGCCGTGGCCGAGCGATCGGAGGTGCTCGGCGATGATGCCGGCGATCTGGGCACCGCGCATGTACGCCCGCATCGACTGTGCGCCCGACACCCAGTCGTCGCCACTGGCGCCCTCCATCGTCTCGTACCCCTGGTCGAGCAGGATCACGATGGCGTTGCGGTGCCGGGGCTCGATGACCTCGCCCTTCCCGTTGTGGGAGTACCAGACGTACTCGGGCACCTCGCAGACGCCGACCATGTCGCCGCCGAGGTGGTACGCCAGGGCCTTGACCGCGTCGGCGTTCCGGTCGGGATCCTTGGTGCCCGCGGCGACCGCGTCGGCAACCGGTCCGTCCTGGTGCGGCACCATCGCGTCGATCTGCTGGATGTAGGTCTGCGCCTGGGGCGTCTTGTACGCGAAGACCTTCACGTCGTTCTGGAACTTCGGGCCCAGGTCACCGTGGGCGGCGCGCGGGAACCCGCCGGCCCGTACGGGTACCCGCTGCACCTCGTCGGCGATGATCAGCGTGGTGGGCTCGTCGACGCGCTTGATCCGCTCCATCGGCTGGCGGCCCATGTGCAGCGGCCGGTGATCGCCGTTCAGGCGGCCGATGCCGGCGCGGGTGCCGCGCCGGCCCAGCAGCCAACCGATCGAGCGGGTCGTCCGCAGCGAGCCGACCAGACCACGGGGTGCGAGCGGAGCATCGGCGGCGATCTCCATCTCGGTCGACACGACCGACAGCGCGAAGCCGCCACGCAGGTACGGCGCCTTCAGTGCGCCGCCGACCGACTCGATCAGGCCGCACTGGAGTGCGACACGCTCCAGGTCGAGGTCGGTCGCCGACGGCGTGTGGGCGACAGCGTCGAATCCGAGGCGGCGGATGTAGCCGGCGGTGAGCACGGCGAGCTCAGCTGCGCGTAGATCGGCGTTGACCTGACGGGTGCCGTCGATCCACTCGTCACCGGGTTGACCGCGGCCGACCGTCCGGGTGTGTGCGACGAGCGCGACGACCGCGTGGCCGTGCCGTCGAGCCTCGGGGTTCGACCACGCGTCCTCCGGGACGACCGCGCAGCCGACCATGTCGGCATCGAGGAAGTAGAGGCCGGCCTTCAGGTTGTGCGCTCGCTCGACCGGGTCGTCCGGAATCGGTGCCGGCTCGGCGACCTCGCCCGAGCGCTGCGCATCGAACAGGTCGAGGTAGAGCCGGAATGCGTGGCTCGCTCCGTCCGGACCCTCCGGCCGCTGCTCGACGGGTCGGGTTCCGCCGAGGTGTCGGGGCTCCTCGGTCGGATCGTCGAGGCGTGGCAGCCGCTCCAGCGGATACGGCCCGAGGTGCACCGGGCGCTTCCTGTGCGAGAACAGCTTCATGGCCGACGGGGCGTCCAGGAGTCGGGTTGTCGCCGCGCCACCGCTCCTTCAGTCGCAGTGCTTCGGGCTCGGTGCGAGGTCGAGGGCCGGGTTGCGGTCGAAGAAGCCGTTCGGCTTCAGCATGAAGCCCAGCATCTCGACCGGCATCACCGGGTAGTCCTCGGGCCGCACGATGTGGGTGGCGCCGAACGTGTGCCACACCACGATGTCGGTGTCCTCGATCGAGCGGTCGGCTGCCGTCCACCTCGGCAACCCGTCGCCGCCGGGGTGCCGCGCCGGGAAGTCGCCGGCCGGATGACGTTCGTCGGGGTCGAAGGGGGTGACCCACAGGTTCTGCGTGGCGAACGTGGCACGCTCTCGGATCGCGGCGCCCGGTTGCGCCAGCATCGTCGGCGAGTACCCGGGCATCAGTCTGTACGCGACCGGTTGTCCGTGGGCGTTCAGCTTGCCGTGGTTCTCGATCAGCCACGTCCGGCTGGCCCCGGCGTCGGAGATCCGCTGGGCCTGCTGCTCGGTCGTGAGCGTGGTCGTGACGGTGTCGAACGCATGAGGGTGGTCGCCCTCGACCGGTACGACGTCGAGCTCGCTGACGGTGTTCGGCCCGCCGTCGACGTCGACGTCGAGCCGGACGCAGAACATGTGCTGGTGATGGGGCGCGGCGAGGTTCGGGCCGATGCGGGTGGCGCCGACCGGCTCCTCGCCGTCTGCCAACGCCTGGGTCTGCACGATGCCGGTCATCTTGATCAGCAGTTCGATGTTCCCGTCGAGGTAGAAGTGCCAGTAGAAGGCGTACTCGTAGTTGCCGACCGTGGCGATCGAGCTCACCACCAGCCGGCGAGACCGGCGGACCTCGGTGGAGTCGCTGGCGAAGTCCCAGTGCTTCCAGAGCATCCCGAAGTCCTCCTCGTGGATGCACACCGTGTTCTGCTGCGCGAACGGTTGGCCCTCCTGGTCGACCGAGACGCTGTCGAGGTAGCGGATCTCACCGAGGCAGTCGCAGCCGAGCTCGAGGCTGTTGAGCAGCTGCCCGAGCCCGATCTCGCCGGCGTCGAACGCGTTCTTCCACCAGTGGTTGGTCGCCGTCGACCCGTACGGGACGACCATGTCGCCCAGCGCGGCGCGGTAGAGGATCGGGCGCGGGCCGTCGTCGTCGTGCCAGGTGATCTGGTGGAGGACGAGGCCCTCGATCGGGGCGACCGAGACTCGCATCGACCACCGCTCCCACGTCAGCAGCTGGCCGTCGAGCGTGAAGCCCGGCCCGTCGGGTTGCGTGATGTCGAGCGGCGCCGGTGTGCGCAGCGACCCACCGCCCTCGGTCGCCGCCTCGACGTCGTAGCGGCCGTGCGGCTCGGGCACCGGCACGATGTCGCCCTCGATCAGCTCGAGCACCTCGCCGGCGTCGAAGTCGACGATCGCGACGAAGTTCTCGATCGGGTGTGCGTAGCCGTTGTCGTCGGGTCGATCGCGGACGTAGCTGACGGCCCGACAGACACGACGGCCCTGCCACTCGCCGTCGCTCCCGAAGTTGCCGGCCGGCCACGGGTCGGCCTGGACCTTGTCGAGATCGGTGACGCCTCGTGTGGCGAGCGCGGCGACGTAGCGCTCGTCGGCCTTGAGGATGTCCTCGAGCATGAAGAACTCCTCGAGCATGAGGTGCGGCTGCACGCCGGCGATCTCCTCCCAGGACGTGACCGCTCCGTTCGTGATCGAGACCAGCGCAACCGCTGTCGTCCGGGTGTCACGGTCGTAGCAGACGATGCGGGCGACCCGCTCGATCGGGTCGCCGGACCTGAAGGCTCTGACGATCGACTTCGCCGGCTCCTCCAGGGCGATCGACGTGATACGGAGCCGAGGCGGCAGCTCCCGACCATCGCGCAACACGGCCATAGCGGCGGTGATCTCGTCCGCCGACAACGGGTCGAGCGGATGGGTCGCGGTGGTGGGCGTGGTGGCGAGCTCGGTCATGGGTCCCCCGATCCGTGACGACGTCCGGGACCGAACGTTACGCGCTCACCCGCGAGCTCGCCGCCTCAGAGGTCACCGGCGCACCGGCGTCACGAGTCGGCCGAGGTCAGCGGGTCGGCCCCTCCGCTACATCGCCACTGCGATCGCAAGCGGCTCGAGGCGAGCCGGATCGACGGCGCCGCGCATCGACCAGACGACGACGTCGACGCCGACCTCGAAGAAGCCTGCCGCCTCCTCGGCGTGCGCCTGCATCGAGCGCTCCTCGTCGAACGCCAGGTGCACCGATCGGGTGATCTGCGCCGGGTCGCGACCGACGGCCTCGCAGTGACCGCAGAGCACGGCGTCGAGCTCGACCCACTCGGCGGGGCTCGCCGGGAAGGTCATGTCCCACTGATCCGCGAACCGGGCTGCGGTCCGGAGCGTGCGGCGGCGACCCTTGCCCCCGACGACGATGGGGATCCGCTCCTGGACCGGCTTCGGCTCGCACCACGCGTCGGTCAGGCGGTACCACTCCCCCTCGAAGGTGGTCGTGTGGCTCGTGAGCAACGACTCGATGACCTGGACCCCCTCCTCGAAGCGGTCCGACCGCTGCTTGAGCGTGCCGAGCTCGATGCCGTACGCGCTCGATTCCATCTCGTTCCAGCCGGCGCCGATGCCGAGCTCGAACCGCCCGCCGGAGATGTGGTCGAGCGTCGCCGCCATGTTGGCGGTCACGGCGGGGTGCCGGTGGTGCATGCCGTTGACCATCGCGCCGATGCGGATCCGCGACGTCGCCTGCGCCAGCGCACCGAGCATCGTCCAGCCTTCGAGGTTGGGGCCGTCGAACGGCTCGGCGAGCGGATAGAAGTGATCCCAGGTCCACGCCGATTCGAAGATCGGGATGCCGTCGGCCTCACGCCACACGTCGAGGAAGTCGGCCCACGGGGCGTGGTGTGGCGGCGTCTTGATGGCGTGTCGTCCCATGCCCGACCAGTCTGATCGACGAGCCCGGCTCTGTCGACAATCTTGTCAACATTTGGCAGACTGCCTTCGGTGAGCGACGGCATCCCGTGCATGATCCTCCGTGGCGGCTCGTCCAAGGGCGCCTACTTCCTTCGCGACGACCTGCCGAGGGATCCCGACGCTCGCGACTCGCTCCTCCGGCGGGTCATGGGCTCCCCCGACGCCCGTCAGATCGACGGCATCGGTGGGGCGCACCCGCTCACCTCCAAGGTCGCCATCGTCTCGTCGGCGAGCGACGACGCCGCCGACGTCGACTACCTCTTCCTGCAGGTCGGCGTCGCCGACGACGTCGTGTCCGACCGCCAGAACTGCGGCAACGTCCTGGCCGGCGTGGGCCCGTTCGCGCTCGAACGCGGCCTGCTCACGGGCCCCGAGCACGGCGAGTGCACGGTCCGGATCAGGATGCTGAACACCGACTCGATCGCAACCGCTCGCTTCGCCGTGCTCGACGGCGCGCCGGTCTACGGCGGCGCGACCGCGATCTCCGGCGTGCCGGGCACGGCCGCCGCGATCCACCTCGACTTCGAGGGGCTCGCCGGTGGGAGCACGGGAGCGCTCCTGCCGACCGGCAACGTCGTCGACACGGTCGAGGGCACCGCGTGCACGCTGATCGACAACGGGATGCCCGTCGCGGTCCTGCGCGCCGACTCGCTCGGCGTGTCGGGCGACGAGACGTGCGCCGAGCTCGAACAGGACGCCGACCTCCGCGCTGCGCTGGAGGCGATCCGGCTGAAGGCCGGCGAGCTGATGGGTCTCGGCGACGTGCGCGAGACCACCGTGCCCAAGCTGACGCTCGTCTCGCCGCCGAGCGCCGGCGGCCATCTCTCGACCCGCACGTTCATCCCCCATCGATGCCACGACGCGATCGGCGTGCTCGGCGCGGTGTCGGTCGCGACGGCGGCCCTCCTCGAGGGCTCACCCGCCCACGCCTGCGCGACCGCGCCCGGGGGCGACGTCGTGCGGCTCGAGCATCCGACCGGCTGTTTCGACGCCGTCGTCGAGGTCGACGCGCTGGCCGACGGCGGCGTCCAGGTCTCGCGAGCCGGGATCATCCGCACCGCCCGCAAGCTGATGGACGGCACGGTGTTCCCGCGGGTCGACACGGAGCGTTGAGCGGTGGCTCCTCGCAATCCGCCGCACGACTTCCCCCTCGAACGGACCGTGCCCGGGCCGATTGCCGAAGCCTCGCCGCCCGCGGCGGTCCGCCCGCCGGCTCTCGCGTGCGACGCCCACTGCCACATCTTCGGCCCCGCCGAGCGGTTCCCCTTCTCGCCGACCCGGACGTACACGCCGCCCGACTCCGGGATCGACGACTTCGAGCGCCTGCAGCGCCGGCTCGGATTGGAGCGAGCGGTGTTCGTGCAGGCCAGCTGCCACGGTGCCGACAACTCGGCGATGCTCGATGCGATCGAGCGCGGCGCCGGCCGCTACGCGGGCGTCGCCATGATCGACCCGTCGTTCACCGACGACGACCTCGCCGAGCTGCACGAGCATCAGGTCCGCGGCATCCGCTTCAACTTCGTGGCCCATCTCGGCGGCGCCCCGGACCTCGACGAGTTCCGGGACCTCGTCCATCGCGTCGCGGCGCTGCGCTGGCACGTGGTGCTCCACCTCGACGCGAGGGACTTCGGCACGTACTCGGGGCTGCTCGACGCGATGCCCGTGCCCTATGTGATCGACCACATGGCGCGAGTACCCGCCGCCGACGGCGTCGACCAGGAGCCGTTCCAGCGCCTGCTCGAACGGCTGGCGTCCGACGAGCGGTGCTGGGTGAAGGTCTCCTGCGCCGAGCGTCTGACCGAAGGACGCATCGCGCCGTACGACGACGTGGTGCCGTTCGGGCGCGCCCTGGTCGAGTGCGCCCCGGATCGTGTGCTTTGGGGAACCGACTGGCCGCACCCGAACCTGGTCGACATGCCCGACGAGGGCCGGCTGCTCGACCTCCTCGCGGCGTTCGCTCCCGATCAGGCCAGCAGGGATCGGATCCTGGTCGACAACCCGCAGGTGCTGTATGACTTCTCGTGACATGGCCACAGGCTCCGTGACCGACGAGCTCCGGCAGGACATCCTCACCGGTCGCTTCGAGCCGGGCGACCGGCTGCTCGAGGTCCCACTGGCCGAGCTGTACCGGTGCGGGCGGGCCGCCGTGCGGTCGGCCCTCGTCGAGCTGACGTCGGAGGGGCTGGTCGAACGGGAGGCGAACCGGGGCGCAACGGTCCGTCGGATCTCGATCGAGGAGGCGATCCAGATCACCGAGGCCCGGGCCGCGCTCGAAGGCTTGATCGCAGCGCAGGCCGCGCATCACGCCACCAGCGACGAGCGCGATGAGCTACGCGGCATCGTCGACGACATGCGCGCCGCGGTCGCCGAGGATCGCGACGGCGACTACTCCGAGCTCAACGCCCTGCTCCACCGCCGCCTGCGGGAGATGAGTGGGCACACGATCGCGAGTCAGCTCGTCGCGAACCTGCGCAACCGCGCTGCACATCATCAGTATCGACTCGCGCTGATGCCGGGGCGCCCCGGCGAGTCGCTCGGGCAGCACGCATCGATCGTCGAAGCGGTGGTCGCCGGAGACGAGCACGCCGCAGCTGCTGCGATGCGCGACCACCTGCAGTCGGTGATCGAGGTGTTGCACCGCTGGCGCGACGCCCGCCGCCCCACCTGAGTCGCGAGTTGCGTCAGACACAACTCGCGACGTGTCAGGGGTCGAGGCGGTCGACGTACTCGACGCCGAGGTCGGCGAGCTCGTCGCGCAGGCCGTAGAAGTCGAGGCCCAGCTCACCGGCATCGAGCCGGGCGCGGGTTGCCGCCTCCTTGTCGAGCCGGGCCTGCGACTGCGCAAGCGCCCACTCGGCCTCGCCGAGCGACACGACCACGACGCCGTCGTCGTCGGCGCACACCACGTCGCCCGGCTCGATGACGACCCCACCGATCGATACCGGCACGTTGACCGAACCCGGCGTCGCCTTGACCGTCCCCTGGCACGACACGTGGCGCGTCCAGACCGGGAAGCCCATGTCGCGCAGCTCGGACGTGTCGCGCACGCCGGCGTCGATGACGAGACCTCGAACGCCTCGCGTCATCAGCGACGTCGCCAGCAGCTCGCCGAACATGCCGTGCGTCGACGGTGCGGTGGTCGTCACGACGAGGACGTCGCCCGGCCGGCAGACCTCGACCGCGGCGTGGATCATCATGTTGTCGCCGGGGTGGCTCGACACCGTGACCGCCGAGCCGCCGACCCGCACGTCCTGCTGGATCGGGCGCAGCTCGGCGCCGAGGAACCCGCGCCGCCCGATCGCCTCGTGCACCGTCGCCGTGCCCATCGACGCAAGCCCGTCGACGGTCGCGATGCCGGCCCGGTCGATCTCGGTGACCACCACGTGGCGGCCGTGGGAAGGCTGGTTCATGGCAGCTCCAATCTCGGGAAGACCTTGCGGGCGTTCTCTTCGAAGACGAGCCGTCGGCCGTCGTCGTCGAGCGACGAAGCGTCGAGGTACACCTTGGTGTCGTCGTAGTGTCGACCCGTGTCGGGGTTGACGCCACGCACCGCGCCGACCATCTCGGAGGCGAACAGCACGTTCTCGGTGGGCACCACGTCGAGCAGCAGGTCGATGCCGGGCTGGTGGTACACGCACGTGTCGAACCAGATGTGGTCGAGCAGCGCATCGAAGTCCCATCCCTGGTCGGCGGCCATGCCGGTGAAGCGACCCCAGTGGTACGGCACGGCACCACCGCCGTGCGGAATGATCCACCGGAGACCCGGGAAGTCGGCCATGAACCCGGACGCCAGCGCCTGCATGAAGGCGGTCGTGTCGGCACCGAGGTAGTGCGAACCCGTGGTGTGGAAGCTCCGGTTGCAGGCCGCGGACACGTGGATCATCGCAGGAACGTCGAGCTCGATCATCGCTTCCCACAGCGGCCACCAGTATCGGTCGAACAGCGGCGGCCCGGTCCAGAAGCCGCCACTCGGGTCGGGGTTGACGTTGCAGCCGATGAAGCCCATCTCGTCGATGCAGCGCCGGAGCTCATGGACCGACCCGTCGATCGACGCACCGGGCGACTGCGGCAGCTGGCAGGCGGGTGCGAAGTTGTCCGGGTACAGGTCGCAGACGCGGCGGATCAGTTCGTTCTGGTGCTCGGTCCAGAACCGGGACGTGTGCTCGTTGCCGATGTGGTGCGCCATCCACGACGCCCGCGGCGAGAAGATCGTCAGGTCGGACCCTCGTTCGCGCTGGAACGCGAGCTGTGCCGACTCCAGGCTCTCGCGGATCTCGTCGTCGGTGACCGCCAGGGCGCCCTTCTCGCCCACGAACGCCGCGTCGGCGGCCACGGCGGCCTTCTGTGCGTCACGCCACGCAGCCACGCCCGGCGGTGTGGTGGTGTAGTGGCCGTGGCAATCGATGATCCGGTGCACGTGACGTCCCTCCGTCGGCACCGCCCGTTGACGCAGGGGTCGGTGCCCCGAGTAAGGTACCGGATTGTCGACAATCTTGTCGACAGTGAGCAGGTGCTCGAGGGGGCTGCCGGATGAGAACCCAGGTCGCGATCGTCGGAGCCGGGCCGGCCGGATCGCTCCTGTCGCTGCTGCTGCGCCGGCACGGCATCGAGTCGGTCGTCGTCGAGCGTCAGACCAAGGAGTACGTGCTCGGCCGCATCCGCGCCGGCGTGCTCGAGTGGACGACGGTCGAGCTACTGAGAGCAGCCGGCCTCGCCGATCGCCTCGACGCCGAGGGGCACGTGCACGACAGCGTGAAGATCGGGTGGCGCGGCGAGGAGATCCTCTCGATCGACTTCCAGCGCCTGACCGGCAAGCCGATGATGTCGTACGGCCAGACGATGATCCAGGAGGACCTCTACCTGGCGGCCGAGGCCGAGGGCGCGAACATCGTCTTCGGCGCATCCGACGTCGAGATCCACGACGTCACGACCGACCAGCCCTGGGTGAGGTTCACCGCCGACGGCGAGCAGGTCCGGCTCGACTGCGACTACGTCGCCGGCTGCGACGGCTACCACGGCGTCAGCCGCGCCACGATTCCCGCCGACGCCAAGACCGAGTACGAGAAGGCGTACCCGTTCGGCTGGCTCGGGATCCTCTCCGAGACACCACCGCTCCCCCATCTGATCTACGCCAACCACGAGCGCGGCTTCGCGTTGTGCTCGCAGCGCAACCCGATGCTCAGCCGGTACTACGTGCAGTGCCCGCTCGACGACACGGTCGACGACTGGTCGGACGATCGCTTCTGGACCGAGCTGCTGGCCCGCCTACCCGTTTCCGAGGGCGAACAGCTCGTCACCGGCCCATCGATCGAGAAGTCGATCGCCCCGCTGCGCAGCTATGTCTGCGAGCCGATGAGCCACGGCCGGCTGTTCCTCGCCGGCGACGCAGCCCACATCGTCCCGCCGACCGGCGCGAAGGGCCTCAACCTCGCGGTGTCGGACGTGCACTACCTGTCGGAGGCGCTCGCCGCGCACTACGCCGGCGATTCGGCGCCACTCGCGGCCTACTCGGCGACCGCCCTGCACCGCGTCTGGTCGTCGGTCCGGTTCTCGTGGTGGATGACAACGCTGCTGCACCGCTTCCCCGACCAGACGGTGTTCGACCAGCGCATCCAGGAGGAGGACCTCACCCACCTCGCCGCCTCGGAGGCGTCCCAGACCAACGTCGCCGAGCAGTACGTCGGCCTCGACCTCTGACCCGCCGACCAGGAGACAGCATGCCGCTCGACAAGCCCTATCTCGACATCCCCGGCACGACGATCTTCGATGCCGACCAGGCCCGGAAGGGGTACCACCTCAACCAGTTCGCGAAGTCGCTGATGGATGCCGGCAACCGCGAGCGGTTCAAGGCCGACGAGCGCGCCTACCTCGACGAGTGGGACATGACCGACGATCAGAAGCAGGCGGTGATCGACCGCGACTTCAACCGCATCCTCGAGCTCGGCGGCAACATCTACTTCGTCGCCAAGGTCGGCGCGTGCGACGGCCTGTCCTACGTCGAGATCGTGAGCTCGATGACCGAGAACGATGCCGCCGGCCACCAGGCGATGATGCTCGCGGGCGGACGCTCGCCTGACGGCAACCGCTACCTCCACGAATGGGAGGGTCGCGGGGAGGACGAGGAAAGCGACGGCTGATGGCCCGCATCACCGCCAGCCTCTACATGTCGCACGTGCCCGCCATCGGCGCCGCGATCGACGAGGGCCTCACCGACGAGCCGTACTGGAAGCCGCTGTTCGAAGGGATCCAGCCCGCCCGTGACTGGATCGCCGAGCACCCACCCGACGTGGTCATCCTCGTCTACAACGACCACGGCAACGCGTTCAGCTTCGACCTGATCCCCACCTTCGCCTTCGGCACCGGCGAGAGCTTCATGCCCGCCGACGAGGGGTGGGGCCCGCGTCCCGTTCCGACCGTGATCGGCCATCCCGAGCTGGCTGCGCACATCGCACAATCGGTCATCCTCGACGAGTTCGACCTCACCCTCGTCAACAAGATGCCCGTCGACCACGGCTGCACCGTGCCGCTGTCGATGATGTTCGGCCAACCCGACGCATGGCCGTGCCAGGTCATCCCGCTCGCGGTCAACGTGGTGCAGTACCCGGTGCCCACCGGACACCGCTGCCTGGCGCTCGGCCAGGCGATCCGGCGCGCCGTCGACGGGTTCGACGACGACCTGAACGTGCAGATCTGGGGCACCGGCGGCATGAGCCACCAGCTCCAGGGGCGGCGGGCCGGCCTCATCAACCAACCGTGGGACAACGAGTTCTTCGAGCGCATGATCGACGACCCGGTCGACCTCGCGCGGATGCCGCACGTCGACTACGTGCGCGAGGCCGGCTCCGAGGGCATCGAGCTGGTCATGTGGCTGATCGCCCGCGGCGCGATGGGAGACCTGGCGGGAGGCGCTGCGCCCACCGAGGCGCACCGCCTCTACCACGTGCCCGCGAGCAACACGGCAGTCGGGCAGCTGATCCTCGAGGAGGCCTCGTGACCGTCCGGATCGCCGTCGCCGGCGCTGGCGCCTTCGGCAACAAGCACCTCGACGGGCTGGCCGCGATCGACGACGCGGAGGTCGTCGCGATCGCCGACCCGGTCGCGGCGAACGCCCAGAAGGTCGCCGAGGCGCGCGGCATCCCACACGTGGCGACCGAGCTCGACGCAGTGCTGGCGCGTGACGACGTCGACGCCGTCATCCTCGCCACACCGACGCCGGTGCATGCCTCACAGGCGATCGCCTGCCTCGAAGCCGGCAAGCACGTCGAGGTCGAGATCCCGCTGTGCGACAACCTGGCCGACGGACGCGCCGTCGTCGCGGCCCAGGAGGCCAGTGGGCTCGTCGCGATGTGCGGCCACACGCGCCGCTTCAACCCGAGCCACGAGTGGGTGCGCCGGCGCATCGAGTCGGGCGAGTACACGATCCAGCACATGGACGTGCAGACGTTCTTCTTCCGCCGCACGAACACCAACGCCCTCGGCGAGCCGCGCAGCTGGACCGATCACCTGCTCTGGCACCACGCCGCCCACACCGTCGACCTGTTCCAGTACCAAACCGGCTCGCCCGTGGTGGCGGCGCAAGCGATGCAGGGCCCGGTCCACCCCGAGCTCGGCATCGCGATGGACATGTCGATCCAACTCCGCACCGAGGCCGGCCAGCTCTGCACGCTCGCCCTGTCGTTCAACAACGAGGGCCCGTTCGGCACGTTCTTCCGGTACATCGGCGACACCGGCACCTACGTCGCCCGCTACGACGACCTCGTCGACGGCAAGGAGCAGCCGATCGACGTCTCCGACGTCGACGTGTCGATGAACGGCATCGAGCTCCAGGACCGCGAGTTCGTCGCCGCGATCACCGAGGGCCGCGAGCCGAACGCGAGCGTCGCGAAGGTGCTCCCCTGCTACGAGGTGCTCGACCGGATCGAGCGGCACCTGCAGGCGCAACCATGAGCTTCGACCCCGACGCACTGGTCGCCATCGACACCCACGTGCACGTCGAGCAGGACTCGCAGGGGTGTTGCGCGCTCGATCAGGAGCTGCTCGACGCGTCGGCGAAGTACTTCAAGGGCGACGACAACCGGACGCCGACCGTCGCCGACCTCGCCGCGTACTACCGCGAGCGGCAGATCGGCGCCGTCGTCTTCACCGTCGACGCCACCACGGCGCTGGGGCATCCCGCCCTGTCGAGCGAGGAGATCATCGATCTCGTGGCCCGGCACGACGACATCCTCATCCCGTTCGGCTCGGTCGACCCGCTCGCCGACGACGCTGCGGCCCGGGTGCGATCACTCGTCGCACACGGTGCGAAGGGCTTCAAGTTCCACCCGAGCCTGCAGGCGTTCGAGCCGAACGACGAGCGCTACTACCCCATCTACGAAGCGATCGCCGAGGCCGGTGCGCCGACCGTGTTCCACACCGGCCAGACCGGCATCGGCGCCGGCCTGCCGGGCGGCCGGGGCATCAAGCTGCGCTACAGCGACCCGATGCTCCTCGACGACGTCGCCGCCGACTTCCCCACGCTCACCGTCATCCTCGCCCACCCGTCGGTGCCGTGGCAGGACGCTGCGATCTCGATGGCGACCCACAAGGCGAACGTCTACATCGATCTGTCCGGCTGGCTGCCCAAGTACTTCCCGGCGCAGCTCGTCCGCGCCGCGAACGGTCCGCTGCGCCGGAAGGTGCTGTTCGGATCGGACTACCCGGTGATCTCACCCGACCGGTGGATCGCGAGCTTCGACGACCTCGAGATCAAGCCGGAGGTCCGCCCGCTGATCATGAAGCAGAACGCGATCGACGTGCTCGGCCTGAACGGCCGCGACTGAGCGGCGCCAGGTTCAGACGGCCATTGCCTCGGTCTCGATGCCGAACCGCTCGCGCAGCTCGTGGAGGGGCGCGTCGAGCTCGTCCTCCCAGCGGTGGAAGCTCAGGTTCGGCGTGCGCCGGCCGTACAGCCATCCCTCGGCGATCGCATCCATCGCCTTGGTGATGCCCGCCGGGCTCACGAACGCGACGTGGGCGGCGGTCACCGCCATGCGCATCGCGTGGTACGGGAAGCGGAGCTGTGCGAGGTAGAACGCCGCCAGCCCGAGCTCGCCCATCGGGCGCGACGTGTAGCCGGTGAGCACGTGCAAGATGTCGTGGATCTGGAAGCCGCGCAGCATCATGTAGCTGAGGTCGTCGGGCAGGCGATCGAGCTTGCCCGACTGCGTGAGCTCCTCGTTGTACTCGCGGTAGTTGCGGGCGAGGTCGGCCTCGAGGTTGTTCTCGACGACGAACTGACGGAAGTAGGCGCCGAGCGACTCGGGCGGGCACTCCGCCAGCCGGTCGAGCGTCGTCGGCTCGGGCAGGAAGCGCTCGGCGAGGAACGAATCGGAGCCCTCGATCAACCCCAGCTCGGCCCGGTACGCATCGATCGCCGGGTCGGGCGCCTCGTCCCACCACTCGTGGAAGAGCCAGTACACGCCGTACTTGAACGGTTCGTCGACCGACTTCATGAACTTCTCTGCGAACTCGCGGTCGATCGGTGTCGTCGTCATCGGCTCACTCCAGGTCGTGATCGCCGGAACGGTAGCACCGGCCCGCGACGCCATCGATGGCGCGGAATACCGCTGGACCCGTGCCTCCATCGGGGTGCATCATCGAAGTGGGCACCCGAAGGGAGCAGCCGAGATGCTGACCGCCACCATCACCGTCAGGCCCGAACGGTTCGATCGGGTCGACCGCGTCAAGGAAGTCGTCGGCGAGGAGGTCCTGCCGGGCGACGAGAGGTTCTGGATCCTCGGCGAGCCGCTCGTCGTCCAGGCCCGCGACGAACGCATCGAGATCCCGACCGGGTTCACCACCGACGGGGCGTCGGTCCCGGCATGGGCGCAGCGGATCACCGGGTGGGAACCCTGGGAGGACCCGCAGCGATGGGCCGGGATCGTGCACGACTGGCTGTACGCCCAACCGGGTGTCGGGAAGTTGCACGCAGACAACGTCTTCCGTGCGGTCCTGGTGGCCGAGGGCGCCGGCTGGTTCAAGCGCAAGATGATGTACGTCGCAGTGGTCGTCGGCGGCTGGCCCGCCTACCGCGGCAACCAGGAGCGCGGCCCGAGGATCTTCGTCCGCGACGAGCCAACGCCGAACGAGAGCTGAGCGACGCTCGCTCCCGACGATCCGCTGATCTCGTCGATTGACGTCAGCCGTAGTCGTAGACGGTCTGGCTACCGCCCGAGACGTGCGTGATCGTGAAGGTCTCGGCGGCGAGGTCGGCGTCGAGCGTGGCGTGCGTCGCGCCGTTGGTCCATCGCAGCGCGAGGCGGTGCGGTTCGGTCGCGAGGACCTCGAGCCGGCCGTCGAAGGCATCCGAGGTGTTGCGGAGTCGCATCATCTCGAGCTGGTCCAACACGACGGCGCGGGTCAACCCGGCCTCGATGTCCGCTGCGGTCAGGTTCGTGCGGTTGATCTCCTTGTGGCCGCCGGGACCGCCCCGGTCGGCCGCTTCGTCGTCGTTGGCGCCGGCGAAGAGATCGAGGTACCAGACCTGCGGTGTCCCCGGCACGAACAGCTGGATGGCACGGGCGAGGCGCAGCCGGTTCTCGCTCTCGCCGAGCGCGCTGAAGAAGGTGGCGTTCACCTGGTAGTACGAGATCTTCGTGCCGTCGGGACCGTAGAGGTTCTTGACCCGGCCACCCCGTTCGAGCAGCCGCTCGATGATCGCCTCGATCTCGGCGTCGGGCAGCAACCCGTCGGCGTCTCCGCCACCCCGGAGGTCGAGCACGGGAATGCCGTCGTGGCAGCCCAGCATGTTCACGGTGGCGATCTCGTGTTCGAGGAGCTCGCCGATCCAGCGCAGGAGGTTGCGGTTGTTCCCGCTGTCGATCGCGTCGATCACCAGGCCGGGGAGGAAGAAGTCGTAGACCGGGTAACCCTGCTCCGACAGCTCGAGGTGGAGCTTCGCGCCGTACTCGGCGTGGATCTCGGGCAGCAGCGTCAGGCCGTGCTCGTCGGCGATGGTTCGCAGCCGTGCGAGGTAGTCCCACGTGCCGGGCCGGTTGAAGAAGTTGCGCTCGCCGACCGCCTTGTGGAGGTAGGCGAACGCGTCGAGGCGCAGGATCGTGGCGCCGAAGTCGCGCACCTTTGCCACGGTGTCGCGGTAGAACTCCCACACCTGCTCGGACTCGGCGTTGAGGTCCATCTGGCCGAGGTAGGTGCGCTCGCCGTCGACCACGTCGACCTGCTGGTAGAAGGTGTTCCAGTAGAAGCGATCCGAGCCGTCCGGGAACCTCACCCGGAGGATCGGCAGACCGGGCTTCCTCATGAACAGCTTCTCGAGATGGTGGGGCGATGGGACGACGTAGCCGTCGTCGTGGAGCTCTCCCTCGCCCTCCCAGAACCGGTTCCAGTCGATGAAGAAGTCGGCGAACTCGGACTCGTCGCCCCGGGCGAGCATGTCCTGGAACTGGGGCGATCCGACCGACAGGTGGTTGAGCACGAGGTCGAACTTCAGCTCGACCCCGAGCTGGTCGAGCGCGGCGAGATCGTCGGCGGTCACGAGCTCGTCGTTGAGGTCGTAGTCGATGATCGAGAAGCCGCGGTCGAGGTCGCTGTTGAAGACGGTGGGCAGCACGTAGAACAGCGAGAACACGTCGGCCAGCTCGGGGCGCTGCAGCATCCGCACCGTCGCGGCGAGATCGCCGCCCAAGCTGTCGGGGTAGGCGTTGAGCATCACGCCGTTGGGGAGGCCGCCCTTCATCGGACGTCGATCACGTCGTAGTCGCGGGTGATCACGAAGTCGGCGAGCTGGCGATGGCCGGCGATGATCTTGTGCTCGATCTTCAACACGTTCTCGATGAACGGGTCGCCGACCTCGTCGCCCCGGTTCCGCTTCTGGCGGTGCTCGAGGGTGTCCAGCCGGTTGCGGGCGATGAACACCTTGGTGTCGACGTGCTTGAGCAGCGAGGTGTACGTGCCCTCCGCGACCACCACGTCGATGCCGCGGAGGTCGATCGTCTCGGCCTCGACGGAGTTCGCGTCGTAGTCGATCAGCGGCTTCTCGATCTCGTCGGCGCCGTCGATGGCGTCGATCAGGTTCCGTTCGAGGACGTCGAGGTGCACTTCGACGTGGGGGCCGAGCCAGCTGTCGTCCTCGCGGCGCTTGGCGTCGTTGGACTTCGGCGGGAGCACGAAGTAGTCGTCCTGCCCGAGCAGGACCGCGGCGATGTCGTGCGCGGCGAGCTCGTCGGCGATCGCCTTGCCCGTCTCCGACTTCCCGCTCCCCGACTCGCCGGCGACCGTGATCGTGTATCGCCCCGCCTTGGCCCGGATCGCGTCCACGATGTTGGGCACGATGAGGTGCGCTGCCCGCTTGTGGTGCTCTTCGAGAACGATGATGTCGCCCTTCATGATGCGTCGCCTCTCGTGTCGTGTCGATGCCGGTGCGCCAGGCTGCCGAGCCGGTACGGCTCGTCCACGACAGCTCGTCGAGACCGTCGTGCCGGCTGGTTCGGACCGTATCGACTGGCTGTGCCGAACGGCGAAACACGGGGAGCGGGCCCCTCCGGCGTTGCTCAGTCGGCGGCCATTCTCTCAGGGCGGTCGCGTCAGGTCGACACCGACGGGAGTGCGCCGGAGGTCGTCGCCGACGAGATCGTGGGGCTCGTGCGGCGGGACTGACGGCGCACCACGAGCTTCCGGATCTCGTCCGCCCACAGCACGGTGCTCGCGAGCGCGATGACGATCGCCCACTCGCCGAAGCCGAGCGGGGCGGTGTCGAAGGCCGTCTGCATGAACGGCAGGTGCACGACGGCGACCTGGAGCAGGATCGTGACCACCGCCGAGGCCCACAGGAGCCGGTTGTCGAACGGCCGCACGAACGCACTCGACCAGGGCGAGCGCGAGTTGAACGCATCGCAGACCTGCCCGAGCACGAGGGTCGAGAACGCCATCGTGCGCGCCGTGTCGATGTCGCCGCTGCCTCCGATCAGCCCTCCGTCGAGGCCGAGATCGAGCGCAGCCAGGGCCGAGATCGCCGACACCACCGCCAACAGGAAGATGCGGTTCAGCATGTCGCGGTCGATGATCCGATCGCCGACCCGCCGCGGGGGCCGGGTCATCGCGTCGTCGACGGCGGGGTCGACGCCGAGCGCGAGCGCCAGCGCCCCGTCCGTCAGCAGGTTGATCCACAGGATCTGGGTGGCGAGCAGCGGCACCGCCTGCTCGGCACCGGCCGCACGGAGTCCGAGCAGGCCGGCCGCCAGCACGCCCACGAACATGACCAGCACCTCACCGCCGTTCGACGCCAGGAGGTAGCGCAGCACCTTGCGGATGTCGGCGAAGATCTCGCGACCCTCGCGGACGGCACTCAGGATGGTGGCGAAGTTGTCGTCGGCGAGGATCATGTCCGACGCCTCCTTCGAGACCTCGGTGCCGGTGATCCCCATCGCCACACCGATGTCGGCCCGCCGCAGGGCGGGCGCGTCGTTCACCCCGTCGCCGGTCATCGCGACGATCTCGCCGTCGGCCTGGAGCGCCTCGACGATCTTGAGCTTGTGCTCGGGTTCGACCCGTGCGAACACCGCGCGCTCCCGAATCGTCTCCTGCAGGGCGTCGTCGTCACACTCGCCGAGCTCACGGCCCGTGACTCCTCGCTCGCTCCCGTCGTCGGCCACGATGCCGAGCGAGCCCCCGATCCGCGCCGCGGTGGTGGGATGGTCGCCGGTGATCATGATGATCCGGATCCCGGCGTTGTGGGCCTCGGCGATCGAGTGGGCGACCTCGGGACGCGGCGGGTCGAGGATGCCGACGATGCCGAGGTGCACCAGATCGCGCTCCTCGTCATCGTCGAGCGGTGCGTCGAGTCGGGGTGGCTCGTCGAGGCATCGGTGACCGACCGCGATCGTGCGGAGGGCGTCGGCCGCCAGCAGCTCGGCCTCCTGTTCCAGCTCGTTGCGCCGGCCGGCGTCGAGTGGGAGGGTGTGGCCGTTGCGGCGCTCGTGGGTGCACCGCTCGAGGATGACGTCGGGCGCCCCCTTGGCGGAGAGCACGTACTCGATCGTCCCGTCGTCGGCGATGCCACGGTGGACCGTCGACATCCGTCGCCGCTCCGAGGTGAAGGGGATCTCGATGACGCGCTCGTAGCCGGCTCGGCGGTGTCCGTCACCGATCTTCTCCTCGGCGACGAGGAATGCCGCCTCGGTGGGGTCGCCATGCACCGTCCATCGCCCGGGTGACTCCTCCTGGAGCGAGGCATCGTTGGCGAGGCTGCCGGCGGTGAGCAGGGCGACCACGTCGTCGAGCAGCACACCGGGCTCCACCGGACTGCCGTCGACGGCCGCGTGCCCGACCGGTTCGTAGCCGACCCCCGTCACGTCGACATGACCGCCGCCGGTGGCGACGCGGACGATGGTCATCTCGTTGCGGGTCAGTGTGCCGGTCTTGTCGGTGCAGATCACCGACGCGGAGCCGAGCGTCTCGACCGAGGACAGGCGTTTCACGATCGCGCGCTCGCGGGCCATGCGCTGGACGCCGAGCGCCAACACGACCGAGAGGATGGCGGGGAGCCCCTCGGGCACGGCGGCGACGGCGAGTGAGACCCCGACGAGGGCGGCGTCGACGATGCTGTCGAACGTGCGCGACTCGGCGGTGATGACCACGGCGCCGACGACGATCGCGGACAGCACGACGACGGTGATGCCGAGCTGGCGGCCGAGCCAGGACACCTGTCGCTGGAGCGGCGTCTCCCCTTCCTCCTGCTCGCCGATCAGGGTCGCGATGCGGCCGATCTCGGTGTCCATGCCGGTCGCGACGACAAGGGCCTCGCCGCGACCACGCACGACGGCGGTGCCGCTGAACGCCATGTTGGTGCGGTCGGCGAGCGGGGCATCGGTGTCGACCGTCGCCGTGTCCTTCACGACGGGCGTGCTCTCACCGGTGAGCGACGCCTCGGCGATGTGGAGCGAGGCCGCCGACGTCAGGCGGCAATCGGCGCCGACGGCGTCGCCTTCGGCGAGCGCGACCACATCGCCGACGACGAGGTCGGCGGTGGGGATGTGCATCACCTGTCCGTCGCGCAGCACGGTGGCGTGGGTGGCGCTGAGGCGGCGGAGGGCGGCGACCGCCTCGATCGCCTTCGCTTCTTGCCAGTAGCCGATGCCGGCGTTGAGGATCACGATCGCGGCGATGACGACCACTTCGAGCGGGGTCCCGTCGGCACCTTCACTCCACCACGCCACGAATGAGATCGCGATCGCGATCAGCAGCAGGACCACCAGCGGGTCGGTGAACTGGCGACCCAGTCGGATCCACCACGGCGTCGGGGGTGCGGCCGCGATCTCGTTCGGACCGTCGCGCTCGAGGCGCTCGGCGGCCTCCTCGCTGGTCAGGCCCTGCGCGAGGTCGGCGGCGACGGCGTCGGTGACGTGGTCGGTCGGTGTCGACCACGGCGCTCGGGGCCCCATGCCCACCGTCACGCCTCCCACACAGCCCGCCGAGGCCTCTCAGACCTCGTGGGCGACATGTGCCGACTGCCCGACCACGATCATGCTCGCCGCCGCGTCACGTGCGGCGCGGAACACGACGACCGCCGGGCCGATCCGGTGCGCTGCCATGCAAACCTCCGTCCGGAGAGCGCGTCTCCGGTCTGCCTTCGTCTCCATCCAAGGTCGGCGCAGGTCCAGCATCCAGAGGCGATGGTCCCGGCATCGACCGGGCGACGGACACGGCCCACGCTGGGCCGATGCCGGTGTACGAGCGCGGACCGTGTCGATCAACGACGACGACGGTCGCCCACGGCGCTCGCTCGTCAGGCGGAGGTGCGAGCCTGCGCCGCGGGTTCGAGGCTGTCGACGAACCCGTTGAAGCCCTTCGTCATCTGCCGGTCGAGCAGGGGCCCGAAGATGAAGGCCAGCGGTCCACCCTTGGGTTCGTAGGCGTAGCTCATCGTGAACGGCGTGGTGTCACCGCTGTCGGACATGGTGAACGTCATGGTGGCCGCCTTGACGGGCATCTTCTCGATCTGGTCGATGTCGATCACCATCCGCTCCTCCGGCACCCACTCGGCGACGGTCTCGCGCATTCGCATCGATCCGTTCGGGGCCAGCTCGCACTGCCGTTGAGCACCGACGCCCTCGGTGGCGTCGCCGATGGCGTAGCTGTTCGCGATGCCGTCGTTCCAGTCGACGATGTTGGGGTAGTCGGCCAACACGGCCCACACGCTGGACCGCGGTGCGGCCACCATCCGTTCGACCTTGACGTTCCTCATCGAAGCTTCCTCTCCCTTGACCTGAGCTGTGTACATGGGAGCACTCTCGTGATGCTCAGCGACAACGTCATGTCGGTGTTTCGCTAGTCGATCGACGCGAGGATCGAGAGCCCCTCGGCCAACAGCACGAAGAAGCCGCCGACGCTGAGCAGGCCGACTCCCAGACCGACCGGTGACCCCCATCCGTGCCACCGCTGCTGCAGCAAGCGGCTCTCGTCTCCGATGTTGCGTTCGTTCCCGTGCTGCTCCTCGCGCTCGGTGTCGTCTGCCGCCGGGGTCATGAGCGGGCTCCCGTGACCTCGATGACAGTCTTGCCCTTGGCCCGGCCGGCTTCCATCTGGAGCATGGCGTCGGCGGCCTGGTCGAGCGGGAAGCGGCTGCCGATGACGGGGACGACGTCGCCCGAGTCGAGGTGGACCGCCAGGCGATCGATGAACGAGTGGTGTTCGGTGCTGACGAACATGGCGAGCCGTTGGCCGACGAAGGGTGAGAGCGCGACGGCTCGCAGCTGCCGGCCGATGCCACCCGTGATGCGATTGCCGTGCTCGCCGCCGACGATGACCAGGGTGCCCGTCGGCGTGAGGAGGCGGCGCAGCTTGCGGACCGGGTTGCGGCCCCCGATGTCGAGGATCAGGTCGTAGCGCTGGTCGATGTCGGCGATGTCGGTGGTGCGGTGGTCGTGCACCACGTCGGCACCGAGCGACGACACGAGCTCGAGGTTCTGAGTTCCTGCGACGCCGTCGACGACACCGCCGAGCGCCCGGGCGAGCTGCACCGCGAACGTGCCGACGCCGCCGGACGCGCCGATCACGAGCACCCGCTGACCAGGCTCGAGACCACCGACGTCGGTGAGCGCCTGCAGCGCAGCGATGCCCGACACGGCGGACGCGGCGGCCTGCTCGAAGGAGAGGCCCGCCGGCTTGCTCGCCAGCTTCGACTCGGAGGCGACGGCGAACTCGGCGAACGAACCATCGGCGATGCCGAACACCTCGTCGCCGACCTCGAAGCGCGTGACGTCGGCGCCGACGGCCGTCACGATGCCGGCGACGTCGAGGCCGGGCACCGGCTGCTTCGGACGGAGCAGGCCGTAGCCGGCCAGGCGCACCAGCCACGGTCGCCCTGTCATGAGGTGCTCGGTGCCGCGATCGAGGGCGGCGGCGTGCACCTCGATGAGGACCTGGTCCGGGCCGGGCTGCGGTCGGTCGATCTGGTTGACGGTCAGCGCCGAGCTGTCGCCGTAGCGGCGCTGCGTCACGGCACGCATCGTGGCGGTTGACGCCGGCGTGGGTGGTGTCGCGGGTGGCGTCGTGGGTGGTGTCGCGGGTGGTGTCTGCGGATCGGTCGTGGTGAACATGACGGTGCTCCTTCGGTGATGATCACTTTCGTACTTAGTACGAACGCACTATAGTCGTACTTAGTACGATGTCAACCCGATCGACGAAGGAGCGACCGATGGCCCCCACGACATCCCCCACCGAGCAGGCACCGGCGACCCGTGCCGAGACGCGGCGCCTCACGGCCGACGTCGTGATCGACGGAGCCGTCGCGCTGGCCGATCGGATCGGGACCGAGGCGTTCACCATCCGCAAGCTGGCCGAGGCCATCGACGCCAAGCCGATGACCATCTACCACCACGTGCCGAGGAAGGAGGCGATCATCGACGGGATGGTGGACCGCGTCTTCGGCGAGATCGAGCTCCCCCCGACCGACACCGACTGGCGGACGGCGATCCTGGTGCGGTGCGACTCGATGCGACGGGTGCTCGTCGCGCACCCGTGGGCCGCAGCGCTCATGGAGAGCCGCACCTCCCCCGGCCCGGCCACGCTCCGCCACCACGACGCCGTGCTCGGCTGCTTCCGGCGTGCCGGCTTCTCGCTCGAGCTGACCGGCCATGCCTACGCCATGATCGATGCGTTCATGTACGGCTTCGCCCTGCAGGAGACGACGCTCCCCGCGACCGGCGGCGACGAGATGGCCGAGCTCGCCGGCTCGATCGCCGATCAGATGCCGGCCGACCTCTACCCGCACCTGACCGAGTTCACCGCCGACCACGTCCTCCAGCCGGGCTACGACTTCGGCAAGGAGTTCGACTTCGGCCTGAACCTCGTCCTCGACGGCCTCGAGCTCGCAGCGGCCGACGAGGCCTGAGCCCCGCCGGCCGATCGGACCGGAAGCCAGCTCCCGAGCAGCCCGAGCACTGCTGCTCCGAGCTGAGGGGCTGGACCAATCGCCCGTTGACGGGTTTCAATCGGAACAGGGTGTCTCATGGAGCAATCAGTCTGTGGCTCCGACCGGGCTTCTCGACTCCAGCGTTGCCGGAGTCGATCGAATCGGGCGAGTGACGTGTGCGGGCGGTCACGCGACGTCGACGAGCGGCGCACCTCAGGAGGTACACCGAATGCAGAACACGCACACGACGAAGACCGTCAACGTGGCAGCACGCGCGGTGGTGATCGCCTCGGTCGTGCTGCTCGCAGCGTCCTGCGGTGACGGTGACGGCGACACCGCGTCCACGACGCCGGTGGCCACCGACGTCGGGAGTGGGGATGGTTCCACGACCGTTCCAGTGACTCCGTCGCCGCAGACCAGCGCGCCTGAGCCTCCGACCACGACGACGACTACGACTACGGCGCTCGCCCCCATCGCCAGTGCGGCTTCGGAACCCCCGCCGGCGTCGTACTCCGAGGTTCAGGCTGACTTCGAGGCCTCGACCGCAGGGATTCTGGCGGCGGGCCGAGCGGTCGCCGACGACATGCTCGCCGGCGACTTCCAGTCGGTCGTCGACCAGTTCGACGAGACGATGACGGCGGCTGTCTCGGTCGAGGACCTCCAAGCTGGTTGGAGCGACCTCGACGCCCAGGCCCCGCTTGGCGCCCCGATCACCGAACGTGTCTCCGTGCTCGTCGCCGGACAGCGCGTCTACCAGGCGGATCTCGCGTGGGGAGACGGAATCGTCTCGGCCTCGACGTCGTTCGACGACGCCGGGCTGATCGCCGGATTCTTCCTCAAGCCGCGAACGCCGCTTCCGGAGGATCCATATGGCGATCACGCGAGCTCGATCGAGTACCGGGTGCCGTTCGAAGGCGTGTGGTTCGTCGCCTGGGGTGGCAGGACAGAGCTCCAGAACTACCACGTGCCCGCTCCCGACCAGCGGCATGCAGTCGACCTTCTCATCTGGAAGGACGGAGCAACCCACACCGGCGACGGGACGGCCAACGAGGATTACTGGGCCTACGGCCAAACGGTTATTGCCCCCGCGGACGGCACCGTGGTGACCGTTGTCGACGGCCTGCCCGACCAGACGCCGCAGATCGAGCGCGACCCGTCGAATCCGGCTGGGAATCACGTGGTCATCGAGGTGGCGAACGGTGAGTACGTGCTGATCGCCCACATGCAGCCCGGCAGCATCGCCGTGGCCGAAGGCGACGCGGTCACCAGCGGTCAGCTGATCGGCCTGGTCGGCAACTCCGGCAATACGACCGAGCCGCACATCCACATCCACGTGCAGGATCAGCCGACGTTCGGAGCGGGCGCGATCGGCATCCCGATTGCCTTCTCGAACTACGTCGCCGACGGCGAGCCAGTGACGAAGGGCGAGTTGCTCGCCGACCAGTTCGTGAGCGCCAGCTAGCGTCGGTCACGCCGAGCGATTGCTTCCACCAGCCGATCGCCGGCGGTTGGAGTGGGCTCGCCGGTCGTCGCAGTAGGGAGGCGCAGATTCCGTCCGGGTGGCTCGAGGCCCGGCGTGGACGAGAGCCGGCCTGGTACGATGACAGGCCGAACCTCACGAAAGGCAATATCGATGGGGAAGCCAGGACAACACGTAGTGCCCGCCGGGGAGAAATGGGCGACGCGGAAGTCCGGCTCGTCACGGGCCTCGAAGACGTTCTCGACACAGCGCGATGCGATCAACCACGCCCGCAGCATCGCCAAGAAGCAGAAGACCGAGCTGTACATCCACGGCCGCGACGGCAAGATTCGAGAGCGCGACTCGTACGGCAACGATCCTCACCCACCGAAGGGCTGAGTGCAAGAACACCCCGCCGGCGACTTCGACGCAAGCGTCTTCATCAACTGCCCGTTCGACGACGACTACCGGCCAATACTCGAGGCAATCGCCTTCTGCGTCGTCGACTGTGGACTCGCTCCTCGGGTCTCCACTGAACGGCTCGACAGCGGCGAGGCCAGACTCGCCAAGATCGTTGAGTTGATGACGGCGAGTCGATACTCGATCCACGATCTCAGCCGCGTCCAAGCATCGGCGCGAGGTGAGTACGCCCGGCTCAACATGCCCTTCGAGCTCGGCATCGACCATGGACTCGCCCAAGGAGGGGACGCGAGGCTCCGCTCCAAGCGTCTGCTTGTTGTCGCCGAAGACCGGCACAAGCATCGGATCGCACTGTCCGACATCGCCGGGTGGGACATCGATTCCCACGGCGGCGCGTACGACAAGGCGATCCGATGTGTTCGAACCTGGCTCGCGAGCCATCACACCTCGACTCCGTCGGCTTCGACCATCATCGGGCACTACATCGGATTCCAGGAGTGGGACTACGAACGCCTCCTGGGCAAGGGCTGGGACGAGACCGACATCCGCGAACGCCGCACCCCTGAACTGCTCGACGCCATGCGCAAGTGGGTCGCAGCAGGTCGTCCAGCAACCAACTGACACTGCCCTGCGATCTCGATCGATCGTGCTCGTCGCCTAGACCTGCCAGAGCAAGCCAGCTCAGATGTCACCTCATCGCGCGGCAGTCCCGAACGCACTGGCGGAAGCGTTCGAGGAAGCTGCTGCACTCCTCCGCGATCCTGCCTTCTACTTCGACGCCATCTGGGAGCACGCCAACGACCGGGAGCGACGGGTCCTCGTTGAAGAGCTGATCGAAACCGTGGTGATCTACGCCGACAGGCTGGAAGTCACCGTGACCGGGGCACCTCCGCTCCTCGTCACCCTCGATGAGGTGGGCTTGCGGCCGGCTGGTACGGGAAGTGTGGTGTCGGAGGGGGGACTTGAACCCCCACGCCCATTAAGTAGGGCACTAGCACCTCAAGCTAGCGCGTCTGCCAATTCCGCCACTCCGACGTGACTTGTGCGGGTGACCAGGCTACCGCCCGAATCAGGTTCGCACGAACAGGAAACTCAGGGCGACGACCGTGAGGATCCAGACCAGGGCGAACACGAACGTGATGCGGTTCAGGTTGCGCTCGGCCGCAGTGGAACCGAGGGCCGCGCCGCCACCACCGCCGAACATGTCCGACAGGCCGCCGCCGCGCCCGCTGTGCAGCAGGATCCCGGCGATCAGGGCGAACATGGACACCACGTTGATGACCAGCACGATGTACAACATCACGTCACGCACGGGCAACGATCCTATCGGCGCGACCGGGCGAACGGCCCGCACGCCAGGAGGTCAGCTCGGTCAGCTCTCGGCCGGGGCGGCCTCGGGGCGCTCGAACGACGAGCCGTCCTGCCACACCGTCACCGGCACCGCATCGGCGAAGTGGCATGCCACCGGGTGACCCTGGCCGCGGTCGATCAGCGCCGGCTCCTCCACCGCGCAGATCTCCTCGGCCTTCGGGCAGCGGGTGCGGAACCGGCAGCCCGACGGCGGGTCGATCGGCGACGGCACGTCACCCTCGAGCACGATCCGGCGACGATGACGCTCGCCCTCTGGGTCGGGCTCGGGCACGGCCGACAGCAACGCCTGCGTGTACGGGTGCGCCGGCCGCTCGTAGATCGCCGTCGCCGACGCCATCTCGACCAGCTTGCCGAGGTACATCACCGCCACCGTGTCCGAGATGTGGCGCACCACCGACAGGTCATGGGCGATGAAGATGTACGCCACCCCGAGCTCCTTCTGGAGGTCCTCGAGCAGGTTGACGACACCGGCCTGGATCGACACGTCGAGCGCCGACACCGGCTCGTCGAGCACGATCAGCTCGGGGTTGAGCGCGAGCGCACGGGCGATGCCGATGCGCTGCCGCTGACCGCCGGAGAACTCGTGCGGGAAGCGCCGCGAGTGGTCGGGCGCCAGACCGACGAGCTCGAGCAGGTCGCCGACCATCTTGCGATGATCACCGTCGATGCCCTGGATCTCGAACGGCTCGGCGATCGCCGCGCCGACCGTGCGCTTCGGGTCGAGCGACGCGTACGGGTCCTGGAACACGATCTGCATGTGCTTGCGGAGGCTGCGCAGCTCGTGACGCTCCATACCGATCAGCTCCTGGCCCTTGAACCGAACCGAGCCGTCGGTCGGCTCGAGCAGCCGCAGCACGCAGCGCCCGACGGTGGTCTTGCCGGACCCCGACTCCCCCACCAGACCGAGCGTGTCGCCGGCACCGACCTCGAACGACACCCCCGACACGGCCTGCACCGTGGCCTTCTCGACCCGGATGCCACGCGCGCGGCGAACCTGGAACGTCTTGACGAGGTCGCGAACCTCGAGCACCGACTCAGACACTGACCACGCCCTCCTCGACGAGCTCCTCGGCCCGCACACATGCCGTCTCGCCGTTACCGAACGGTCGCAGCTCGGGCATCTCCAACGTGCACACCGGCCGGGCGTGCGGGCACCGCGGCGCGAACGCGCACCCCGGTGGCGGCTGCAGCATGTTCGGCGGCGACCCGGGGATCGGCACCAGCCGATCCTTGCCGAGCGCCGGCAGCGACTCGAGCAGACCCCGCGTATACGGGTGCGACTGCTCGGAGAACAGATCGTCGACCGAGCCGCGCTCGACCGCGCGACCTGCGTACATCACCTGCACCCGGTCGACGACGCGCGCCACCACGCCGAGGTCGTGGGTGATCAGCACGATCGCCGTGCGCAGCTCGTGCTGGATCCGCTGCATCACCTCGAGGATCTGTGCCTGCACCGTCACGTCGAGCGCGGTGGTCGGCTCGTCGGCGATCAGCACCTCGGGCTCGTTGGCGATCGCCATCGCGATCATCACGCGCTGGCGCATGCCGCCCGAGAACTCGTGCGGGTACTGCATCGCCCGCTGGTCGGGCTGCGGGATGCCGACGATGTCGAGCAGCTCGACCGCCCGGTTGTGGGCGTCCTGCTTGGAGATCGTCTGGTGCGCCTGCAGCATCTCGACGATCTGGCGACCGATCTTGTGCACCGGGTTGAGCGCCGACAGCGGGTCCTGGAAGATCATCGCGATCCGCTTGCCGCGCACCGACCGCATCTGCTTGGAGGTGCGTCCGACGAGCTCGTCGCCGCCGACCGTGGCCGAGCCCTCGATGACCGTGGTCTTCGGCAGCAGCCCCATCAGGCCGAGGAACGTCACCGACTTGCCGGAGCCCGACTCGCCGACCACGCCGACCATCTCGCCCTCGCCGACGTCGAGGTCGACGCCGCGCACGGCCTGCACCGTGCCGTTCATCGTCGGGAACGAGACGCGGAAGTCCCGCAGCTGCAGTACCGATTCACTCATGTTCAGCCTCCGTGGACCAGCTTGGGATCGGTTGCGTCACGCAGGCCGTCGCCGATGAAGTTGATGCACAGTGCCACGAGCACGAGCAACGTACAGGGGAACACCACCATCCACCAGAAGCCGGCGGTCACGCCGCCCTTGGCGGCGGACACCAGCAGGCCGAGCGACGTCTGGCCCGAGCCGGCGTCGGGGCCGAAGCCGAAGAACGACAGCGTCGCCTCGCCGATGATCGCGGCGACCACGGTGTTGGTGAGCGCCACCAGGATCGGCCCGATCGAGTTGGGCAGCAGGTGGCGGAACACGATCCGGAAGTTGGAGGCGCCGAGCGCACGCGCCGCCTCCACGAATTCTCGCTCCTTCAAGGCGAGCACCGAGCCTCTGACGAGGCGCGCCACTCCCATCCATCCGAAGATCACGAACAGCAGGATGATGAATCTGATCGATGTTCGGTCGCCGACGATCGGCGTCAACCACTCGAGCTCGCCGAGGAAGTTGCGCACCACCAGCAGCGCCACGAGGAACGGGAACGCCAGGAAGATGTCGGTCACCCGCATCAGCAGGTCGTCGAAGCGGCCGCCGTGCAGCCCGGCGAACGAACCGACGGTCACGCCGACGATCGTGGCGAAGATCGCCGCCGAGATGCCGATGATCAGCGACACCCGGAGCCCGTAGATCATGCGGCTGTAGATGTCGCGGCCGATGTCGTCGGTGCCGAACCACGCGTCGCCGCGCGGCGACAGGTACGAGTTCGGTTGGCCGGGCTCGGCCTTGAAGATCGCCTCGTTGACGCCGTACCGCGTCGTCAGCGGCGACAGCAACACGAACAGCACCATGATCGCCATGATGATGGTGGCCATGAAGGCGCCCTTGTGCTTGAAGTAGCGGCGCACCGCCATCTGGCGCGGCGACAACGACTTGTCGGTCAGGCCCTCGGCGGAACCTTCGATGAACGCGTCGGCCTCGTCGGGCAACTCGTGCGGAGTGGTGGGTTCGACGAGCTCAGTCAAGACGGATCCTCGGGTCGAGCCAGGCGTACGACACGTCCGCCAGCAGGTTGAACATGATGACGGCGGTGACGATGATCACCATGAACGGCATCAACTGCGGGAAGTCGCCGTTGTCGAACGCCGTGAGGAAGAAGTCGCCCATGCCCGGGTAGGAGAACACCCGCTCGGTGATGATCAGCCCGCCGAGGATGCCGCCGATGTCGATCGCGGCGACCGTGACGACCGGGATCATCGAGTTGCGCACGGCGTGGCTCACCAGCACACGGCGCTCGCTGATGCCCTTCGACCGTGCCGTGCGCATGTAGTCGCTGTTGAGCACCTCGAGCAGCGAGGCACGCATGTAGCGGGCGTAGACGGCGATGATCTGGATGGCCACCACCGAGACCGGCAGGATCATGTGCTTGAGCATCAGCCACAGGTCGAAGCCCTGCTGGCCGGCCGGGTAGACACCCGACGTCGGCAGCAGCGTCTCGCCGAACCACTTGCTCCACATCACGGCGAAGAGCAGCTGCAGCAGCACCGCCGAGACGTACGGCGGGATGCTGAAGGCGACGAAGGCGCCGGTGTTGACGGTGGCGTCGCGCAGGCTGCCGGGGCGGAGCGCCGCGAACACGCCGAGCGAGAGACCGATCGTGATGCCGACGAACGAGGCGGCGGCACCCAGCCGCAACGAGTTCGCCATCGCGTCACGCAGCTCGGGCCACACCTCGCGGCGACCCTTGATGCTGCGCTGCCAGGACTCGCCGCCGTTGGTGAGGCCCTCGAGGAAGCCGCTGAACCAGCCCCAATAGCCCTGGAAGTAGTTGCCCGTGAGGTTGTTGAGCTCTTCGTACTCACGGATCTTCGCGGCGTTGGCCCGCGGATTCGAACGTTGGTACGCCTCGGACGGATTCGTGCCGAGACGGATCGCGACATAGACCATGAATGTCACGAGTAAGAGCGTCGGGATTGCCCAGAGCAATCGCCTCAAGATGAAACGCGTCATGCGTCCTCCTCCATGGCCCGGATCGAGTCGGCCCAGACTGATGACCTCGAGTTGTCAACGGATCGTCGACCACCCGAGACAACCCGAGTCAGACGGCCGAAGTGTGCGGCCAGCATCCCGCTGATGCGCCCCATGGCGCAAACCTAGTCGAACAGATGAACGAAAGGGGGGCCGACCGATTGCCGGTCGGCCCCCCTTGTCGGTGTTGCGTGGCGTCAGGCCTCACGACCTGACGCCACGTCTCGAGTATCGCCCTCGCGATCCTTGCGGATCAGAGGACCTCGACCACCGGCTCGCTCGCGAGCAGGTCGGTGGGCACGAAACGCTGATCGTTCGTGGTGTCCCACAGACCCGGCATCACGGCGAACGAAACCGTCCACACGTACCAGGACGAGTTCGCGCACTCGGTGATCGGGTTGAGGCACTCGGGCCACTGCTCGGCACCGATGACGATCTGGCCGTCACCGTCCAGGTCCTCCATCGCGTCGAGGCTGCGGGCGAATGCCATGTAGTTGTTCGAGTTGGCACCCATGACCTCGGGCGGGCCCACCTTGTCGTTGCGCCAGAGACCCGAGTTCGGGAACTGGAACAGCGGCAGCATGTGGTGGTCGGCAGCCATGGCCTCGAGGGCACCGACGATCAGGTCGGCGCGCTCGGCCTCGTCGACCGTCTGGTCGGCCTGCAGCAGGGCGTCCGAAGCCGCCTCGTTGCACCAACCACCCGAGTTCTGACCGACGTAGTCGTTGGCCTCGACCGGGATCTGGTCACAGGTGAACGACGAGGTCAGGTACGCCGGGTCCGGCGGAGCCGTCGAGATGTACATGGCCATGTCGTAGTCGAGCGCTGGCAGACGCTGCTGGAAGTAGCAGGCGGCGTCGCAGTTGCTCGGCACGACGTTGAAGCCCTGCTCGGCGAGGAGCGGGATCAGGAAGGCCTGGGTGCTCTCACGACGGGTGTTGCCGGTGTTGATGATCCAGCGGACCTCGGGCACCTCACCGTCGGGGTTCTGCCAGAAGCCGTCGCCGTTCAGCGACCAGCCGGCCTCCTCGAGCAGCGCCGCGGCGCCGTCGGGGTCGTAGCTGTCGGCGAACGGAGCGGCCGCGTTGTCCTCGCAGTACGGGCCGGGCGTGATCGGGCCGCAGTTGAGCAGCTCGGCGGTCTCGCCGCCGATCGGCACGTAGATCTGCTGGAACACCGACGCACGGTCGATCGACATCCAGAACGCCTCGCGGTAGACCGGATCCGAGAACGGACCGATGTGCTGCGGGTCGTCGGACTGCTGGAAGTAGAAGCCCTCGTAGTTGGCGCCGAACTGGAGGTCGATGTCGACCGCCGCGTCCTCGCCGACCTCACGGAAGCCGGGGTCCCACTGCGGGTAGATGTAGTCGACCTCACCGGAGGCGATGGCCGCCTTCTCGGTGTCCTGATCGGCGAACGGCACCATCACGATCTGCGGCGCAGCCGGGGCGTCGCCCCAGTAGTTCTCGTTCGGGACGAGGATCGACTGACCCGTGGTCCAGTCCTGGAACTTGAACGGGCGGCCGGAGTCCGGCGGTGCGTCCTCGAAGTCGAGCGACACGTCGTTGCAGTCGGCGTGGCGATCGGCCTTCAGGATCGGGTTGAACAGCGTCTTGTAGGGCGCGTACACCGTCGAGAAGTACATGATCGCCTGCTTGTCGGACTCGCCCGCCTCGATGCCGATCATCTGATCGAAACCGGTGGTGCTCAGCGAGCCCGGCGTGTTGAGGTTGGCGTCCAGGGTGCACTGGAGGTCGGTCACCGTGATCGGCGTGCCGTCGTCCCAGACCGCGTCGGGGTTCAGGTCGACCGTGATGATCATGGCCGCGGCGGACGTGTCGAGGCCTTCGTCCTCGGCCATGTCGTCGCCTTCGTCCTCGGCCATGTCGTCGCCTTCGTCCTCGGCCATGTCGTCGCCTTCGTCCTCGGCCATGTCGTCGCCCTCATCGGCGTCGGCATCGGCGTCGGCGTCGGCATCGGCATCGGCGTCGGCGTCTGCTTCGGTGTCGGTCGTCGCGTCGTCGTCGTCATCGTCACCGCAAGCGGCGGCGACCAGCGACAGGCCGACAGCGACAGCAAGAAAACGCGTCGTGCGCCTCTTCTTCGTCACGTGGGTCCTCCTCGTGGTTTGGGTGGGAGAAACCCGGCAACTCGGGGGATCGTCCAGAGCGCTTGTTCACGCTGCACGTCTGCTGAGTTGTGAATTCCGGGCGCCCGACTGGTCCTCCCCGATCATGTCGAGCGCAGCAACCATACCAAGTCCGCCTACCGTGCGGTAGCCATCCCCGTTACGGCTCCGCAAAATCTCGGCGCGGATGTTCCGGAGCTCAGGCGATCGCGAACTGAACGATCCGGGCGAACTCGTCCGGATCGAGGCTGGCCCCGCCGACCAGCGCACCGTCGACGTCGGGCTGGGCCATCAGCTCCTCGGTCGTGCCGGCCTTGACCGAACCGCCGTACTGGATCCGCACCGCGGCGGCCGCATCGGCACCGAACTGGGCTGCGACCGCGTTGCGTATCGCGTTGCACACCGTCTGTGCATCATCGGCGGTGGCGGTCTTGCCGGTGCCGATCGCCCAGATCGGCTCGTAGGCGATCACCATCGACGCCACCTGGTCGGCCTTCAGGCGATCGAGACCTGCGGCGACCTGGGACAGCACCTTGGCCTCGGTCTCGCCGGCCTCACGCTCGTCCAGCGACTCGCCGCAGCACATGATCGGCGTCATCGCGTGCTTGAAGATGGCGTGGACCTTCTGGTTGACCATCTCGTCGGTCTCACCGAACAGGTCACGCCGCTCGCTGTGCCCGCACACCACGAGTTGCACGTCGAGCTTGGCGAGGAACGCCGGCGACACCTCGCCGGTGAACGCCCCCGTCTCCTCCCAGTGGCAGTGCTGGGCGCCGAGCAGGATGTCGAGGTCGTCGGCCTCGATGACCGTCTGCACGCTGCGGATGTCGGTGAACGGCGGGTGCACGCTCACGTCGACCGAGTCGTAGACCTCCTTCGGCAGCGAGTAGTGCAGCTTCTGCACCGTCTGGATGGCCTCGAAGTGGTTGAGGTTCATCTTCCAGTTGCCGCTGATGATGGGCTTGCGGTCGCTCATGAGTCTCCTCCCGTCGCGAGATGTGCCAGGCACATCTCGCGACTCAAGTCAGGTCGATGAGGCCGGCCGTG
>NZ_JASJCS010000142.1 GCF_030065885.1 Ilumatobacter sp. | reverse complement strand
ACCGTGATCCCCGACACCGTCGACCTCACCGAAGACGGCCAGACCATCACCATCACCGCCACCAACCCCTACCGCGACCACCGCGGCAAGCTCGCCATCGAAAAGATCGAAACCGGCGACACCGCACCCGGCAACAGCTACAGCTTCGAGATCCGCGACACCGACAACACCGTCGTCGACACCCTCACCGTCACCGCCGGCACCACCGCCGAAACCGGCTGGCTCCCACTCGGCACCTACACCATCACCGAACTCGAAGCCCCCGACGGCGCCACCGTGATCCCCGACACCGTCGACCTCACCGAAGACGGCCAGACCATCACCATCACCGCCACCAACCCCTACCGCGACCACCGCGGCAAGCTCGCCATCGAAAAGATCGTGAGCGGTGACCCGGATGCCGACGGTGTCTACACGATGAACGTGACAGGGCCCAAGAGCTTCACGGTCACGGTGAAGGCGGGCGACACCTGGACCTCTGACTGGCTGCCGTTGGGCAGCTACACGGTCACCGAGGTCGACGCCCCGATCGGCGCGACCATCGTGCCGAGCCCCGCCGTCCTCCGGGTCGACGGCGCGACCGTCACGGTCGTGGTCACGAACCCGACGCTGCAGAGCGCCGGCGTGTTGCCGGCAACCGGCGGCGGGCTCGGCGTCCTGCCGTGGATCTCGGTCGCACTCGTCGCCGCGGGCAGCGGGCTGCTGCTCGTCGTGCGTGCCGGCCGCACCCGCTGCTGAGCTCGCCGTGCGACCAGGGGGCATACCGCCCGGCATCACGCCGGGCGGTCGCCGGATGCGGGGGCGCCCGTCTCGATTCCGTACGCGTCGGGAACCGATCCGGGTCGCGCGGCGTCAAAGGGACATGCGAGCCGTCACACCCGTCCTCCTCTCCCTGGCACTCGTGGGTGCCGCCTGCAGTGCCAACTCCCCGTCGGCGACCGGTTCGTCGACCACCGGCGTCGACGCCGCCACGACCGGCGGGACGTCGGGGACGTCCGGCACGTCCGACTCCGGCGGCGGTGCCGGCGGGGGCCGATTCCTCCGCAGCCTGACGCCGTTCGCCGATTGCTCCTCCTTCCTCGACCACGTCCGGTCGGAGGCCCGTGAGCGGGTCGGGCCGTACGGCCTCGAGCAGGGCCACGGCTACTGGCTCGAGGGCGACGTCGTGTTCGAGGGGGAGGACATGATGGTCGACGAGGCCACTGACGCGGCCGTGAGCGACGACGGCGGCTCCCGGACCGCCACCGTGCCCGCCTCGGCCGACGCAGACGACTCGGCCGAAGGCGGCGGCGAGTTCACGGGCACCAACACCCAGGAGGTCGGCATCGACGAGCCCGACATCGTCAAGACCGACGGCGACCGCATCATCACCATCGTCGACAACGTGATGACCTACGTCGACGTGAGCGGCGACGGGGCGGTCGTGACCGACAGCCTGACCCTGCCGGAGGGCTGGGGCCACGAGCTGTTCTTCGCCGGCGACCGGGCGTTCGTCTTCACCAACGACAGCAATTGGTTCGGCCCGATGCCGGTCGAGCCGCTCGACCCGATCGGCGGCGACGCCGAGGCCGAGTTCGCCGTCGCCGACAGCGTGATGTACGAGCCCGAGATCTGGCGGCCGGCCGCCCTCATCCTGGAGGTCGACATGTCCGACCCGAGCGACCTGACCGTCGCGGCGTCGATGCGCATCGCCGGCCAGTACCTGAGCGCGCGGGCGATCGACGACCACGTCCGGCTGGCGGTGTCGAGCGGCCCGCAGCAGCTCCCCTGGGTGTACCCGCAGACGCAGAGCGGCGAGGCGCGGGCGACCGCAACGAACCGCGAGATCGTCGACGAGTCGACGCTCGAGCAGTGGCTGCCGTCGTACAAGATCACCAGCGACGACGTCTCCGACGAGGGCCCGCTGCTCGACTGCAGCCGGGTCCACCACCCAGCCGAGTTCGCCGGCTTCGACGTGATCTCGGTCGTCGACCTGAGCCTCGAGGACGGCCTGACCGGCGGCATCGCCCGACGGAACGCGACCGGCGTCCTCGCCGGGGGCCAGACCGTCTACTCGTCGATGGACCGCTTCTACGTCGCCACCACCAAGTGGGCGGGCGCCGACGTCGTCACCCGCGACGTCGACATCGTCGAGTGGAACGACGACTACGAGACCGACATCCACGCGTTCGCGATCGCTCCCGGCGAGCCGACCGAGTACGTCGCCAGCGGCTCGATCACCGGCAGCCTGCTCAACCAGTTCTCGATGGACGAACACGAGGGCTTCCTGCGGGTCATCGCCACCGACGGCTCCCCGTGGGGCGGCAGCCCCGAGAGCGAGACCCGGCTCGCCGTGCTCGAGGAGCAGGGCGAGCGGCTCGTCAAGGTCGGCGAGGTCGGCGGCCTCGGCCGCGGCGAGCAGCTCTTCTCGGCCCGGCTGATGGGCGATGTCGGCTTCGCCGTGACGTTCCGCCAGATCGACCCGTTCTACGTGCTCGACCTCCGCGACCCGCGCAACCCGCAGGTCGCCGGCGAGCTGAAGATCCCCGGCTTCTCCACCTACCTGCACCCCGTCGGCGACGACTACGTGCTCGGCGTCGGCCAGGACGCCACCGAGGAGGGCCGCACGCTCGGCCTCAAGCTCAGCCTGTTCGACGTGTCCGAGCCGAACGACCCCCGCGAGGTCTCGGTCTGGACGCTCCGTGACGCCAACTCCCCCGTCGAGTGGGACCACCGGGCGTTCCAGATGTGGGGTTCGAAGGCGATCGTGCCCACCCAGTCGTGGTCGGGCGAGTTCAACGGGGCGATCGTGTTCGACATCGGCGACACCATCGTCGAGCTCGGTCGGGTCACACACCAGCGCAACGAGGTCGCGCCGTCCAGCGACTGCCGGCCGCTCACCACCGACGACGTCCCCGAGGACACCGAGCTGTGGTGGATGGCCGACGACCCCTCGACGCATCTCCAGCTGTGCGAGTCCGGCGCCGTGGGCGGCTTCGGCGGCTTCTACTGCGAGCGCTACCCGGCCGACGAGCTCCGCTACTGGTTCTACGACGAGGGGCAGGCCGACGACGTGTTCGAGCGGCTGGGCGTGGGCGACGACGACTTCTTCGAGATGTGCTGGCGGGACGACTACTACCGCGAGCAGATCGAGCGCAGCCTCGTGATCGACGGCACGCTGTGGACCATGACCAGGTCGGCGCTGCAGGCCAACGACGCCACGACCTTCGAGTTCCTCACCCAGGTGCCGATCCGCTGACGGCGCCCGTCACCGAGACGGCGACGCGGTCGGCCAGTCGAGGCGGCTGGCCGACCGCTCGACCTCGTCGACGCAGCGGGTCAGGTCGCTCCACAGCTCGCCGGCGGCGGCCACGACCGACTCGCCGGCATCCATGGTGGCGCCGAGCGCATCGTGGACGCGTTCGGCGAGTGCCGTCGTCTCGGGCAGGGTGGTCGCCCACAGACCGCCGACGGAGATGCGGCCAGCGACGTGAGCCGTGGGGAACACGAGGGCGAAGACGGTCCACTCGCCGACCGGGAGCATCTCGATGCCGGGCCAGCGGGCGGCCAGGTACGGCGTCAACTCGTGCATCCGCTCGGTGCCCGCCCAGAGCGGGTCCGGTGCCAGCACGCGCACCCGCCGCACCGGGCTGAGCCGGATCGCCGCGAGGCACTGCACGCACGGTTGCAGTGTCGTGTGCAGCTCGAGGTCGTCGTCCTCGTGCTGGCGGTAGCCGAGCTTGGCGAGCGCGTTCAGCTCGGCGTGTGCCAGCGAGGAACCGGCGATCACGTCGTCGCCCGGGACGTCCTCGAGCAGCCGGTTGCGGCCCGTCGCCACCTCGGTGCCGTCGCCGGCCACCACGACGGCGCCGATGCCGATGCTCCCCGCGCACGCCGACTCCCATCCGAGCTCGAGCGCACGCTGCATCGGGCGCGGGAGCTCGCGGAACGCCGCACGGGCCGCATCCTCCATCTCCGCAGCCTACGAACCCGGCGGGCGTGCCAGGATGACCGGCATGTCGGATGCGCTGCGCGACCTGGTCGCTCTGCTCGACCTCGAGCCGATCGAGGTCAACATCTTCCGGGGTGTGCAGCCCGACGAGGATCGGCAGCGGGTGTTCGGTGGGCAGGTCGCCGGGCAGGCGCTGGTCGCCGCGGCACGCACCGTCGACGATCCCGACCGGATGGTGCACTCGCTGCACGCCTACTTCCTCCGGCCGGGCGACCCGAGCGTGCCGATCCTCTACGACGTCGATCGGCTCCGCGACGGGCGCAGCTTCACGACCCGACGGGTCGTCGCGATCCAGCACGGCCGCCCGATCTTCAACCTCCAGGCGAGCTTCCACCGCACCGAGGAGGGGCTCGACCACCACATGCCGGGACCGGACGACGTGCCCGAACCCGAATCGCTCCCCGGCTTCCACGAGCGCTTCGCCCCGTACCGCGACGAGATGGGCGCCTGGTACACGCGGCCACGGCCGATCGACACCCGCTACGTGACGCCGATCGAGTCCGCCCGCGAGCCGGCCGACGGCCAGCTGGTGTGGATGCGGGCCGACGGCGAGCTCCCCGAGGATCCCGTGCTCCACGCATGCATCGTCACGTATGCGAGCGACATGACCCTGCTCGACACGACGCTCAAGCCGTTCGGCATGTCGTCGAGCACCCACGATCTGATGATGGCCAGCCTCGATCATGCGATGTGGTTCCACCGCCCCTTTCGCGCCGACGCATGGCTGCTCTACTCGCAGCGCGCGTTCTCGGCGTCGTCGGCGCGCGGTCTCGCCGGCGGATCGATCTTCACCGCCGACGGCGAGCTCGTGGTCAACGTCGTGCAGGAAGGGCTGATCCGCGTCCGGTCATGAGAGCTCCCCGATCTGCCCTGCCGGTGGTCGTTGCGCTCGTCCTCGGCGCCTGCGCGAGCAACGACGGTGGCGCCGACGGCCCAGCCACTGACGACGAGGCGGGCTCGGCGGCGTTCGTCACCACCACGACGACCGACCCCGACGCCGCCACGACCACCACGGCCGACTCGGCCACGTCGGCGACCGACACGACACCGACCGACACGACGGTGGCCCCGATCGGGACCAGGCCGACCAGCTCGTCGACGAGCACCTCGACCAGCACGACCACGGTGCCCACCGACGACCGGACGGTGGGGAACCCGGTGGTGACGAGCGAGATCGTCGGCGAGTTCGACCAGCCGATCGACCTGGCGGTGCGCCCGGGCGACAACGCGCTCTACGTCGTCAACCAGACCGGGACGATCGTGCGCCACGACGAGACGCAGACGGCGGTCGTTGCCGAGCTGGGAAGCCTGGTCTCGGGCGGCGGCGAGCAGGGCCTGCTGGGACTGGCCTTCCACCCGACCCAAGACCTGGCGTACGTGAACTACACCGACCGCGGGGGCGACACGATCATCGCCGAGTACGGGGTCGACGCCGTCGGACGGTTCGCGGCGGAGTCGCGCCTCGTCCTGACCGTCGACCAGCCGTACCGCAACCACAACGCCGGCGAGCTCATGTTCGGTCCCGACGGCATGTTGTACATCCCGCTCGGCGACGGCGGTTCGGCCAACGATCCCGAGCGGCGTGCGCAAGACCCCCGCTCGCTGCTCGGATCGATGCTACGGATCGATCCGACGTCCACCGGCGATGCCGCGTACACCATCCCGGCCGACAACCCGTTCGCGGGCGGCGAGTTCGAGGGCATCGCCGGCGCCCCCGAGGTGTGGGCGTGGGGGCTCCGCAACCCGTGGAAGATCGCCTTCGACCCGGTCACCGACGAGCTCTGGATCGCCGACGTCGGGCAGAACGAGTTCGAAGAGGTCAACGTCGTCGCGCCCGCCGGCGGCAACCCGGCCGGGCGTGGACTCGACTTCGGGTGGAGCGCACTCGAGGGCGCAGAGCGGTTCAACGACGACATCGCAGTCAGCGATCGCAACACCTTGCCGGTGCTGACCTACCGGCACGGCAACGACGGGTGCTCGATCTCGGGTGGCGTGCCGTATCGCGGGACGGCGATCCCCGAGCTCGCACCGGCCTACGTGTACAGCGACTTCTGTTCGGGCATCCTCTGGGCGCTCGACCTCGCCGGGCAGCGCAACCTCACGCTGCTCACCGGCTTCGACAGCGTGTCGGCGGTTCGCGCCGGACCCGATGGCGAGCTGTACGTGCTCGAGCGCAGCGGCACCGTGCACCGGCTCATCGCCGGGTGACGGGCCATCCGCCCCGTCGCCCGACGCCGGTCAGCTCACGCGCTCGAACTCGACCGTGCGGCGGTCGACGTCGACCGAGGTGAGCCGCACGCGGACGTCGTCGCCGGGGTCGACCCTGCGAGCCGCGATCCGGACGAGCACCGCCGGGTCGGCGATCTGCACCTCGACGCCCCAGTCCCCCTCGTCGACGACGACGGCATCGAAGATGTCGCCCTCGCGTCCCCTGAGCACGACCGCCTCGGCGAGGTCGAGTGCCTGACGCTCGGCGCGGTTCGCCCGCTGATCGCCGCTGGCCATCGCTGCGGGCAGCTCGTCGAACGCCGCACTGATCTCGGCCGGGACGGGCCGGCCGGAAGCGATCGCGAGCATCGCCTCGATCACGTAGCGGTCCTGCAGGCGGCGGAGCGGCGCCGTCGCCTGGGCGTACGTCGCAGCGACGGCCGAGTGCCAGGGTCGCTCGTCGGGGTCGAACGGCGCATAGCTGGCTCCACCGGCGGCGCGCCGGACGGCGAGCAGGAACGCCGACGTGCGCGGATCGTCCCGCGGCAGCGACCGCTCGAACGCGTCGAGCGACATCTCGCTCGGCCAGTCGAGGCCGAACGCACGCGCCGAGTGCCGCAGCTTGCGGTGCCGGCCCTCGTCGACCTCGGGCATCACGCGGAACAGTCCGGTGCCCGCCTCGTACAGCGCGGCGCCCACCGCCAGGTTGGTCGCCAGCGAGAGCGCCGCGTTCTGCTCCTCGGAGTCGAGTCGCGGCCGGAAGGTCAGGTCGTACCGGCCGCCGTCGTGCCGCTCGATCTCCTGCTCGGGGAACTCGACCCGCGGGGCACCGCGCGCCTCCTCGTCGGCCTGGATGCGGCGGTGGAGCTCGTCGAACCCGGCCGGCAGGTCGGACGGCGACACGGCGTCGTAGGCCAGCTTGGCGTGGTTGCGGATCAGGGCGCGTTCGACGCCGTCGAGGCGCGTGCTGCCGTCGGTGGCGACCCGGACCGTGAACACCACCGCCGGACGGTCGACATCGGGCAGGAGGCTTGCGGCGCCCTCGGACAGCACCGGCGGGTAGAGGGTCGACCGCCGATCGGGGAGGTAGACCGTGACGGCGCGTTCGAACGCCTCGACGTCGAGCGGATCGCCCGGCCGGACGAACCAGCCGACATCCGCGATCGCATAGTGGAGGATGATGTCGGCACCCGCCTGCTCGATCGTGAACGCCTGATCGAGGTCGACCGACGACTCGGGGTCGAGCGTCACGAACCGCACATCGGTCCGGTCGACGTGGTCGTCCAGAGGGGCTCGGGCCGCCGCAGCATCGGCCGCGGCGAGCACCTCGGGGGTGAAGGATTCGGGGATGTCGCCCTCGTCGCGGATCCGGTCGAGACCGGCTCGCATCGCGTCGTGGGCATCGTGGTCGAGGCGCATCGCGCCCAGACCCTACTGCCACCCCGACGAGGTCGACGCGGTCAACGAGCAGCAAGACGCAACACACCGAGCAGCCTCACCGTGCCGTGGCCACCTCGCCGCCGACCCTCATCGGAACCCCTGATTCCGAGCTGGATCGTGCGAGCGCAAGCCGCAGCGAGCCCGAGCTGACTTCGGTCAGCCAACAGCCGAACCCGTCCCGAGACGCACCGTCGGCTGACCAATCATCACGTCATCGCTCGGAGTCAGATCGTGCGAGCGCAAGGCGCGGCGGCCCCGAGCTGACTTCGGTCAGCGAGCCAGTCGGCGGGAGCTGCGACTTGGGCGTCGGGGCCCGAGCCTCATCTCCTGGCGCCCATGAACATGCCTTTGAGGGCGTCGTAGTGCTCGATGACGTGCCCGGCGCCGAGCACCACCGCTTCGAGCGGCACGTTCGACATGCGAACCGGCACCTCGGTCTCGCGCTCGATCCGCTCGGCGAGACCGCGCAGCAGGCCGCCACCGCCGACCAGGTACATCCCACGCACGAGGAAGTCCTGCGACAGCTCGGGCGGTGCCTTGGCCAGGCAGCGAACCACCGACGCCACGATCGACGAGACCACGTCCTCGATCGCATACCGGACCTCCTCGGGCGTGAGGATCACGGTCTTCGGGAGCCCGGTCATGAGGTCCCGGCCGCGCACCTCGGCCTGTGACTCCTGCGGGGTCGGGTCGGCCGACCCGATCGCCATCTTGATCTCTTCGGCCGTGCGCTCACCCACCGCGATGCCGTGCTCGCGGCGGATGTAGTTCTGGATCGCTGCGTCGATGTCGAACGAACCGACGCGAACCGCCTCGAGCGCGACGATGCCACCCAGGCTGATCACGGCGGTCTCGCTGGTGCCGCCGCCGATGTCGATCACCATGTTGCCGACCGGCTCGTCGATCGGCAGGTCGGCACCGATCGCTGCCGCCATCGGCTGCTCGATCAGGTTCGCGTCGGCCGCCCCGGCCCGACGTGCGGCGTCGGTGACAGCACGGCGTTCGACCTCGGTGATGGCCGACGGCACGCAGATCACGACCTTGGGGCGGGTGAACCGGCTCACGCCGACCCGCTGCAGCAGCAACCGGATCATGCGCTCGGTGATCTCGAAGTCGGTGATGGCGCCGCCGCGCAACGGGCGGACCGCGACGATGTAGCCCGGGGTGCGCCCGATCATCTGCCACGCCTCGCGCCCGGTGGCCAGCACCTCGCCGGTCTGCCGGTTGAGGGCGATCACCGACGGCTCGTTGAGCACGATGCCGCGGCCCTTCATGTAGACGAGCGTGTTCGCCGTCCCGAGGTCGATGGCGAGGTCGCGTGCCATTCAGACCTGCGCTCCTCGGCCGCGCAGGCCGTTCGCCGCGCACGTCGCGCGTGTGCGGTCCGACAGCCGGCGCATCACGTTCGGTGTCGGTGGACTCGTGGGGTCAGGACGCATCCGGACCAGTCTGGTCGGGATCGTCGTCCACGCGGCGGACCTGATCGACCACCGGTCGGCGCGCCTCGGGGCCCAGGGCATCGATCTGCCGACGAAACGAGTCCACGGGGTCCGTGCGGCGACGCAGCCGCATCCCGACGATCACCGCGATCACGACCGCGATCGCGAGCACGACGATGACGACGATCACGAAGAACCGCCGCTCGGGCCACCGTCGGCGGAGGCGACCGTCGACGGGTCGACCAGGTCGTGGGCGTCGGTCCCCCAGTCGGCACCGTCGGCCCACACCTCGTGTTTCCAGATCGGCGCCGCCTCCTTGAGTGCGTCGATGGCGTAGCGGGCCGCCTCGAACGCACCCGGCCGGTGCGGCGCCGACACGACCGCGATGACCGACGACTCGCCGAGTTCCAGCCGTCCGATGCGGTGGTGCAGCACGACCCGCCCGGTGTCGGGCCAGCGACGCCGAACCTCCTCGGCGATCGAGGTGAACACCGGGACGACCTGTTCCTCGTAGGCCTCGTACGTCAGGTACTGCACGTCCTCACGGCCGTCGGCGTGATCCCGCACGGTGCCGCTGAAGAGCACGACCGCGCCACAACGCGGGAGGACCGCCCACTCGTAGGCGGCGGCGACGGGCAACTCGAGTTCGGTGATCGCGAACCACTCGTCGCCGTCGGTCGGTGCCTCCACGACCGGCGAGCGTACCGCCCCGGCGCGGGACGGATTTCTGCATGTCACGTCATCCCGACACTTTTTCGCAGCTTTGCAACGTCGTGCGCAACCAGCCGTCACACAACACCGTGGCACCGCGCCGAGCGCACGCGTTGTGCCCTCCTCGCGAACCGAACCCGGTCGCGACTGGTTAGTGTTCGATGCTCGTGGAGCGAGCACCGATCCCACCCCACGAACGATCGTGGCGGCATCCCTCCGAGCTCCACTCGTCGATCGCGACACCCGAGCCGCACGGCTCGTCGGGACGACTCATCGCCGTCGCCACGGGCGCGGTCGCCGCGACACTCGTGGTCGTGCTCGCCATCACGATCCTGCCGCGTCGGGCGCCGGCGCCGGTCGCCGTGTCGGCCACCACGCTGCCGCCGTTCGAGGTGTCGGCCGCTGCGTCGGTCGCTGCGGACGAGTCGTCGGTGGAACGGTCGAACACGCTCGACCAGGTCCGTCTCGAGCAGACGGCGCTCGCCTCGCCGACCGGTCTCGCCCTGACCGGGGCGCCTCGCTCGATCGCGGTGCCGGTCGTCGCCGCGGAGGAGCCCCCGGCCGGTGAGCTCCCGGCCGACGCCGTCGTCCACCTCGTCACGTCCTCACACGTGTACCGGCTCGCACGAGCCGACCTCGATCGGACGATCGCCCCCGACGGCACGCTCGTCGTCGACGACCGCGGTCACATCGTCGGGTCCTTCGTCGACGGCCGGTTCGTCGCCGACTGACGCTGACGGACGCCGACCGACCGCAGTCACGTCACTGCCGGCTGCGCCACCAGCGCCGCAGGATCGTCGACGCGCCCAGGAGGCCGAGGACGGCGAGGACTGCCCCGGCGCCGAGGGAGAGTTCCTGTCGCCGCTTCGGTGACACGAGGGTCCACCACGGCGCTTCGGTCGCCTCGACGTACGCCTGCTCGTTCGTGACGACCGGGTCCCAGCCCTCACGGCGCAGACGGCCGTTGGCGACGATCCAGGGTTCGCGGGTGTAGGAGCCGAGCCCGGGCGGGATCGGGCCGCGCAGGAATCGCCACCGCAAGCCGGCACCGACCTCCTGCAGCCGATCGGGCATCGGCAGCCGCGGCCGCTCCCCCGACAGCGCGCGGACGCGTTCGCCGGGGACCCACCCGTCCGGTGCGACGTTGAACACGCCGTCGAGTCGGCGGCGGACGGACAGGACGATGGCGGCGGCCAGGTCGTCGAGGTGCAGGAACTGCGCGGGCGGATCGGCATCGGCGACGCGACGGCCGAGCCCGGAGACCAGGGCTGCGGCCAGCGTGGACGAGCGCCCGGCGGCGAGGGTCAGACAGGGGCGCAACACGCTCGACACCCGACCCGGTCGCGCCCGCCGCCACTGCTCGACCAGCTCCTCGGCCGAGGCGAGCTGCCGTGCGAAGACGAACTCGACGTCGGGCCGGAGCACGGCGTCCTCGGTCAGCGGCTTCGGGTTGTTCGGCGAGGCGCCGTAGACCATGGCGGACGACACGAACACCACGTGGTCGGCGTGCAACTGGTCGGCGGCGGCGAGGGTGATGGTGGCGAACTCGCTGGCGCTCTCGCGCTGGCGGGCGCGGGTGTCGTGATCGCTGGCCCCCAGGTCGACCACGACGTCGGCGACGTCGACCTCGAGATCGAAGTCGACGTCCGGGTC
>NZ_JASJCS010000141.1 GCF_030065885.1 Ilumatobacter sp. | reverse complement strand
CGATGAACGGCACCCATCCGACCAGCGAGGGCACGGCCCTCATGATGGCGGGCCGCCAGCCCGGCGGGGTCGTCGTGCCGTCGTCGAGCGTGACCCGGAGCCCGAGGGCGAGCTTGCCGGGCGAGCCGCCGAGCGTCGCGACCATCGAGACGTAGACCACCGTCCCGAGCACGCCGACGAGCAGCGATGCGGCGACCACGCCCACGAGAGCGGCGAGCGCAGCGATGAACACGAACCAGATGAGGATGTTGACGAGTCCCGCCCCGAGTCGATGCGTCGGCCCGGCGAAGCGATCCTGGTCTGCCGGTGTCGGCGCTGCATCGGTCACGCCGGCCAGCATGGCCCGAGGTCCGGGATGCGGTCGAACCGACGCACGACGTCCACCGCGGCCGCATCCGAGGCCGCAGCGGCGCGAACATCCAGGACGAGGCCGACGCCGAGGCAGGACGGGCGGCCGGCTCTCGGGCAGCGGGTGGCCGGTCAGTCCTGTTTCACAGCGGAGGTGTCGACGCACAGGATTCCGGTGTTGCCGTCCTGATCGGCGATGACGGTGAGTCCTGGCGAGTTGGTGTCGTCGACGACGGTTCCGCCGGCGGCGACGGCTGCGGTGACTCGTTGTGCGGCTACCTCGGGCGCGACGTAGACCTCGACGTGGAACCGCTGACGCGGCGCCTCGTCATCGTCGGCGCCACCGAACCACAGATTCGGGATCCGGCCGGTGGCGTCGCGGATCTCGTCGCTGGGGGATCCGTGGCCCTGCGCGGCCGGGTTCCCGGTGAGCAGGGCGGCCCACACCGGTGCGATCGTCGCAGAATGTGGGGTGTCGAGGCCGAGTTCGATCTGGCTGACCGCGGCCGGGTCCGCGACGAGGTGCTGGTCGGCTGCGATCTCGGTGATCCGCCGTGCGAGATCGACGTCCTGTTGGGTCGGCCACGCCACGACGTGTTCGGTGCCGTCGTCTTCGCGGTAGATGGCGTCGTCGGTGATCAGCTTGAGGTCGACGTACCCGGCGCCCATCGAGACGATCGGATGGTGGTCGACCTCGTCACCCGCCTCGCCCACAGCACTGATGAACCGTGCGCCGGTGCCGAAGTCGTCGATCAGGTAGCGGGCGTGGAGTCCTTGGGCCAACTTGCGCCAGTCGGCCAGATCGGCGTCGGCGATCTTGTCGCCCATCAGCATGTCCATGGATACAGCTCACTTTCTGATTCGATCCTCACCGCTGTCTCGATCGCACCCGTCTTGCGCGCGCAGCCTTGCGCATCACCGAATGACTCTTGTCCGCGCTCCGACTGTAGGTGAAGTCCGCCTGATCGAACAGGCTCGGTGTGGCGATGTGAAGCGGCGACGCCGACTGCCACGCCGTGCGTGTCCTGGGGTACGACTCCACGACCCTCCCCTGGCCAGCGCAATCGGTTCCGAAGCACCGTCGGCGGCGACGGCCTGTCGATGTCGAGCGACGAGAATGCGAGGATGACGAACTATTCCGGTACCCAGGAGTTCGAAGGCGCAACCTTCGTCAGGACCAGCTTCAAGGGCGCCATCATGAGATCCTGCGACGTCAGCGGGGTAACGATGCGCAGCGTCGACGTCGCCGGGCTCGACATCGACAGCCATGACCTGTTCTTCGCCAGCCTCGTCGTCAACGGCGTCGACGTGGTGCCGTTCGTCGACGCTGAGCTCAACCGACAGTTTCCCGGCCGCGAGTTGCAGAAGGCACAGACGCCCGAGGGCCTGCGAGACGGTTGGGTCGCAGTGCAGGCCGCGTGGGACACGACAGTCACGAAGACGCCCCCGGAACTGGTCGACGCCCACGTCGACGACGAGTGGTCGCTCGCTGACACCCTGCGTCACCTCGTGCTGGCGACTGACGCCTGGCTGCGCGGGGCGATCATGGGGATGGAACAGCCGTTCCACGAGATCGGCCTGATCTTCACCGGTGCAGCCGAGATGGGCTTCGACATGACGATCTTTCGCTCCGACACACCGTCGCTCGAGGACATCGTGGCGGTGCGAGCCGAACGGCAGCAGCTCGTGACCGACTTCCTGGCCACCGCCACACCGGAGCTGCTCGCCGAAGAGCGCAACAACCCGTGGGGCGGCGGGGACTGGCACCCCACTGTTGGTGACTGCGTTCGCGTGATCCTCGAAGAGGAGTGGGCGCACCTGCGCTACGTCCGCCGGGACCTCGCCCTCCTCGGATGAACACCCGATCAGGGCGACCGCTTGAGATGCACTCCGCGACCCTGGGTCGGCTCCGTCGCCCGGGCGACGACGTATCCCGACCACGCCTATTGGCGACGCAGCCAAGCCGATCGGGCCCCGCCAGAGAGATCGGCATCAGATTGGCAACGAGTCCGGGAAGCAGGAGAGCCACACCGGAGAGTGGCTCTGACCTGGTGTTTTCTTGGCAGCCCGTACGGGATTCGAACCCGTGCCGCCACCTTGAGAGGGTGGTGTCCTAGGCCACTAGACGAACGGGCCAAGCTGCACGCCCGACGTTACCGCCGGGCTATGTCTTCCGGACGAGACGCAACGACTCGCGCCGAGCGCCGTCCGGATGGTTGGGGTGAGAGGAATCGAACCCCTAACGACAGAACCAGAATCTGCTGTGTTGCCAGTTACACCACACCCCATCGGAGCGACGTGAGAGTGTATCGCCTCAACCGGTCACACCACCTGGGTCAGCGCGACCGGCCGCCGTCGAGCCGTCGGATCAATCGGTCAGGTCGCTGAGGCGGTCGAAGCCGACGAGCCGACCGACGGCCACTCCCCCGGCCTCGAGCAGATGGCGGCGGGCGTTCGACCAGCCGGTCACCACGCTGTCGGGCGTCGACGAGACCGACGGGTCGAGGCCGACCTCCTCGGCGATCAGCTTGCTGCGGAACGAGTGGTACGGGTCGGTCACCAGCACCACTTCGTCGTAGCCGAGAGCGACGAGCTGATCAGCGGCGCTGTCGAGCGACTCGTAGGTCGTCGACCCGGCGTTCTCGGACAGCAGTGCCGTGGCCGGCACGCCACGCTCCTGCAGGTACGCCGCCGACGCCTCGGCCTCGGTGAACCGGTCCCCCGGCAGCTTGCCACCCGTGACCATCACGTACGGGGCGACGCCCTGCTCCCAGAGCGCGAGCGCGTGGTCGAGCCGGGCGGCGAGCTGCGCCGACGGACGGCCGTCGTACTGTGCTGCGCCGAGCACGACGATCGCCTCCGCCTGCCCCGCGCCGTGTTGCCGGCCGGCGTTGACGACCTGCACCAGCGTGACGGCGTAGTAGCCGAGGAGCACGATCGTGACTGCGGCGACGACGCGCCTCCACGACGGCGGCCGGCGCCACCACTGCTCCGCCGTGAGCTCGTCGGAGCCAGCGGCAACGACCTCGTCACGTTGCCCCGGGTCAGCGGGGACGTCGGTCTGGTCGGCCATGGCGGTCACCGTCCTGGAACCCAGCCGGTCAGTCGCCGGTCTCGGCTTCGAGCCGGACGAGCGCGTTCCGCATCCGACGCAGCGACTCGTCGCGGCCCATGACCTCGAGCGCCTCGAACAGCGGCGGGCCGATCGAGCGACCGGTGACCGCCACCCGCGTCAACGCCGACGCCTTGCCGAGCTTGATGCCGTAGCCCTCCATCAGGCCCTCCATGGTGGCCTTCAGCGTCGGATGATCCCAGTCGGCCCCCTCGTAGGCGCCGATCACGTCGCGCAGCATCGGCAGCGCGTACTCGGGCTTGGTGGCCTTGTCCCACGACGCCTCGTCGACCTCGGGATCGTCGACGTACATGAAGTCGACCGCGCCCGGGGCATCGGCGAGCGTCTTCAGCCGCTCTCGGATGTGCGGCACCATCGATGCGAACGGCTCGGCGCCCCACTCCGAAGGCAGCCACGGGCGACAGGCCTCGGTGAGCTCGGCGGTGCCCATGGCGCGGATGTACTCACCGTTGAACGCAGTCAGCTTCTTGATGTCGAAGAAGGCCGGCGACAGGTTGACATCCTCCAGCCGGAACGCCTCCTCGATCACCGACCACGGCTGGATCTCGTCCTCACCCGGCGACCACCCGAGCGTCATCAGGTAGTTCACCATCGCATCGGCGAGGAAGCCCTCATCGCGGTACTGCTCGAGCGCCACCTTGTCGCGCCGCTTCGACAGCTTCTTGCGCTGCTCGTTGACCAGCACGGGCACATGGGCCCAGACCGGCACGTCGAGCCCCAGCGCCTCCCAGATCATCTGCTGCTTCGGCGTGTTCGGCAAGTGCTCTTCGGCGCGAACGACGTGCGTGATCCCCATCTCGGCGTCGTCGATCACGTTCGCGAGCAGGAAGACCGGCGTGCCATTGCCGCGCACCAGCACGAAGTCCTCGATCGAGGCGTTGTCGAACTCGACCTCGCCACGCACGGAGTCGTGCACGACCGTGGTGCCCTCGGGGACCCGGAACCGCAGCACGCGCCCCTGGCCGGGACCGAGGCCACTGTTGCGCGACCAGCCGCCGTAGCCGGTCACGCCCTCGAACTTGGCGCGCCGCTCGACGTCCTCGTGCGTCATGTCGCAGTAGTAGGCGTGGCCCGACCCGAAGAGGCGGTCGGCAGCCGTCAGGTGCGCCTCGATCTGGCCGCTCTGGAAGTGCGGCCCTTCGAAGTGCGGGGCGTCGGCGGAGATGCCGATCCATGCCAGTGCGTCGATGATCCCCTGGGTCCATTCGGGCCGGTTGCGGGCCTCGTCGGTGTCCTCGATGCGCAGCACGAACGTGCCGCCTGACTGCCGAGCGAGCGCCCAGTTGAACAGTGCCGTCCGGGCCCCGCCGACGTGGAAGAAGCCGGTCGGCGACGGTGCGAAGCGGAAACGCGGGGTGGCGGCCATGCAAGGTCGACGCTATCGCCGTCGGGGCATGCGGCTCAGGTCTCGTGCGACACAGGCGTGGGCTGCCAGCCCGAGCCCGTGCGCTGCCCGATCGTCACGACTCCCGCACCGACGTGAGCGCGAGGTTGCGGAGCTGGCGGAGCGCGACCGACAGGTTCGTCACGTCGAAGCTCTCGGCACGGCGGATCTCGGTGAGCATGGTGATCGCCCGATCGACGGCCCGCTCGTTGGCGTCGATCCAGGCGTCGACCGACCGATCGCCGGTTTCCATCACGTTGTCGGTCAACTCGGCCAGGGCGGTCAGCAGGTCGTCGCGCAGTGCGCTGCGGGCCTGCGTCTGCCAGCGGTCCGAGCGTGGCAGCGCGCCGACCGCATCCCAGAGCCACATCAGCTCGAAGCGGTCGAACACCTCCCAGTACGTCGATGCCGCGGCGATCGGTGGCGCGCCGGTTCGGTCGGCGAGCTCGATCACGTCGAACGTCGTGTGCAGCAACCGCCACACGGCAGATCGCTCGGCCAGCTCGGCGGGAACACCCTGTTCGATGCGTGCCGCCACCATCGTGTCGGCAGCGGTGCGCATCGGGCCCCGGAGGCACTCGAGCAACTCGCCGCTCAGCTCGCGCACGGGCTCGCGGAACCGGTCCGACTCGACCGACACGTCGACGGGCGGGCGTCGGTGGCGCATGAACCAGAGCGAGCAGCGCTCGGCCGTGCGACGGCAGTCGAGGAACAACTCGAGCTGATCCTCCAGCGTGAGCCCGTCGAGCTCGGCGATCTCGTCCCACCACTCGTGGAACCCGAGCACCTCGCGGACCGTGAGCCAGGCCCGGGTCACGTCGGTCACGGACGCGCCCGTGTCCTCGGTCATGCGGTGGTCGTACGAGATGCCGGACAGGTTGACCATCTGGTTCATCAGCTCGGTGGCGGCGATCTCGCGCCGCAGCCGATGCGTCGTCATCCGATCGCGAAATCGCTCGCGCAGCGGGGTCGGGAAGTAGTTGACCAGGTCGGCCTCGAGCGCCGGTTCGTCGGGGAGATCGGTCTTCATGATCTCGCTGATGTTGGCGTTCTTGGTGTAGGCGATCATCACCGCCAGCTCGGGCGCGCGGAGACCCGATCCGTTCGACTGCCGTTCGGCGATCTCCTTGTCGGACGGGAGGAATTCGAGCGAACGATCGAGCCACCCCTCGCGTTCGAGCAGGTCGAGGTAGCGGGCGTGCACGTTGACCATCGGCAGGCCCTGGGTGCGCGCGATCAGCAGCGCCAGCGTCTGGGCGCGGTTGTTGTCGAGCACGAGCTCGGCGACCTCGTCGGTCATCTCCTCCAGCAATTCGTTGCGCTGCTTCAGCGTCATGTCGCCGGTGGCCATCACGTCGCCGAGCAGGATCTTGATGTTCACCTCGTGGTCGCTGCAGTCGACGCCGGCCGAGTTGTCGATGGCGTCGGTGTAGACCAGCCCGCCGCCGATCGCGTACTCGACGCGTGCGAGTTGTGTGATGCCGAGGTTGCCGCCCTCGCCGATGATCTTGCAGCGGAGCTCGGTGGCATCTGCCCGCAGCGCGTCGTTGGCGCGGTCGCCCACCTCCGAGTTGCTCTCCGACGTGGCCTTCACGTACGTGCCGACGCCGCCGTTCCAGAGCAGGTCGACGGGCGCGCACAGGATCGCCTTGATCAGCTCGTTCGGTGTCATCTGCTCGGCCTCGACGCCGAGCACCTCGCGCGCCTGCGTCGAGATCGGGATCGACTTCTGCGTGCGCGGGAAGACGCCGCCGCCCTCGGAGATCAGTTCGGCGTCGTACTCGGCCCACGACGACCGCGGGATCTGGAACAGCCGTTGCCGCTCGACGAACGAGGCGGCCGGATCGGGATCGGGGTCGATGAAGATGTGGCGGTGGTCGAAGGCCGCCACGAGCTTCAGGTGTGGCGATCGGAGCATGCCGTTGCCGAACACGTCGCCGGACATGTCGCCGATGCCGACCGCCGTCAGCTCGTCGGTGTCGACGTTCTTGCCGAGCACCATGGCGTGACGCCGCACGCTCTCCCACGCGCCGCGCGCGGTGATGCCCATCGCTTTGTGGTCGTAGCCGGCGCTGCCGCCGGACGCGAACGCGTCGCCGAGCCAGAATCCGTATTCGGCGGCGACCTCGTTGGCGGTGTCGCTGAACGTCGCCGTGCCCTTGTCGGCGGCCACGACCAGGTACGGGTCGTCGCCGTCGTAGCGCGCCGTTCGGTCGGGCGGCACGATCTCGCCGGCGACCACGTTGTCGGTCAGGTCGAGCAGGCCACGAACGAACATCTTGTAGCACTCGACCGCTTCTTCCCGGTTCTCGGCCGCCGTCGCCTTGCGGCGCTTGACCACGAACCCGCCCTTGGCGCCGACCGGCACGATCACCGCGTTCTTCACCATCTGCGCCTTGACCAGGCCGAGCACCTCGGTGCGATAGTCCTCGGGCCGGTCGCTCCACCGCAGCCCGCCGCGTGCGATCGGTCCACCGCGGAGGTGGACGCCCTCGACGCGGGCCGAGCTGACGAAGATCTCGAACGCCGGCCGTGGCTCGGGCAGGTCGGGCACCTCGGACGGGTCGAGCTTGAACGCCAGCGTCGGGCGCCCCTGGTAGGCGTTGGTGCGCAGCGTCGCCTGGATCATCGCCAGGAACATCCGCCCGATGCGGTCGTCGTCGAGTGATGGCACGTCGTCCAGCGCACCGAGCACCGCTGAGCGGGTGGCTTCGACGACGACTGCGCGCTCGGCTTCGTCCCGATCTGGATCGAACCGGATCTCGAACAGGTCGACGAGCAGGCGCGCGAGGTGCGGCAGGCGCGCGAACGACTCCTCGATGTAGCCCTGGCTGAACGTGAAGCCGATCTGATGGGCGTACCTGGCGTACGCCCGCAGCACGTTGACCTGGCGTGCTGTCAGCCCACCCAACAGGATCAGCCGGTTGAAGCCGTCGGGTTCGATGTCGCCCGCGAGCAGACCGACGAGCGCCTCGCGCACCTCGGCATGACGGCGATCACCGATCGTGACGTTCTCGGGCACGCGGACCCCGATGTCGTAGACGAAGCACGAGCCACCCGCCAGCGGGAAGCAGTACGGGTGCTCGTCGAGGGCGCGCAGGCCGAGATGCCCGAGCAGCGGCAACATGTCGGAGAGCGCGATCGGGTGATCCCGCCGGAACACCCGCATCCGCCACACGCCCTCGACGGCGTCGACGTGGCGGACGAACGCACACACGGTGTCGCGCTCGCCCTCGATCAGAGCGTCGAGCCGCGCGAAGTCGCCCACCGCCGTCTGCGGATCGACGCCGGTGCGGTACGCGGCCGGCGCAGCGGGTCCGATCCGCTGCACGAGCGACGTGCCGCGGGACTCGCCGAACTCGTGGACGGCGACATCGTGGACGCGGTCGAGCCAGGCCGTGCTGAAGGAGTCGACCTGGTCCGACAGCTCGTCGAGGTCAGGCGTCTCGGCAGCTCGCTCGAGCGTAAAGGTGATGCGGGCGAGGTTGCTCGTGCCGAGGAACGACTCGAGATCGCGGGGCGTCGTGCCGTAGGCCTCGGCGACCCGCTCGGCGACCTGTTCGGGAAGCTGGGCGTTGAAGCGGCTCTTCGGCAGGTACACGAGCATCGTCGACAGCGCCCCGACCGGCTCGGGTACGTCGAAGACCCGGACGATCTGGCGTTCCTGCAGACCGACGACGTCGATCACGAGCCGTGCCAACGAGTCGGTGTCGAGCTCGAACGCGAGGTCGCGCGGCAGGGTCTCGAGCACGTTGCGCATCGACCGGCCGGTGTGGGTCTCGGCTCCGCTCGCCGCGAGCCCGAGGACGGCCCGGGCCCGCTCGCCGACCGACGGGATGGTGAGCACGCTCTGCCGGTACACCGTCGATGCCAGCAAACCGACGAAGCGATGGAACGCCGGGCCGTCGGGCTCGTCGGCCCGGACGGTGACGACGGTCATGCGGGCCGGGCGATGGATGATCGACACGCGCGACGAACGGGCGACCGACACGACCTCACCGTCGATGTTGATGTCCGGGTCGACCGGCGAGTCCGGCGTCAACGTGCCGAGCGCGGATCCCTCGCGACATCGGACCTCGCCGTCGACCACGTCGTAGGTCGCCGCGCCGAGGAAGACGAAGTGGCGTGAGGCGAGCCATTCGAGCAGCGGATCGAGATCGCGGAACGCCCCCATCCGGCTGCGCATGGCGTCGAAGTCGCCGACGATCGAGTGGACGAGCGCGACCGCCTCGGCGATGTCGGCTCGCAACACCTCGGCCCGCTCGGGGTCGCAGCGATCGATCTCGACCTGGGTCCAGGCCTCGAGGTGGACGCCATAGGGCGAGTCGTCGGCGGCAGCGCTGGCGACCCCGACCAGCTCCCCGGCCGGATCGCGAGTGGCGAACAGCATCGGGTGGACGAGCAGGTGTGTGGCCACCTGGTGCCGTTCGAGCACCATCCGAACCGTGTCGACGAGGAAGGGCACGTCGTCGGTGACCAGCAGCACGACCGATCGATCCGAATGCCATCCGTCGCGATCGCGATCCGGCGACAGGACCTGGACGAACGTGTCGCCCGGCGTCCGGTTGCGGCCCAGTGAGTGGTGGGCGAGCGCCACGGCGTAGAGGTCCGCGTCGTGGCGATCGTCGACATCGAACTCGGGCAGCTCGCCGTAGTAGGCCCTGAGGAAGTCGGCGAACAGCGGGTCGTCGGGCCGCCGCTCCGTGGCGAGATCGACCACCCGCCGGATCGTTGGTGTGTCGGTCATGAGCGAACGCCCCCCGTCATCGCTCTCGATACCGCTGACCAGGGGTCCAGCGGACGACGGGCTGCAGTTCCCGTGCCATGCGACCGATACTAGAAGTTGTGGAGGCGGTGATCGAGCGAGCGAAGGCCGGGGACACCGACGCGCTCGCACACCTCTGGCGCACCTACCAGCACCTGCTGCTCCGCTACTTCCGGGGCAAGGGCATGGCCGAGCCCGACGACCTGGCGTCGACGGTGTGGATCGAGGTGGCATCGAGCCTGCCCCGGTTCGAAGGGTCCGAGCACGACTTCCGGCGCTGGCTGTTCACGATCGCCGCTCGCCGCCGGATCGACGACATCCGCAGCTCGAAGCGGCGCAGCGACCTCGACGACCGCAATCGTGTGGCCGAGACCCGGCTCGCAGCTCGCGCTGCTGCCGACGAGGCGGAGGACGGTGGCGCGCTCGAGCGCGCGCTCGCGATCGTGCGGTCGCTGCCCGGCGACCAGGCCGAGGCCGTGCTGCTCCGGGTCATCGCCGAGCTCAGCATCTCGGAGATCGCCGTCGTCATGGGCCGGCGCGAGGGCGCCGTCCGCGTACTCGTGCACCGCGGCCTGAAACGACTCCAACAGCACCCGGATGTAACAGATCCCCGAGCGCGGACGATATCTACAGCGTGACCGGCACTGACCACAACGACGATGCGCTGATCGCGGCATTGCGTTCACCCGCTCTTCCCGCAGAGCACCTGGGTGAGACCGCTGCTGTCGCGGCCATGGTCGAAGCCCTTCCCGCAACGGTCCCCCACCGTTCTGGGCTTCGGTCGCGTCGCGGCGTTGCCATCGCCGCTGTCACAGTCGCCAGTCTTGGGGTCGGCGGTCTCGCTGCCGCCGGCCCCGGAATCTTCTCGCCCGCCGCCGACGCGCCACCCGAGTCCACTGCTGCCACCGTTCCCGAGTCGACCGTGCTCGATGCTGCGCCGAGCGTCACCGCCACCACCGAGCCGGCACCGGCGCAGGCGGCAGGTTCGACGACCGAGCCATCGTCGGACGACGCCGGCGCTGGCGGCGCCATCGCCGGTGACGAGGCCAACCAGTCGCAGCCGGGCGACGGCAACGGCGTCGAGGACCCCGACGGTGAGGCGGCGGTCGATTGCGCCGACGGCAACCACGGCCAGACCGTCTCCAGCGTCGCCCAGGCGACCGAGCCCGGCCCCGGCCACGGCGACGCCGTCAGCGCCGCCGCCCGGTCCGACTGCGGCAAGTCCGACGACGACGGCTCCGACGACGACAGCACCGGCGCCGACGAGTGCGACGACGGCGACCGCAATCACGGCCAGACGGTCTCGAGCGTCGCCCGGTCCACCGAACCTGGTCCGGGCCATGGTGAGGCGGTCAGCGAGGTGGCGCGCTGCGCGTCGAACGACGATGACCGCTCCGACGACGATGATCGCTCTGACGACGACAGCACCGGCAAGCCCGACAACCCCGGCAACCCCGAGGCACCCGGCAAGCCCGACAACCCCGGCAACCCCGAGGCACCCGGCAAGCCCGACAACCCCGGGCAGCCCGAGAACCCCGGCAAGCCCGACAACCCCGGGCAGCCCGAGGCACCCGGCAACCCCGAGGCACCCGGCAAGCCCGACAACCCCGGCAACCCCGAGGCACCCGGCAAGCCCGACAACCCCGGGCA
>NZ_JASJCS010000140.1 GCF_030065885.1 Ilumatobacter sp. | reverse complement strand
GCCGCGTCGTGGTCGTCGAGGGCGAGCAGGCCAATCGCAAGATCACCCATCCGGCCGACCTCGACTGGGTCCGGCAGGCCGCAGGCACCGCCTGATCGGCTTCACGATGAGCGAGCCGGGAATGATCCGCGTCGGGCAAGGGTTCGACATCCATCGTTTCTCCGACGACGCCGACCGCGAGCTCGTTCTCGGCGGCTGCCCGTTCGAGGGTGAACGCGGGCTCGACGGCCACAGCGATGCCGATGTGCCGGCGCATGCCGCCGCGGACGCGCTCCTCGGCGCGGCCGGTCTCGGCGATCTCGGCGAGCACTTCCCCGACACCGATCCCGCGTGGAAGAACGCGGATTCGCTCAAGATTCTCTCAGGAGTTGCCGATCTGGTGAGACAAGCGGGATGGTCGATCGGGAACATCGACGTCAAGGTCGTGTGTGAACGCCCGAAGCTGTCGCCGAAGAAGCACGACATGGAGCGCAACCTCAGCACCGCCGCGGGGGCACCGGTCACGGTCGCCGGTCGGAGAGCCGAAGGCCTCGGCGCGCTCGGTCGCCACGAGGGCATCGCCGCGTGGGCCGTCGCGCTGATCGAGAGGCCGACGTGAGCACGAAGTCGACGAGGGGCCGGCGCGGGCCGGGCCAGGGTCGTGGCGGCCGCGCCGCGGCCGGTCGACGGTCTGGCCCGCCGCGCAGCCGCGGTGCGGGGCGCACCGGCAGCGTCCGGCGCGAGGGCGAGGCCAAGCCACGTCGCGACAAGGGTCTCGGCGGCGAGCAGATCGAGGGGCGGCAGGCCGTCCGCGAGCTGCTCCTGGCGCAACGCAGGAAGGTCCACGAGATCTGGATCTCCGGCGAGCTCCGCAACACCGACGCGGTCGACGACATCGAGGCGATCGCGCAGGCCAACCGCGTGCCGGTCGCCTACGTCGCTCGCAAGACGCTCGAGTCGACCGCCCGCACCGATGCCCCGCAGGGCGTGCTGGCGATGGCGGCACCGCTCCCCGAGGCCGACTTCGCCAAGGCGCTCCGCCGGCGGGGCAAGGCCGCATCGTTCCTGGTGGCCGTCGACGGCGTCACCGACCCGGGCAACCTGGGCGCGATCGTCCGCAGCTGCGACGGCGCCGGCGTCGACGCGGTCGTCGTGCCCCGGCACCGAGCCGTCCACGTCACGCCCACGGTCGCGAAGGCGTCGGCCGGCGCCATCGAGCACGTGCCGATCGCCGTGGTCTCCGGCCTGCCCAGCGCGTTGCAGCGCATCCGCGATGCCGGGATCTGGGTCGTGGGCCTCGACGACGCCGCCGACCGGAGCCTGTTCGAGCTCGACGACCTCGCGACCGAAGGTATCTGTATGGTGCTGGGTGCCGAAGGCGCCGGTCTGTCGAGGCTGGTGCGGGAACGCTGCGACCTGATCGTCAGCATCCCGATGTTGGGTCGGCTCAGCTCCCTCAACGTGTCGGCCGCGGCCGCACTCGCCACCTACGAAATCTCGAGACACCGACAGCACTGATCGTTAGCCTGAAAGGCGCGGACCCGAGGTAATTCGCAATGCCCGATCCCACCGAAACCACCCACCCAGACCAGGTGCTCGCGCCGCACGCGACCGAGCCGTTCGGTCGCCGCCGCTTCATCCAGGGCGTCGGCGCCGTCGCCGGCGCCGGCGTGCTCACCTCGGTCATCCCCGACGGCCTCGCGCACGCCGCCGTCCCGGCCGGCGCCAGCCAATTCAAGCCGCTCCCGACCGCGATCCGCATCGCCGACACCCGCGATCCCTCGCTGGCGCCGTACAACCAGATCACGCCGACCCGGATCCGCGTCAAGGTCGCCGGTCGCAACGGCGTGCCGTCGAACGCCAGCGCAGCCGTGCTGACGGTCACCGCGGTCAACCACAGCCAGCCGAACTTCGTGACGGTCTACCCGACCGGGCAGTCGCTGCCGCTCGTCAGCAACCTCAACATGATGCCCGGCGACGTCAACGCCAACCTCGCCACCGTCAAGGTCGGCAACAACGGCCACGTCGACTTCTACACGCTCGCCGCCTCCGAGGTCATCGTCGACGTGCTCGGGTACTACGAGCCGGTCGACAGTGCCGTTCGCGAGGGTCGCTTCGTCGGTCTCGCCACGGCGCAACGCGCGATCGACACCCGCCCCAACCTCGTCGGCGCGCGCAGCTTCACCGTGGTCGACGTCACTGCGTGGGTGCCGGCCGAGGCGTCGTCGGTCGTGATCAACCTCACGGCCACCGAGACCACCGGCCCCGGGTTCTTCACGGCGCTGCCGTACAGCGTCACGACCGAGCCGAAGACGTCGAGCCTCAACGTCACCCGGGCCTGGGACACCCGCGCCGCCGGCGTGATCGTCCCGGTCGAGACCGTCGGCGGTCGCCGCCGCATCAAGGTCTTCACGCTGACCCCGGCCAAGATCATCGTCGACATCGCGGGCTACTTCACCGGTTCGACGAGCAGCCTGTCGAGCGTCGGCCTGTACGTCCCGCTCGAGCCCGACCGTCTGCTCGACACGCGCGACCCCGGCGAGATCGGCCGCCTGTGGCCGAACTGGGTGGTCGAGGGCAAGCTTCCGGCGGCGGCAGCGGCCAACGCGTCGGCCATCGTGGCCAACCTCACGTGCGTCAACTCGCGAGGCCCGGGCTTCCTCACCATCAGCGCCGCCCGACTCCCGATCCCGCCGACATCGAACGTCAACGTCTCGGCACCCGGCGCCGTGGTGCCCAACCACGTGATCACACCGGTCACGTCGCAGCACGGCTTCCAGGTCCTGTCGTCGCACGGGGCCCACGTGATCGTCGACCTCGCCGGCTACTTCACGGGCTCACCGAAGATCCCCCAGCTGGCGCAGTACCAGAACCCTCCCCCACCCGCGGCGCCGCCCGAGTGGGTGCTGAAGGTTCCGAAGATCGGCCTCACCTCGCAGGTGAAGACCGGTAGTGCGACGGCCATCACGAACTCGGGGCACAGCTGGCACTGGGCCGGCACCGGGTTCATGGGCCAGGAGGCACACGTCTCGCTGTTCGCTCACCGCACCGACGCCGGGGGGCCGTACCGGTACGTGCACTGGCTCGGCCCTGGCGACACGTGGACGGTCACCACGGGTGACGGGCGCGAGTACACGTATCGCTACGTTCGTCGTGACTTGACGAATTCGAACAACAGCAACATCCTGCAGGCCACCCGCAACCATCCGGGGACGACGTTGTCGCTGATCGCCTGCACCGTCGGCTACGACCGCACCAAGTCGGCCTACCCCGACGCCTGGGCGCCGACGAGCCTCAAGTACCGGATCATCGTCACGGGCGAGCTCGTCTCCTGGCGCGAACTCTGAACCGGACCCGGACGATCTGATCCGAACCTCGCGTCGGCCGTTAGCGTGATGCCCGCATCGCCGGGTTAGCTCAGTTGGCAGAGCACTTGACTTGTAATCATGTGGTCGCGAGTTCGATTCTCGCACCCGGCTCCAACGAAAGCCCTGATCAGAGTGCATAAGAGATTGTGCGCTCGTGAGAAGCTCGGCTCCGTGCCCACGGGTTGCCCACGTGCATTCGTGAAATCGAGGTAGCGTCGTCCCCGTGAAGGGGTCGGTCCGCAAGCCTCGAACCGAGGGTGGGACGTGGAGCTACCGGCTCGATCTCGGCCTCGACGACCGTGGCCGCCGACGCCAACAGGAGGTCGGCGGGTTCCGCACGAAGAAGGACGCGCAGGCCGCGTTGAACGAGGCGCTCGCCGATCGCCAGCGAGGCACGTACGCGCCGCCGTCGAAGGCGACGGTGCAGTCGTTCCTCGACGAGTGGCACCAGGGGGTGCGCACCGAGCTGGCGCTCACGGCGTGGACGAACTACGGCCAGATCATCCGTCGCAACATCAACCCGTATCTCGGCTCGAAGCGGCTGACCGACCTGTCGCCGATCGACGTGAAGCGTTGGCACGGCGTGCTGCTCGAGTCGGGTCGACGTGATGGGGGAGCGCTGTCGGTGGCATCGGTGAAGCTCGCCCACCGCATCTTGCGCCGGGCGCTCGCCGACGCGGTGCGGTGGAACCTGATCGTCACCAACCCGGCTGCGGCGACGCGGGTGCCGAAGGGCGAGCCGAAGGAGTTGACCGTGTGGTCGGCCGACGACGCACGCCGCTTCCTCGACGCGCTCGCCGACGACCGGCTCATCGGGCTCTGGACGCTCGCGCTGCACACCGGCCTCCGACGCGGCGAGCTGGCGGGGCTCCGGTGGAGCGACGTCGACCTCGGCGCCGGCACGCTCACCGTCGCGCAGCAGCGGACGACGGCGAATCATCAGGTGGTGATCACCACGCCGAAGGCCAAGAGCCAGCGCCAGTTGCTGCTCGCCCCGGCGACGATCGCTGCGCTGCGGGCACACCTCAACCGGCAGCGACAGGAGCGGCTTGCGCTCGGCCCGGACTGGACCGACTCGGGCTACGTGTTCGCCGATGAGGCCGGCGTCGAGTACCACCCGCACCGCTTCACCAAGATGTTCGAGGACGCCGTGAAGAAGACCGGCGTGCCGAAGATCCGGCTGCACGACACAAGGCACACGATGGCGTCGCTCGCGCTCGAGGCCGGCGTTCACCCGAAGGTCGTGCAGGAGCAGCTCGGCCACTCGGCGATCGCCGTCACCCTCGACACCTACAGCCACGTCCCCCAAGCCGTGAAGCGCGACAGCGCCGACAAGATCGCCGGCCTCTTCGGCGACTGACCGTCAGTCGAGCAGTTCGAGGCCCGGGACGTCTCGGAAGACCTTGTCGGCGCTCACGATCGGTGCGCCGATGTGGACAGCGCTCGCGGCGATCCACAGGTCGTTTGCGTGTGCAGCATCGGCGAGTGGGTGACCGTTGGTTCGGCAGGTGAGTCTGAGCTGAGCGACGGTCGTGAGCAGTAGGTCGTCGACAGGAATCACCGTGGTTGTCGAGATGCGAGACTCGAGTTGGTCTCGGCGCTTGTCGCCCCATCCGGCGAGGAGCGCCCCGAATCTCAGCTCGGCGACCGTCGCCGCCGCGAGGAACAGCTGATTGCCGCTGAGGTGTTTGACGTGCGATGCGAGCCGGATCGCACGTTTCGGAACGAGCGACGCGCTGAAGACGCCAGTGTCGACGACCAGCCTCACGAATCGAGGGCTCGTTCGAACGCCTCGAACTCTTCCTCGGTGAGATCTTCGATGATCAGCTGATCCGCCGATGCGAGAACGGGCGCGTCTCGCAACTGCTCCTCCGTGAGTCCCGGAGGCAGCGTGCTCAACCCGCGAGGGGCATCGTCATCGCTGTGGGCGAGATCGCTCATGTAAACACGCTACAGGAGCCACGATCGCGGACGCCCGGCAGTAGGTCGACCAGGTGTTGTCCGTGCTTGTGGGGGAGCTGCCGGGGTGACGATCGGTGCCCTCCAGCATGCGAAAGCCCCGGCTCCCGTCCTAGACGACCCTTTCAGGTCCTCGGCCTGGCACTCCGGGGTTGATCGACTTCCGCTACGAACAGTACGTAGCAGCTGAGACAACTTTCGGCCGTTGGTCCTCGGAAATCAACCCGGGTCGCAGAGCCCGGGCTACGGTCGTCCGGCCGTCGCCCGGGTCCACTTCTTCAGCCCCTCGGGCCTCAGCGCAGACCAGTCTGAACCGTCGCTTTCGATCCGGCAAGGCCTCGACGCGCAGAACCCGGATTTCCGCCGTCCGGCGGTTCTCCGGGTCCACTTCCGCCGGCGCTGGCCGACGACGATCTCACAGTACTCGCCCGGAACGCACAGGGGCCGGCCCGTTGAGGCCGGCCCCGGGCCTGCCTGACGAAGCGGGCAGGTGGATCTCTGCATCGTACGACGCCCGAACAGCGCGAGACCCGCACTCCGGTCGTCCGGCCGCCATGCGGGTCCACTTCCTCAGCCCCTCGGGCCTCGGCAGTTCCAGTATCCGCTGCTGAGGCCTCCACCGCAAGGGAGTTGCGGGTCTGCCGAGGTAACGCCGACCGTTCCAACCGGCCGGTCGTCAGTCAATCCATGCCGGACGACCTCGGGGCGGACGGGCAGGTCGTCGTCGATGAAACGGACTGCGTTCTCGCCGGCGTGTTGGGAGGTGGAGGTGCATCCCATGACCGCTGCCGACGTCTACATCCAGACCCCACCGCTCCTGACGGCGGAGGAGGCGATGCTCGTGCTTCGCATCGGCCGCTCGAACGTCTACGAGTCGGCGAACCGGTTCCTCGCCACGGGCGGCGAGGACGGCATCCCGTGCGTTCGAGTCGGCCGCCAGCTCCGCTTCCCGCGCCACGCGCTCGAAGCGCTGATCGGTGGACCCATCCCGTGGCCCCTCGTCCATCCCGACGAACCCGACCACGACGACACCGCGTCGACCACCGACAACACCACACCTCCCAACGAGTCGACCACCACCGAACCGACTCACCCACCTCACCCCACGAACAGCACCCCACAACTGTTCACCACCTGACCCCTCACCCCAATGACCAACCACCGAACGATCACACCCGAATACTCAAGAAGACAATTGCCCGCGGCCGGGCGGGGGTCGCGATGCTCCGAGTGAGGGCGATCCACCACGGCGCGTCGAGGGCGGTCGTGAAGTACCTCGACGAGTACCTCACGAAGGCAAGAGGTGAGCCGCCGGGTCGCTGGATGGGTCGGGGCGCTGCACTGCTCGGCCGCTACGACGAGGTCGACTCGTGGGACTTCCAGCGCATCCTCGAGGGCCACCACCCCCGCACCGGCGAGAGGCTCGGCGGCGAGTTCACCACCCGCTACCGGAAGGACGGCAAGGCGGTGTCGTCGGTCATCGGTTTCGACCCGACCTTCTCCGCGCCGAAATCGCTGTCGGTCTGGTGGGCACTCACCGGCGACGAGGGCCTCGCCGAGTGCCACGACGTCGCCGTCGCCGCAGCGATGGACGCGATCGAGCGCCGGGCCGCAACCACGCGTGTCCGCTCGAACGGGACACGGACGTACCTCGACACCGAAGGCCTGATCGCCGCAGCGTTCCGGCAGTCGACCAGCCGGGCCGACGACCCGCAGCTGCACACCCACGTCGTCATCTCGTCCAAGGTCCGCACCGCCGACGGACGGTGGCTCGCCCTCGACGCCCGCAACCTGATGAAACACCAGTCGACGTTCGGCCGGGTGTACCAGGCGGCGCTGCGCGCCGAGGTCACCCGCCGGTACGGGGTGGCGTGGGGCGAGGTGAAGAACGGCCAGGCCGAGATTGCCGGCTTCCCGATCGAGCTGCTCGGCTTGTTCTCCAAGCGCGCCGAGGAGATCGACATCGAGCTGCGGGAGCGGCTCGACGAGTTCCGCTCCCGGGAGGGTCGGGAGGCGAGCCGGTACGAGCGCTCGGCGATCGAGCGGGAGGTCGCCACCGACACCCGGGACCACAAGACCGGCCTCACCGCCGCCGAGCTCCGCATCGCCTGGGAAGCCGAGGCGACCGCCATCGGCTACGGGCTTCCCGACATCGAATCGGGAGTCTCCCGAGCCGCTTCCCGACACCTCCCGACCGGCGTCCTCCCGACTCCCGAGTCGGTCATCGTCGGTCTCGCCGAGGAGCGGTCGACCTGGCAGCACCTCGACGTCGTCCGCTGGCTCGCCGACCACACCCAGGCGCCTCCCGACTGTGACGGACTCACCCGGGCGCGCCGCCTCGACGCGCTCGCCGTCGAGGTGACGGCCGCGTCGCGAACTCTCGACCCGCCCGCGGGCGCGTCGCCGATCCGCCGTAGCGACGGCCGCTCGATCTGGACCGACCCGACCGAGACGCACGCGACGAGCGACCTCGTGCTCGCGCAGGAGCAGCGAATCTCGACGTGGTCGCTCGACGCACAGCAGTCAGAACCGACGTCGGCACCCATCTCGGCCGATGGACTCGACCCCGGCCAGCACGCGGCCGCCGAGGCCGTGGCGGGAGCCGACCCGATGGTGCTCGTCGTCGGCCCCGCCGGCGCCGGCAAGACCACCATGCTGCGCGCCGCCGCCGGGCGACTCGGTCACGACCGACGGCCGGTCATCGGCCTCGCGCCGACGGCCAAGGCGGCACGCGTGCTCGCCAGCGAGACGGGCATGCCGGCCGACACAGTCGCCAAGTTGCTCCACGAGCACCGAGCCCGACCCGAGCAGCTCGACGTTCCCAACGGCGCCACAGTCATCATCGACGAGGCAGGAATGCTCGGCACCGCCGACTTCTTCGAGCTCGTCGAACTCGCCGACCGGCACCGCTGGCGACTCGTCCTCGTCGGTGACCCGCAGCAACTGAGCGCCGTCGGCCGAGGCGGCATGTTCGCTCACCTCTGTGAACGCAGTCGGGTGTTCCACCTCGACCAGCTCCACCGGTTCACCAACGAATGGGAGTCGGATGCCACCCTCCGGCTCCGAGCCGCCGACACCTCGGTCGTCGCCGAGTACGCCGAGCGCGACCGCCTCGTCCCCGGCGACCTCGACGACCAGATGGCTGCGATCGCCGACCACTGGTTCGACTGCCGCCGACGAGGCGTGAGCCTGTCGATCACGACGACCCGCAACGACGATGTCGACCAGATCAACCGGCACATCCAACGAGGTCGACTCCGAGCCGGTCAGCTCGACCCGGACAGCGGCATCTTCATCGCGGGCAGCCCAGCGTTCGTCGGCGACGTCGTAGCAACCCGCCGCAACGACCGGACGTTCCGCTCCGGCGACGACGACTACGTCCGCAACCGGGAACGTTGGACGACCGAGGCAATCGACTCGGACGGCTCGCTGACCCTCGCAGAGGGCGACCGCCGAGTCGTGGTGTCAGCCGACTACGCCAAGCAGTTCGTCGCCCTCGCCTACGCCACCACCGAGCACGGCGCGCAAGGCATCACCACCGACGAGAGCATCACGCTCGTCACCGACGCCACGACCCAACGCGGCCTGTATGTCGGAGCGACGCGCGGGCGTCAGCGGAATGCCGTCCACGTCGCCGCGCCCGACCTCAAGCACGCGATCGAGCGCCTCGAGTGCGTGATCGAGACCGACCGAATCGACGTCCCTGCGATCGAGAAGTGGCGCCGTCTCACCAAACGGGTTGGCGCCTCGGCTCGTGCGACGCCTCGGAGCCCAGCTATCGCCCTTCCGGTTCCAGAGCTGTAGCCGTGGGGAGGCCGATCGTTGACCACCCAGGAGAGCTTCCGCCTCGGTCGCAGGCTGAGCGTCCAGAACGGTTCGCTCATCATCTCTGTCACACCCATCGCGGATGATGGGCTTCGATGGAAACGAAACAGCGGGTCGACCGCCTCGAACGAATCTGCCGGATGCAGCAAGCCCTCCTTGACCACCAGCTCAACCTGATCAGCGAACTGCGGTCCCGTGTTGGCATGGGAGGAGGGACCCACATGCTCGACGACCAGGACTGGAACGCCCTCAGCACTGAGGTGCGGAACCTCTGAACAGCGATGGTATTCAGGCACGGCCGAGACTGAATCCGTGCAACGATAGGGGGATGTCGGGGATCGAGCAGCACGCCGATGCTCCGAGATGGATTCCCAGTTGCCGCAACGACTTAAGCGTCCGATGCCGTGCGGGCCGGCACGCGATCCATCCCGCCCGCCGGTCGTTCGCAGGTTCGGCCATGAGCCAGGTGCTAGTTCGACGTTCCTGTGCAAGGGACTATTCGTGAGACTGAAGCACATCACGATCGAGAACTGCGCGTGGTGTCCAGCCATGTCCGTGGACGTGCGCGAGCATCTGGTCCTCGTTGGCCCGAACGAGTCCGGGAAGAGCACCGTTCTTCGCCTCTTGGACGCTGCTCTGGCCTGGTCGAATGGCCGGCTCCTGAATGAGCTCTCGCCGGGAGCCCTACGCGTCGCTACGGATCCGCTCGTGGTGCGTCTCACTCTTGCCGACCTCGATGCCGACGCTCAGGCGGCGTTCCCGGACGAGATCGAGGTTCTCGCGGACGGCTCCTTTGCCCTTACCGTGCGGCTGGAGGTTCGCCAGTCGGTTGATGATCCCGCAGCGGTCGAGGTGCAGCGCGAGTTCGTGAAGGACGGGGGTCCGCCGATTCCGATTCTCTCCCGTCATCTCACACATCTGCGGTGGGCACACCTTCATGCAACTCGCTCCGCCGAACGCGAACTCGGACGCTCGCGTACTGGTGCTGTGGGCGCCCTCCTCGGCGCAGTCGACCTGGGCGAAGATCACGCCGCAATCCTGAGTGCGATCGAGTCCCTGAACGCGAGCCTCGCGGATGCGGCCGCGTTGGAGGCCTTGCGTGCTCAGATCGCAACGGCACTCACCGAGGTCTATCCGGTTGCAGTTGAGGTGGACGACGTAGCCATTCAGTTGCCGTCGAGCCACGACCCGCTCGGTGACGTAGACGTCCGACTTGCCCCCGGAGGAGGCGACCCAGTCGGGCTCCTCGAGCAGTCCGACGGCATCCGCTCGTTGTCAGTAATCAGTCTGCAGCTACTTGTTCGCGGGGGCGCAGCCATGACTGCGATCGATGAGCCTGAGATTCACCTTCATCCGCGGTCTCAAGCGCGGATTGCAAGGCTGATCGCGGACAAGCCCGGTCAGCGACTCGTCGCCACTCACGCCCCAGCCGTCGTGCGGGCGTTCCGGCCGAGCGAAGTGGTCGCGCTCACCTCAGACGCCGCCCGCTACCTGCCTGCTGGGGCGGTCGAGTCGGACCCGAAATTCTACAGCCATTGGTGGGTCGACTCGGTTCTGGAGCCGTTGACGGCGCAAGGCGTCATCCTCGTCGAGGGTCCGTCCGACGAGACCATCCTGCGAGCGGTTGCGCGCCTGAAGGCGATCGACTTGGATCGGAAGGGGATCTCCGTCGTTGCGCTCGGAGGTGCGAACGAGTTCGTCAATGCATACAAGCTGTTCGGGCCAGCAGGGTTCGGACTCCACGTCTCCTCATTGGTCGACGAGGCCGAGGCAGGCATCCCAGCCGGTGTGCTCGAGGTAGACGTCGCTGATCTCCCGGACCACGGCGTGTTTGTAGCGAAGGCAGATCTTGAAGCGGAGTACGGCGACGTTCTCGGACGGGAGCGGACT
>NZ_JASJCS010000016.1 GCF_030065885.1 Ilumatobacter sp. | reverse complement strand
TCGGTCGATTGCAGCCTCGGGAGGGAGGTCGAGCTTGGTGAGGATGTTGCGGACGTGCGTCTCGGCAGTGCGCTGGTTGACGACCAGACGCTCGGCGATCGCCGCATTGGAGTGACCCTCGGCCATCAGCGCGAGCACCTCCCGCTCGCGATCCGACAGGCGGTCGAGCGGTCCGGGTCGGCGGGGGCGCTGCACGAGGCGGGTGACGACCTCGGGATCGATCGCAGTGCCGCCGCCGGCGACTCGGGTGAGGGCGTCGAGGAAGTCCTCGAGCTGCGTGACGCGGTCCTTCAGCAGGTAGCCGACGCCGACCGCCCCTTCGGCGAGGAGGTCGAGTGCGTACCGGGTCTCGATGTGCTGCGACAGCACGAGCACCGCCGCCTCGGGGCGTCGGCGCCGAGCTTCGAGCGCGGCCTCCAGCCCCTCGGTCTGGAACGAGGGCGGCATCCGGACGTCGACGACCAGGACATCAGGCTCCAGCTCCTCGGTCGCCTCTAGCAGTCCGACGGCGTCGGGGAACGTCGCGACGACCTCGATCCCTTCGTCGGTGAGCAGGCGCGACAGACCGTCGCGGATCAGGGCCGAGTCGTCGGCGACGATCACTCGCACGGCAACGTCGCCTCGATGGTCGTGCCGCCGGCGGGGGACTCGATGGAGAACGAACCGCCGGCGGCCTCGACACGGTCTTGCAGCCCTTCGAGCCCGGAGTTTGGCGACAGCTTCGCCCCACCCGCGCCGTCATCGACGACCCGCACGACGGCCTCGCCGTTGCGCCGCGCGATCGACACGTTGACGAGGCGCGCCCCTGCGTGCTTGGCGGCATTGGTCAGTCCTTCGGCGATCACGTAGTAGGCGGTGAGCTCGAGCTGCTCGGGGAGCGGAGAGCCCGACTCGTGGATGTCGACGGGAACCGGCGAACGTTCGGCGAGGGCGTCGACTGCCGCCCGCAACCCTCGGTCGGCGAGGATCGCCGGCGGCGCACCGCGGGACACCGCGCGGAGCTCCGTGATGGCCGCGCGCGTCTCGACCGTGCTGTGTTCGAGCAGCGCGGCCAGCTCGTCGGTGCGGCCCGCCTCGGCGAGCCGGCGGCCCCGCTGCAGCTCCATCCCCAACCCGACCAGACGTTGCTGGGCGCCGTCGTGAAGATCACGTGCGAGCTGCCTGCGTGCGTCGTCGCTGGCCTCGACGATGCGGGCCCGCGAGGCCTCGACCTCCTCGAGCTGTGCGTTGACCTGGGCGTTGAGCCGTTCGACCCGCAGGGCCAGCCCGATCGTCGCAGCGATGGCGCCGACCCGTTCGGCCGCCATCGGGAGCTCGGCGTCGTGCTCGATGGCGCCGAGCAGATCCTCGCCGGATCGGACGAGCGCCAGTGCACGACCGGTGGCCAGGGCGTCGGGATCGACAGTCGTCGCCTGGTCGTCGGCGAGCGCGATGCCGTCCGGCGAGACGAGCACGCGCGCGCTCTCGTCGTCCAGCGCCCGGCGCACGGCGTGGCCGAGGTCGGTGCCGCCCGCACCGACGTCGATCACCAATCCCGCCAGCTCGGGCCGATCCCAGCGGGAGCTGACGTGGCGGAAGACGACGACGGCCGGAACCGCAGCCACGACCGTGAGCACGACACCCTGCAGCGCGCCGGCCGCGAGGCGGCCGCTTCCGATCGTCAGGTCCAGGACGGCGAATCCGGACGCCAAGGCCCACGTCGACGTTGCGCCCGCTGCGACGACGTGTTGGGGACGCCGCCAGTGCCCACCGGCGCGTCCGATGCCGATGTGCACCGACGTCGCGATCGTCATCGCGGCCGTCGCCGCCAGCGCAGCGATCACCAATGCGAGCCGTAGTGCGCGGTCGTCGTCGGTCAGCAGCCCGATGGACGGGTGCCCGATCAGGACCGGGTCGCGAGTGACGACCGCGAGGGCCGCCGCAACCGAGCCTCCACCGGCGAGTGCGAGCGCCCAGCGGGCCCGGCCCTCGGTGAGCCGGCCGACGAGGAGCCAGGTCGCCAGCGCCAGACCGGCCGCCGGTCCGACTCGGCCGATCACGTAGGCCGCCGGTTCGTCGGACAGGACGAGATGGGTCGAGAACGCCGCCAGCGAACCACCCAGCAGCACCCACGACGGTCGCATCGCGCTCCACCGCCAGAGGGCGACGCTGGCAGCGATCGATGCCCACCCGCCGAAGGCGGCGACTGCCATCGCCCAACCCGGCAGGCGACTCCCGGTCTCGAAGTCGTCGATCGACCAGAGCATGAACTCACCAGAGGCATCCACCTGCATCGACACCTTGAGCGGTGCCCCGTTCTCGGCCGCCGCGAGAGCGATCACGACCCGGTCACCGTCGTTCACGAGGTAGCGGACGAACCTCGTCGGCCCGAAGACGTCGAGGAACCCCACCGTCTGCTCCTGCATCAGCTCGATCGTGAAGTCATCACCGAAGGTGTCACTGAAGCGCCGGTCGAGGTCGTCGCTGGTGAACATCCGGTCGCCGGCGAGTAGCTCGAACGTCCACTGCGCCTGCTCGGCGAGCGGTGTCGTCGGGGGGTCGAGCTCCTCGACGCGGAGCAGCTCGGCAGTGGTCAGACCGGTCTGGTCGGGTGCTGCCCAGAAGGCAGCCCAGAGAGCGGCCACGCCGGCAGTGACGCACACGGCGAGCGCCAGCGGGTAGCCGAGCCGCGAAGCCATGTGCCGATCTTCGCGCCGGGCGCGTGGCCTGTCGTCCGTACGTGCACGTAGCGAGGGCCAGGGCGGGCGCGGAGGGAGGTCCCGCGCCAGCCCCGATGTGTCCCGGGCCGAGGAGGAGGAGGTTGGAGACGACCCCGAACGACAAGGAGGAGAACCATGGCAACGAAGACCCGAGCAACCGCATTCGCCACGATCTCGGTGGCAGTCGCGCTGGTCGCCAGCGCCTGCGGTGGTGGCGACGACGACACCGACGACGGCGAGCCGCTCGTCGGCGCCGGCGCGAGCCCCGCCACGACGACCGTGGTGCCGACGGACGATCCGCCACCGTGGACGCAGGCGGCTCCGGCCACGACCGTCGCGCCGCAGACGACGGCGGCTCCGGCCACGACACAGCTGCCCCAGACCACCGACCCGAGCGGACCGAGCCATGACCTCGCTGCGGGGCTGGCCTCGATCGTCGAGACGACGGGCGTGCCCGCCCTCGGTGCGATGGCGATCGACAGTGGCGGCGTGCTCGGCGTGGCCACGGCCGGCGTTCGAGCGCGAGGCGATGACGCACCGGCGACTCCCGACGACCTGTTCCACATCGGCTCGAACACCAAGGCGATGACCGCTGCGCTGGTCGGCCGGTTGGAGGCCAATGGCGCCGGGATCGGCTTCGACACGACCCTGGCCGAGGCGTTCTCGTCGGTCGACGTCGATGCCGGCTATGCCGACGTGACGATCGCCGATCTGCTCGCCCACGCAGGCGGTGCTCCCACCGACGCGCAGTTGCCCCCGGACATCGAAGCGTTCCTCGAGCAGTTCGACGCGGCAGCCGGCCGATTCGAGGTCGCCCGCATGGTCCTCGCTCAGGCACCGGCCAACGAGCCGGGCACGCTGTCGAACTACTCGAACGCCGGCTACGTGATCGTCGGCGCCGCCCTCGAGGCCGCCACCGGAGAGGCCTGGGAGGATCTGATGCGCAGCCAGGTCTTCGAGCCGCTCGAGATGACGTCGTGTGGCTTCGGCGCCCCGGGCACCGAAGCCGACCTGACCCAACCGCGCGGCCACGACGGCGACAGCGGCGAGCCGGTGTTCGACGGGCTCCCTCCCGCCGTCGGCCCGGCCGGCACGGTCCACTGCACGATGTCGGACTGGAGCCGCTTCCTCGGCGAGCTGCTGCGCGGCGCCACCGGCGACAGCGAGTACGTCGATGCGGTGACCGTCGAGCGCCTGTTCGCGCCGGTCGCCCCGGTCGCCGACGCGCCCCATCTCGGCTACGCCCTCGGCTGGATCGTCGTCGACGGCCCCAACGGTCCGGTGGCGCTGCACAACGGCAGCAACACGTACTGGTACAGCGAGGCGTACGTGGTCCCCGACGCCGACCGGGCGGTGCTCGCCGTCAGCAACGAGGCGTCGAGCGGCGAGCTCGCGGTCGCCCAGGCGCTCGAGCTGCTGTCCTCGGAGTTCCCGGGATGAGCACCGCCGACCCGGTGACCGCCTCCGGCGCCACGACCGAGTCCTCCGGCTCGGTCGCGGCGCCGGTCGGTCTCGGCGTGGGTGCCGGATGCCCAGCGTTCGTCGCGGCGACGACGATCGACCGCAGGTGGAAGCGATGACGGTGCTCGCAGCGTTGCCGTGGCCGGTGATGCTGTGCCTGCTCGCAGCGACCTTGCTCGATGGATGACGCCGTCGACCGAGGGCGCTCTGCTCCACGATGGCCGGACTAGGCTCGCAGCGTCCGGCGGCGATGGAGGCGTTGAAGGGGGGTCCCGATGGTCGACGAAGCCCGACAGGTCTACATCTCGTACAAGTGGGGCGGCGAGAGCGAGCGGATCGTCAACGAGCTCGACGCGGATCTCCAGGCCAAGGGCATGGTCGTCGTCCGCGACAAGCGCGACCTCCGCTACACCGGCTCGATCTCGGCGTTCATGGAGGAGATCGGTCGGGGCCGGGCGGTCATCGTGGTGATCTCGGACGAGTACCTGAGGTCGGCCAACTGCATGCGCGAGTTGGTCGAGATCGCCAAGAACGAGGACGTCAGAGACCGGATCTTCCCGGTCATCCTCTCCGATGCGCGGATCTACGAACCCGCGAAGCGCCTGCAGTACGTCGAGTACTGGAAGCAGAAGCACCAAGAGCTGGACGCCGGCATGCAGAAGGTCGGCCAGACCAAACTGCACGGCTTCCGGGAAGAGCTCGATCTGTACGACACCATCCGCGACGAGATCTCGAACCTGACGGCGATTCTCAAGGACATGAACACGCTCACTCCCGAGATGCACAGGAACTCGGACTTCGCGATCCTCTTCACGCATCTCGAGGCGCGCCTCGGAGGCCCTGCCCCGACGATCGCACCACCGGTCGCCGCACCAGCGCCCCCCGCTGCCACGCACGCGGCGTTCAGCCCGCCCAGCTCGGCTCCCGGGGCGCAACCGGTTCCGGCGGCCCAACCGCCTGCGACTGCCGATCACCGAAGCGGACTGGCCGCGGTGCCGACGTGGCTGTGGGTCGTACTCGGAGTGCTCGCCGGCGGGATCCTCCTCGTGGCGGTGGCCGCGGCCGTCGCCGACACGGACGACCCACCGGAGGACCTGCCCCCCGAGGTGAACGAGCAGCCGTTCTCCTACGGCGACGACGCGTTCCTCGACGAGCTCTGGGACGCCTGCGAGTCGGGCGTCTTCGCGGCATGCGACGACCTGTACCTCGAGAGCCCCGTCGGCTCCGACTACGAGTTCTTCGGCGACACCTGCGGCGCCCTCGTCGACCTCAGTGCGGCCGGCGAGTGCGCGGCCAGCTTCGGCCCGTAGCACGCAGCTGTCGGGGCAGCGGCCCGCCCGGGCGCCGATGAGCGGTCGATCGGCGACATGCCGGTGAGCGTGCCGTCGTTCAGCCGCCCGCCTCGTCCGCCGCGCGATGTGAAGCCAACGTCGCTTCGCTGATCCGCTTCAGGTCGCGGTCGGGGAACGCGCTCAGCAACCGCCACGCCACGTCGAGCGTGTCGGCGATCGATCGGCCCCCGGTCTGGTTGACGAACTCCCGCTCGAAGCCATCGGCGAACGCGAGGTAGCGGCGGTCGGCCTCGGTCAGCCCCGCCTCACCGATGATCGCCACCAGCCGGCGCAGGTCGCGGCCCTGCGCATACGCGGCGTAGAGCTGATCGGCCAGCTCGCGATGGTCACCCCGCGTCTTGTCGGCCCCGATCCCCGATGACATCAGCCGGCTGAGGCTGGGCAGGACGTCGATCGGGGGTGAGACCCCACGCCGGTGCAGCTCGCGCGAGAGCACGACCTGACCCTCGGTGATGTAGCCCGACAGATCGGGGATCGGGTGGGTGATGTCGTCGTCGGGCATCGACACGATGACCAGTTGGGTGACCGACCCGGTATGTCCGTGGAGCCGGCCGGCGCGCTCGTAGATCGTCGCCAGGTCGGTGTACATGTACCCCGGGTAACCGCGCCGACCCGGCACCTCTTCGCGAGCCGTGGCCACCTCGCGAAGGGCCTCGCAGTAGTTGGTCATGTCGGTGAGGATCACGAGGACGTGGTAGCCGCGATGGAAGGCGAGGAACTCGGCGGCGGTCAGTGCCAGACGGGGCGTCACCAGGCGCTCGATCGTGGGGTCGTCGGCCAGGTTGACGAAGAGCACCGTCCGGTTGAGCTGGCCGCTGTCCTCGAGGCTGCGACGGAAGAAGCTCATCTCTCGATGGGTGATGCCCATCGCGGCGAACACCACGACGAACGGCTCGTCACCGGCGCCCGGCACCTTCGCCTCCGCGGCGATCTCGGCCGCCAGCTCGCCGGCCGGCAGACCGAAGCCGGAGAAGATCGGCAGCTTCTGACCGCGCAGCAGCGTGTTCAGCCCGTCGATCGCCGAGACGCCCGTCTCCATGTACTCCGACGGGTAGCGGCGGGCGGCCGGGTTGATCGGCAGCCCGTTGATGTCCCAGAACGCCTCGGCCATCACCGGCGGTCCGCCGTCGATCGGGCGTCCGGCACCGTCGAGCATGCGGCCGAGCAAGCTCTCGCCGACCGGCATCCGCGCTGCGTCGCCGCCGAGGCGGACCCTGGTGGAGGCGACGTCGAGCCCCCGGGTGCCGCTGTAGACCTCGATCACGGCGCGGTCCTGGTCGACCTCGAGCACCTGGCCACGCCGGATCTCACCGTCGGGCGCGACGATGTCGACGACCTCGGCGGCGTGGACACCGCTGGCGCGCTCGATGAAGATCAGCGGCCCCGACACGTAGTGGACCGTCTGGAACTCGGTCGTGTGCAAGCCGCGGCGCAACCTCACAACGTCGCCACCTCCTCGTCGACCCGTTGCATCAACTCACCGGCGTTGGTGGCGGCAGCGTCGGGACGCCAGGACCGCATCCGGGCGACATCGGCGACCACGTCGAGCCGGGCGATCCGGTCGAGATCGGTGTCGTCGCCGACGACGCGCAGGATCGACTCGTGCAGGTGGCGGATCACCTTGAGCATCCAGTACTGCTTCGCGAGCGGGCAGAAGCTGTCGACGTCGTCGTATGCCGACTGCTGCAGGAAGTCCTCGCGCAGCATCTGGCCGGTCTGGAACGCGACCCGCTCCGACGGGGCGAGCACCTCGATCCCGAGCAGCTGCACGATGTTCTGCAGCTCCTCTTCCTCCCCGAGGAGCCGAAGCGCCCAGCGGCGCTGGTCCTCCCAGTCCTCGGCGACGGTCTCGTCGAACCACGCGCCCAGGTCGTACAGCGAGTAGCTCCGGGTCCAGTGGATCGACGGGAAGTGGCGGCGGCGGGCGAGATCGGAGTCCAGCGCCCAGAACGTCCCGGCCAGTCGGAGGCTGTACTGCGTCACCGGCTCGGAGAAGTCGCCGCCGGGAGGCGAGACCGCACCGACCACGGTGACGGATCCGGTCCGGGGCTCGCGCCCCGTCGACGTCGCCGCCCCCGCGCGCTCGTAGAACTCGGCGAGGCGCGACGGCAGGTACGCCGGGTAGCCCTCCTCGCCCGGCATCTCCTCGAGGCGGCTCGACACCTCGCGCAACGCCTCGCCCCAGCGGCTCGTGCTGTCGGCCATCAGCGCCACGTCGTAGCCCTGGTCGCGGTAGTACTCGCCGATCGTGATGCCGGTGTAGACCGACGCCTCGCGGGCCGCGACCGGCATGTTGGAGGTGTTGGCGACGAGGATCGTGCGTTCCATGAGCGACGCACCGGTGCGCGGGTCGACGAGCCGGGGGAAGTCCTCCAGCACCTCGGCGAGCTCGTTGCCGCGCTCGCCGCATCCGACGTAGATGATGACGTCGGCGTCGGACCACTTGGCCAACGTCTGCTCGTGCACGGTCTTGCCGGTGCCGAACCCGCCCGGGATCGTGGCCGACCCGCCCCTGGCGACCGGGAACAGCGTGTCGACCACGCGCTGTCCAGTGACCAATGGGACGGTCGGGTCGAGGCGGCTGCCGACCGGGCGTCGCTTGCGCACCGGCCAGCGCGTCAGCATCGTCACCGGTTCGTCGTCGATCCACACGATCGGCTCGTCGATGGTGGCCTCGGCCGCGCCGATCGCCGTGACCGTGCCGGCGCGGTCGGGCGGCACGAGCACCAGGTGCGTCAGCGCCGACGTCTCGGCGGTGGTGGCGATCACGTCGCCGGCTTCGACCACATCCCCCGTGGCGAGTCGGTGGTCGAGCGGCCAGCACCGCTCCCGGTCGAGCGACGGCAGCTCGACGCCGCGGCGGAGGAACGGCTCGCCGAACTCGGCGTCGCGGTCGTTGGCCAACGCGGGGAGCGGTCGCTGCACGCCGTCGAAGATGCTCCCGAGGAGGCCCGGCCCCAGCTCGACGGCGAGCGGCTCGCCGGTGTCGACGACCGACGACCCCACCTGCAGCCCGCCACTGTCCTCGTAGACCTGGATCACCGACTCGTCACCCTTCAGCCGGATCACCTCGCCGATCAGCTTCCGCCGGCCCACGCGCACGACGTTGTACAGGCGCACCTGGTCGAGGCCCTTCGCGACCACGACCGGTCCGGCGACCCGCGTCACCCTGCCCCCGGTCACGTGCCGCCCTCCTCGAACGTGATGTGGTAGCCGACGGCCCGCTGCAGGAGTCCGGCGAGGCGCGCCCGCCGGGCGGCGCCCGCCTCGGCCACCAGCCCGGACGGCACCGCGACGACGACCGGCGCCACCGATTCCTCGAGCTGGTCGCGCCGGGTGCGATCGAAGTCGTCGAGCCATGGTCCGTAGACCGCGATCACCCCGCGCTCGCCCTCGGCGATCAGCGCGTCGACGGTCTCGGCCGCCCGGGACGCCGACTCGACGGCGTGCACGGTGGCGCCACCCAGCCCGAAGCCGGCGGCGAGCTCGGGTGGAGCGACGACGCGGAGGCGGGCGGTGGCCTCCGTCATCTCACGACCACCACGTTGCTCTCGACAGCCGACCGGTCGAGACCGTGGGCGATGCCGCGTCCGATCCACCGGAGGTTCCGGGCCTCGTGCTCCTGGGCCCTGACGAACGCGACCGGCACGTCGTACCCGAGCGGGTCGCCGCGCGCGAAGAGACCGACCGCGTGCCGGGTCGACGCGAGCCGGAGCGCCTCGGCGAGCGCGACCAGGTCGTCGGACTCGGCCCAGTCGTTCAGCGCGAGCGACCATCCGGGGACGAGCCGAACGCCGTCGAGGAGGGACACTGCCGTCGGCCGGTCGTCGGTCGCGGCCGCCCTGGTGAGCGTGTCCGGCCGGATGCGACCACCCGTCAGGAACTCGTGGTTCTCCTCGGTGTCGGAGCGGGTGACCTCACCGGCGGCGCGGGCCGTCTGCAACCGGAGGCTCGTCAGCAGGTTGATCTCGTCCACCTCGGAGCGGAGCGCGACCGCCGCTGCCGACTCGTCGTCTGCGAGGACCTCGTCCAGCCGCTTCGCGAACGCGCGGTTGAGCGCCGACTCGAGCACCACCAGATCGCCGGATCGCTCGTAGGCGGGCCACGCGTCGCGCACCGCTTGCGCCGTGGCACGAGACGGGATCCGCCAGGCGACCATGAGATCGATCACGTACCGCAGGCTGGGCTGCATGGCGAGCTCGCTCAGTTCGGCGGTGCCGAGCCGGCCGATCGGCACGGTCATCCGGAGCATCTCGTCGGCCGCCTCGAGGCGCGACGCGCCCCGGATGATGGTGCGGAGGTTCTGGAGGTCCCAGCGGTCGGTGAGCAGGCCGACGATGCCGTCGTGGGGGCGCTCGTAGAAGCGGGGCAGGGCGCCGAGCACGCGCACGAGGTGGTGGCGCACGACCTCGTCGAACCGGCGCAGGCCGGTGAACCGCGGCAGTGCCGCGTCGAGGTCGGCGGCGTACGCCGTGGTCGCGAGGGCGGCGACCAGGCCGTCCATCGACTCGACGGCGACGAGGCCGTCGTAGTCCGCCTCCGACAGGAGTCGCGATCGCATCGCCCGCAGCCGGGCGTTGCCGTAGTCGAGGCCGACCATCATGCACCTCCACCGAGCGGTGGCACCCTCGCCGCGGCGAGCGACCGGAGCGCGCGGTCCGCCCGCCAGGTTCGCGACTCCAGCGTGTTCCGGACCGACCGGCGCCCGTCCGCAGTGGCGATCTCGAGACCGCCAGCAGATCTCAGCGTGCCGTCGATGGTGAAGCCGTCATCGGTCGCCAGCACGTCCCGGCACAGCGGCTCGTCCGCCGGATCGATGCGAACGACCCGACCCTCGGGCAGGACGGCCCGGCACTCCTCGAGCAGACGGCTGAACAGGTCCGCATACTCGGGCTCGCCGCGCAGCTCCACGAGGCGCCGCTCCACCGCGGTCAGTAGGTCCTGATACACGTCCTCGACCGCCGCGCTCAAGCGCCGCTCGACGACGAGGTGGGCCCGGTTGACGATCTGGGCCCTGCGCCGCGCGCTCTCGTCGTCGAGCGCCGACGCTGCAGCGCGCTCGGCCATGTCCGCCTCGTCGCGGGCCTCGTTCCGGATCTGCGCCGTCTGCTCGGCCGTCTCCGCCACGACGCGCGCGATCTCCTGGTCGGCCTCCGCGTCGATCGCGGCGAGGATGTCCGCGAGTGCCATGCCGCGCGCCGGTCAGGGCGCGAGTATCAGGATCACCATCGCCGCGACGGCGAAGCCGAGGATCACCAATGTCTCGGGGATCGCCAGGAGCAGGATCACCCTGCCGGTCAGCTCCTCCTTCTCCGCGATCGCGCCGATGCCGGCGGATCCGATCTTGCTCTGCGCGATCCCGGTCGCGATCGCCGCCAAGCCGACGGCGAGACCGGCCCCGATGGCGATGAGTCCGAGCTCCATCTCCCTCTCCTCTCTGTTCACCTGACGTTGCGATCGCTTGCGGCGTCGTCGGCACCGAAGGGACGGAACGCCTCGCCGCCCGTCTCGTGGAACTTGTCGAAGAACTCGACGTAGTGCAGACGGAGCGACTGGATGGTCGGGCTGAAGGCGCCGAGCGCGAGGTTGAGCGCGTGGAAGAGCGCCGCGACGATGATCCCGAAGGCGAGTGGGGCCGCCGCCCCCAGCTCGTTGGCGACCCTCGCCAGGTACACCGACGCGAGCCCGATCGCAGCCAGCCTGAGGTACGACAGCACGTTGCCGACCGTGCCGATCAGTTCGAGCGGTCCGAGCAGCGCTCCCATCGGCCCGCCGAGCGCGATGAGGACGGCCAACCCGACGGCGACGGCAGCCGCGGCCGGTGGCACGACACCGGACGGGAGCGCGTCGGCAGCGACGCCGACGATGAGGAACAGCCCGATCAGGGAGACCAGCATGGCGACGCGCTCCGAGAGCACGTGCCGGTTGCGAGCACGGATCGCCTGCACGCCACCGAGCACCAGGCCGAGCACGACGTGGGCCGCGCCGATGGCCAACGCGAACACCAGCAGCGGTTCGATCGCCTCCTCCCGGTTGATCCAGATCGGTTCCCAGCCCCAGAGCCGGTGGCCGAGGTCGCCGAAGAACTCGCCGTACACGATGCCCCACAGCGTCGCCCAGCCGGCCGACATCATCAGCACGATGGTCAGGTCGCGGCCGACCGCCGACCGATCGCGGACGGCTCGATGGCCGAGGTACGACAGCACCAGCAGCAGCACGCCGTACGCGACGTCGCCGAGCATGATCCCGAAGAAGAACGGCAGGAACAGCGCCATCAGTCGGGTCGGGTCGATGGTCCCGTACTTCGGTAGCCCGAGCAGCCCGACGAGGAACTGGAACGGCCGGGCCGGTGCCGGGTTCCGCATGAGGACCGGCGGTTGATCGGTCTCCGCGACGGGGGGCTGCTCGACCACCACTTCCGGGCCGATCTCCCGCACCAGGTCGTCGGGGAGGGACGCCAGCTCGCTCTCGGGCACCCAGCCCGAGATGACGAAGGTGTGCAGCGTGGCGCCGAGGTGGGCGACGGCGTCGAGCTGATCGAGCCGGTCGACCAGGTGTGCTCGACAGGCCGACCAGTAGCCGAGCGGCCTGACCACCTCGTCGATCTCGGCGTCGGTGACCTCGATCTCGCCCGGCAGTTCGGTCAAGCGACGCTCCATGGCCGAGATCGCCTCGCGGAACGGCATGCCGCGGAAACGGACCGGGAGACGGACCTGGGTGAGCTGCTCGCGGCCGAGGAGCGAGCGGATCTCCGCGGCGCGGCCCTTGGGGAACACGAGGACGGCGCCGATCGTGTCGGGTCCGACGTGGTCGGAGATGACCTCGAAGTTGGCACCGAGGATGCCCGCGAGCGACACGTTGAGCTCTCCGAGGACTTCGGCCGAGCGGCTGTCGACGAGCAACGCCGTCGTGTCGTAGCCCGTGAAGTCGGTCATCTCGGGGACGAGCGGCATCAGGCCGCGCAGCGACGACAGATAGCGCGGCAGGACGTCGAGCTCGTTCGTCAGATCGTCCCGGCGACGCACCAGCTCCTCCAGCCGGGGGCCCACCTCCTCGAGCTGCGCGCGCAGCACGTCGAGGTCGTCGGCGCCGGTCGCGTCCGGCCCGCGATCTGGTGGCGGCGGCTGTGGAACGAGGCCGAGCACGGCATCGATGCGCGCCTTCAGGTACCGAAGCTCCTCGATCTCGCGCACCTGGTCTTGGTCGGCTCGCAGCGGCGGCAGTCGCACGTCGGCGTCGTCGGTGACGTCGATCAGGTGGAGCGCTTGCCGCTGGTGCAGGAACGTGAGCACGTCGTCGAGCTGCCGACGGTGCCCGATCACGTGCACCTTGGCCATGGAGACGAGCATCGCTACTTCCCCTCCTCGAGCGGTGGCGCCAGCAAGAGCTCGACCATCTCGGTCACCGCGCCCGCCAGGTGTGGCTCCGCGGCGCGGCGCAACGACTTGATGCGGTCGTCACAGCCGCTCAGGATCGCCTCGGCCTCCCGTTCGGCGTCGGCGACAGCGGCGTCGAGCCGGCGCTTCGCCTCGGCGCGTCCGCGCTGCCGGGCGTCGGCGACCGCCTGCGCGTGCTCCTGGTGAGCGGCGGCGATCGACTCGGCAGCGTCGGTGCGCGCCTGCTCGACGCGTCGAGCTGCTTCCAGTTCCGCGACACGGATCGCGTCGAGGGCGCGGGCGGTCTCGCTCATCGGAGCTCCTCGCCGGCCTCGGCGCGCCGCGCCCGGCGCGTGGAGAACCGCTTCAGTCGGAACCGGTCCTGGCGCTCGCGCTCGTCGAGGATCGCCCGGATCTGGTCGCGCTCGCGCTCGAGCCTCGGGAGCACCACCGACTCCAGCGCGTTGATGCGGCGGGTGGTCGTGCCGATCTCGTCGGCAAGGCGTCTGAGTCGCAGCTCGACGGTGGCGAGATCGAGCAGCAGCGCCAGCTCGGCCTCGAACTGCTCGGCGACGCGGTCGAGGCGTGGACTCGATCCTGCGAGCGAGTAACCGCGAGCCGACCGCGGACGTCCGAGCGGTTCATGCCGGATGTCGGCGATCCGCACGCCCATGACGGACGTGGCCCGTGTCGTGAGGGAGATCTCGCTCGGTTGGGCGAGCGCGGCCGATCGCACCGCCTCGGGTCCGTCGCCGGCCTCGGCAACCGCCAGCGCCCGCCGACCTTCCGCCGCGGCCTCCTCGAGCGCCCCGCTCCCGGTGACCGCGACGTCGACGGTGGCGCGGAACTCGGCCATCAGCGAGTCGCGCTTCTCCTTCAGGACGTCACGGCCCTGCGACGCGAGCGCGATCCGAGCACGGCGTGCCAGCAGTTCGGAGCGCGTCGCCGTGACCTGTTGCACAACCGGCCTCCATCCTCGCCCTCCAGTGTGAGCGGGAGGATGTGGCGACCGAAACGGCCGGAAGTCCTTTGCGATGCCGCGTCCATGGTGACGCAGCCGGCGTCTTGGACGTTTCCTGGACGATCCTTGGCGGTTTGGCGGGCTCCCCTTGGCGGTTCGATGGCCGTGCCGTGAATACCGTCCGGGCTGCGGGTGGCGGCGTGTCCGAGCGCTGAACTGCAACTCACGGAGGGGTGTCCGAGGCATGATGTCGGCACGATCATTCACGCCCGTCGTCGCCAGCACGCTGGCGGCCGGGGCTCTGTATCTGGCGGCTTGGCCGCGGTCGGGAACGGCGCAGACGGTGCCCGTCGAGCGCGGCAGGGCACTGGCCGCCCAGTGCGCCCAGTGCCACGGCCCGGAGGGCAGGTCGGTGTCGTCGATCGACGAGCTGGTCGGCGAGCGGCCAGGCGAGCTGTACGCGGAATTGATCGAGATGAAGTACGGCGGCGGCGACGACATCATGGAGCTGCAAGCGCGTGCGTACACCGACAGCGAGCTGCGCCAGATCAGCGCCTACTTCGACAGCCTTCCAGCCGGCGACGACGACGACAGCAACGACGAGGACGACGGCTGATGCGCCCGTTCACGAGACGGCACTTCCTCGTCGCGGCTGGTGCGAGCACGGTGGCCGCGATGTTCCCGCATGCGGTCCGGGGTCAGGCGGCTCGGCCGCACGTCGTGGTCGTCGGCGGCGGGTTCGGTGGGGCCACGGCCGCCAAGTACCTCCGACACTGGGGCGCCGGCGCCGTCGACGTCACGCTCGTCGACTCGCGGCCCAACCACCCCTCGTGCATCCTGAGCAACCTCGTGCTCAACGATCAGGTCACGTTGCGCTCGATCACGTTCGGCTTCGACGGCTTGTCATCTCGGTTCGGGGTCCGGGTCGTCCGCGACCGGGTCGATCGCATCGAGCCGGACCTTCGCCAGGTCAGGCTCGCAAGCGGCGAACACGTCCGCTACGACCGCCTCGTCCTGTCACCGGGCATCACGTTCGACCGCGTCCCCGGACTGGACTCGCGGCTGGTGCCCCACGCATGGAAGGCCGGCGGGCAGACGCACCTGCTGCGCAGGCAACTCGCAGCGCTCCCGTCGGGTGGCACGTTCGTGATGTCGATTTCGCCGGTGCCCTACCGGTGCCCCCCGGGGCCCTACGAACGCGCCTGCGTCGTCGCCGACTACCTGCGGCGGGAGAAGGGCGGCGGTCAGGTGATCGTGCTCGACGCCAACCCACAGATCATCGCCGAGCGGCACACCTTCACGACGGCGTTCGAGCAGACGTATGCGGGCATCATCGACTACCGGCCCGACACCTCGGTCGTCGAGGTCGACTCCGCTGGTCGGGCGCTCCACACCGCAGCTGGGGAGGTCGTCCGCGGCGATGTGGCCAACGTCATCCCGGCGCAGCGTGCGCCGGGACTGCTCCGTCGCGCGGGGCTCGTCAACGATGCCTCCCGCCGGTGGGCCGGGGTCGACCCGCTCGGCTACGAGTCGACGGCCCACCCGGGCATCCACGTCATCGGTGACGCGCAGGCGACGGGCCAGCCCAAGGCCGGCCACATCGCGAACGCGGAGGCGAAGATCTGCGCCGATGCGATCCTGCGCGCGTTCGAGGGCCTGCCGCCCGACCCCGAACCGGTCACGAACTCGGCCTGCTACAGCCCGATCACCTCCGACACGGCGTCGTGGCTGACGGCGGCGTTCCGCTACGACGCCGCTACGGGGGCGATGAAGGTCGTGCCCGAGTCGTCCGGCGAGGCCGAGTCGCCGACACGCGAGAACTACCGCGACATGTTCGGCTGGGCGAACAACCTCTTCGCCGACACGTTCGGGCTCTCCTGAGCATCCGTTGGTCGATGCCGCCGAGCTGCTCCGCCGCGTTCGGGCTGCACGACGAGGCAGATGCTGACCCGCGCCGAGACCGCAGACACCCCCGACACCGCCGAGCTCGTCGCCGGGTCACGGGCGACGCGCCGCTTGTTCGAGCGCCACGGCGGGCGCGTGGAGCGAGGATCCGACGACGATGAGTCCGATGACGATGACAGCAGCGCATGACCCGGCGTCGCGCCGAGGCTGCCCCAGTTCGTCGGGCTCGGTCCGATGGTGCGGCGATCGAGCGCAGGACCAGACGGACCCGCGACTGCGGACGGGCGCTCGTCGTGCGGCGCGTTCGCCGACGGCTTCAGGCGAACAGCTCGGGGCGGGTGTCGGCGAAGAAGCGCCAGGCGATGTCGATCTCGTCGAGGAACGGCATGCACGCGTTGCCGTCCCCCTTGTTGAAGCCCTCGATGGCGCATCCTCCCGCGCAGATGAAGCGCACCTTGCAGCCGTCGCAGTACGGCATCCGCAGGACGCTGCGAGACGCCCATCGCGACGCCGCCTCCTCGTCGATGACGAACTCGGGGTCGTAGCGGCCGACGCGACGGTGCGGCTCGCCGACTGACTCGAGGCAGACGTACACGTCGCCGGCCGGGTCGAAGATGTACATCCCGCTGATCGCCTCGCAGCGATAGATGACGGGGAAGCGCGGTTCGTGGTCGACGAGGATCCGCTCGACGTAGTTGAAGCCGCGGAAGTGCCGGATGTCGAACACGTCGCGGATGCGCGGCGTCGCCTGCACCTCGTCGAGCAGTGCGGCGAGCAGGTCGGCCTCGTCGGCGGGTGCGGACTCGTCGCCTCCCAGCGACCCGTGATCGGTCACGGGCGAGACGTAGGCGAAGAAGTTGTCGCGGTCGAGCCATCCGCGCTCGACGACGAAGTCCGCCAACTCGACCAACCGTCCGACGACGTACATGTCGAGGTTCACCCGCATCGTGATGCTCCAGCCGAGGGCGAGCGCCCGATCGACACCGTCGACGATGCGGTCGAAGGACGGCTGTCCGCCGCGGAACGCACGGCGCAGGTCGTGCACCTCGCGCGGTCCATCGAGCGTCACCTGGATGTTGCGGCACCGATCGGTGAGCTCGTGACGGTCGACGAACCGAGCGAGCTCCGTGCCGTTGGTGGTGATGTTGAACGGCCAGTCGAGCTCGATCAGCCGCTCGACGATGTAGTCGAGCACCTCGGCGTTGGCGCGGTTGGGGAGCAGCGGCTCGCCGCCCGTGATCGAGATCTTCGGGATGGTCGGGCCCTCGGCCAACTCGGCGACGCGCGTCTCGCACCGCGTGATCGCCGCGATCGCCAGGTCGACCTGCGTCGGCGTGAGGAATCCCACCGAGTCGGCGTGCTCCTGCTGGAAGCAGTACGGGCAGGCCAGGTTGCAGTTCAGCGAGGTGATCAGCCCGTACTGCCCCCCCTTCAGCCCGGCCGCGATCTCGTCGCGCCCTCCGTACGTCGTGCCGAGTCCACGGACCATGTCCTCCTCGGCGTCGGCTTCGCTCCACAGGAAGCCCCGCTCCGTGAAGTGGCGAAGCACCTCGGGGTCGAGTCGATCGTCGTCGATGCCGCCATCTCGCTCGGCTCGGCTGAAGAACTCGAAGACCTCACGGTTGACGAAGTCGGCGCCACCGGTGAAGAGGTTCGAGACGATCCGTGCGTCGTCGCCGGCGCCGGTCGTGACCTCGATGAGGTGGTTGTAGCTGCTGGGATAGAGCATCGTGCCGAGTGCTCCTTGTCGTCGGGTGTCACCGTCTGAGCTGTCGGATGTCTCCATCCGATGCGGACCGGGGCGAGGAACGGCGTTCGCCGCGCCTCGCCCCGGACGAGGGTGTGGACGTCAGCTGATCTGGATGCAGCACCAACTGACGCAGCAGCCCTCGATGCAGCATGAGATGCCGGTCAGCGACGGGTCGCGAAGCATCTCACCGATACGATCGACGACTCCGTTGCTGATCTCGCGGAACGCGGGATCCGTCTTCGCCTGACGGCGCGCATAGATCTCGCGATTGAGGTTGATGGGTGCCATCTGGAACTCTGGCATACCCGGACCTCCCTTCTCTTGGTGGCAATTCGTATTGTTCGCGGGCCCTGGCGAGTTCGAATAGGGACCTTCGTCATGCGGCGACGGTCGCCTCAGTGAGACGGGCGTGGCCCGGTCGTGCAGCGCATCTGCCGCGCACCTGTGGCTGGATCGTCGACGGCTCGCACGCCGCACGTCGCGGCGTTCGAGCACATGCGCTGGGACGCCACGACCGATATCCGGAGTATCCGATTCGTATCGGCTCGCTATTTCGCGTCAATAACGCACCGCAATCGCTCGGCTGGAGGGCGAGTCGACCTCGGTACCGCTGCGCCGCGACGTCGTTGCTACCGTCAGCCGGGGGGACCTCGTCAACAGCTCGACTGGAAGGGGAAGTCGATGGAAGCAGCGACTCGGCGCGCGCAGGACTGGCTCGACGGCTTGGGGGCCGCGATCGATGCCGGCAACTACTCGGGTGCCGCAGACAAGTTCGCGGAGGACAGCTACTGGCGTGACCTCGTGTCGTTCACCTGGAACATCGTGACGATGGAGGGCCGCGAGGGGATCCGGGCGATGCTCGAAGCACGGGCCGACGACACCGCGCCGTCGAACTGGCAGGTCGAGGGGGAGGCGACCGAGGCCGACGGTGTCACCGAGGCGTGGTTCTCCTTCGAGACGGGGGTCTCGCGCGGCCGGGGGCAGCTGCGGCTCCAGGGCGACCTCGGCTGGACGATCCTCACGACGATGGACGAGTTGAAGGGGCACGAGGAGAAGACCGGCGAGGACCGGGTTCGCGGTGTCGAGCACGGCGTCGTCCCCGGCCGCAAGACCTGGCTCGAGCAGCTCGATGAGGAGCGCGCCACGCTCGGCTACGAGCAACAGCCCGAGGTGGTGATCATCGGTGGCGGGCAGGGCGGCATCGCCCTCGGCGCCCGGCTGCGCCGGCTCGACGTCCCCACGATCATCCTCGAGAAGAACGAGCGCGCGGGCGACTCGTGGCGAAACCGCTACAAGTCGCTGTGCCTCCACGATCCGGTCTGGTACGACCACCTGCCCTACCTGCCGTTCCCCGATCACTGGCCGGTCTTCGCGCCGAAGGACAAGATCGCCGACTGGCTCGAGTCGTACACGAAGATCATGGAGCTCAACTATTGGACGAAGAGCGAAGCGACCAGTGCGAGCTACGACGAGGACACCGGCGAGTGGACGATCCACGTGCGCCGCGACGGCGACGAGGTCGTCCTGCGACCCAAGCAGCTCGTGCTGGCGACGGGCATGTCGGGCCTGCCCAACGTGCCGGAGTTCCCCGGCGCCGACACGTTCCAGGGTGAGATCCACCACTCGAGCAGGCACCGCGACAGCGCCCAGTACGCGGGCAAGCGCTGCGTGGTGATGGGCTCGAACAACTCGGCCCACGACATCTGTGCCGCACTCTGGGAGAACGGCGCCGACGTCACGATGATCCAGCGCACGTCGACGCACATCGCCCGCTCCGAGACGCTGATGGAGCTGGCGCTCGGCGACCTCTACTCCGAGCGTGCTCTCGCGGCCGGCATCACGACGAACACGGCCGACATGATCTTCGCCTCGATCCCGTACAGGATCATGCACACGTTCCAGGTCCCGGTGTACGAGGAGATGGCGCGCCAGGACGCCGACTTCTACCAGGCGCTCGAGGACGCCGGGTTCATGCTCGACTGGGGCGACGACGGGTCCGGCTTGTTCATGAAGTACCTCCGGCGGGCGTCGGGCTACTACATCGACGTCGGCGCGTCGCAGCTGATCATCGACGGCAAGGTCAAGCTCGAGAGCGATACGACGATCGAGCGGATCAACGAGCACTCGGTGACGTTGACCAACGGCACGGAACTGCCCGCCGACCTGATCGTGCTGGCGACCGGCTACGGCTCGATGAACGGGTTCGCCGCCAAGATCATCTCCCAGGAGGTCGCCGACAAGGTCGGCAAGGTGTGGGGCCTCGGCTCGGGCACGACGAAGGATCCGGGCCCGTGGGAGGGTGAGGAGCGCAACATGTGGAAGCCGACCAAGCAGGACGGCCTGTGGTTCCACGGCGGCAACCTGCACCAGTCGCGCCACTACTCGCAGTTCCTGAGCCTCCAGTTCAAGGCCCGGTACGAGGGCATCCCCACCCCGGTCTACGGCATGGGCGAGGTGCACCACCTCAGCTGATCCCCCGACGTCACAGCTCGGCGAGGAGGTCGCGCGCCAGCTGGGCGACGTCGGGCGGCTGCACGACGGCGCCGCGGATCAGGTCGTCGAAGTGGTTGCTGAGGGTCCGGACGTGGTCGGCCGAGGTGAGGACGAGGTACATCTGGCCGAGGTAGAGCGCGGCTCGCTGCGGCCCGAAGATCGTGATCGGCACGGCGTAGCGCTGCAGGCCGTCGAAGAGGAACCAGCGGAACATCGGGTACAGCTCGTCGGCGAGCTCGGCGATCTGGCGGAGCTGGTCGCGCCGGTGCGCGATCGGGAACGTCCGCCAGACTCCCTCGCCGCGTGCGAACGACTGCAGCGACTGGAGGCTCGAGCAGCACTCGAGGTCGCTGCCCGCCGTCCGGATCGAGTCGAGGCGTACCGCTGCGGTCTCCATCTTCTGTTCCGGGCGCGACGCGACCGAGTCGTCGAGCTCGTGGCGGATCACCGCCTCGGTCTTCAGCAGGTCGGGGAGCGTCTGCGGGACGTATCGCACCTTGTAGCCGGCCGCCTCGCCGAACCACTCGATCAGGCGCTCGTCGTTGGGGGCGAGTGCGTTCATGGCGAACGACGTCTGCTCCTCCATCATCTCGGCCTGCATGGGACCGCCGTGGGTCAGGCCGAGCAGCCAGTCGATCGACACCTGGTGGGCGTCGGCCACCCGCGTCATGGTCTCGACGCGGGGGAGGCGCCGGTTCGAGGGTGACAGCAGCTGGGACAGCGTGGACCGGTCGACGCCCGTCGCGGCGGCGAACTTGCTCTGGTTGAGGCCGCTGCGCTCGATCACCACACCCAGTCGGTCCCGGAACGTGGCGAGCATCTGTCGGCGTTCCGTCATCAGACGTAGCGTATGCGCTGCAACTGTGTAGTTCCACAACATCGGCTGCCGTCGCGCCCGCAAGTGCGGCGCGATGTGCGCAAGTCCCGCTGAGCGCGGCCTTGACCAGGGATGACGTCGTTTCGATGATGGGTTCGCCATGTCCGACGAGCCGTTCCGAGCGCCGACGCCGGGCCGCGTCGAGTGGCCGACGGTGTTCCTCATTGCGACGTGGGCGGGCACCGTGGCCGTCGTCGTCGTGCTCCACCGGTCGATGCCCTGGTACGTGAGCGTGCCCAGCCTCGCCGTGCTGACCGGCTTCCAGTTCTCGCTCCAGCACGAGGTGATCCACGGCCATCCGACCCCGTGGCGTTGGCTCAACGTCGTGCCCGTCGGCCTCCCGCTCGCGCTCTGGTGTCCGTTCCGGGAGTTTCGGATCTCGCACCTCCGCCACCACGCGAGCGAGCTCACCGTGCCCGGCGTCGATCCCGAGTCCTTCTATGTCACTGCCGAGACGTGGGACCGATCCGGACCGATCGGTCGAGGGATGCTCCGACTGAATCGCACGCTCGCGGGCCGGCTGCTGATCGGACCGTGGATCGTGGTCGCGACCTCGCTGTCGCGCGCCGCCGGTGCGTGGCGGGATCGCGAAGCTCGCAGCACGTGGGCGCTCCACGTGACCCTGGCGGTCGGGACGGTCTGGTTGGTCGTCGGGGTCGCTGGGCTCCCCGCGTGGGAGTACGTCGTCGGCATCGTGTGGGGTGGGACCGCGTTTCCGCTGCTGCGGAGCTTCGTCGAGCACAGGGACACGGCGGGCACCGGCACGCCGTCAGCGGTGGTGCGCTCGAACGCACTGTTCTCGCTGCTGTTCCTCAACAACAACCTGCACCACACGCACCACGCGCGCCCGGGCAGCGCCTGGTACGCGCTGCCACGTCTGCACCGTGAGCTCGGTTCGGACGAGCTGGCACGCGCCGGCGCCGGCTGGTATCGGGGCTACGGCGAGATCGCCCGCCGCTACCTCGTGCGCCCGTTCGGCGAACCCGTCCATCCTTCGGAGTGCGGCGCCGGTCTGATGCGGACCGGCTTCGCCGCCCGCGCTCGCTGACCTGCGACCGTCAGGACCTCGGCTCGAGGACGACCACCGCGGTCTCTCCCGAGCGACGTGTCGCGTAGGCTTCGGTGTTCTCGTCGATCTCGCACCATCGCGCCCAGAGGCGGTCGCGCTCGTCGCCCTCGGCGGCCCGGCCGGTCACGAGACGTGGGCCGTCGACCAGGTCGATCTCGGCGTCCGGTTGGGACTGCAAGTTCAGCCACCAGGCCGGCTCGCCCTCGCCCCAGCCGTTCATCGCCAAGGTGACGACGTTCGGCCCATCCTCGTAGTAGCCGAACATCACGCTGCGTTCCTGGCCGGTCCGGCGACCGACCGTGGTCAGGCGGCCGATGCCCCATCCTCCGGGCTTCGGCCGCCGCAGGCCGAGGCGGCCACGCGTCAGGCGGTAGAGGCGGCGATGGTTGAACCAGGCGAACCGGATGAACCAGCGAGGTGGGAGTCGTGGTGAGTTCGTCGACATGCGGCGTCCTCCTCGTCGGGAGGCCTGCGCTCCACGCTAACCACTCGAGCGAGACCAGGGTCGCCGGCGACCTGTGGATAGCCTCCGACGCGTATCGGCTCCGACGGGAGGTGTCGCTGTGGGCCTGTATCGCGATCACGTGTTGCCGCGGCTGGTCGACCGCGCGTGCGGTACGGCCGAGCTCGCACGCTGGCGCGCGCAGGTCACCGCCGGCTTGTCCGGCACGGTCGTCGAGGTCGGGTTCGGGTCGGGTCTGAACATGCCCGCCTACCCGCCCGAGGTCACGCTCGTCTACGCCGTCGAACCAGCCGACACGGCCCGGCGTCTCGCCGCCCGCCGGATCGCCGACGCAGAGATCCCGGTCGAGCACGTCTCGCTGCACGGCGAGTCGATCGAGCTCGACGACGACAGTTGCGACGGCGCGCTGTCGACGTTCACGTTGTGCACGATCCCCGACGTCGGGCAGGCACTGTCCGAGATCAGGCGCGTCCTCCGGCCCGGCGGCCGCCTCCACTTCCTCGAGCACGGCCTGTCGCCAGATGCCGGGATCGCCCGCTGGCAGCACCGCATCGAGCCCGCCCAGAAGCTGTTCGCCGGCGGTTGCCACCTCACCCGCCGCCCGGTCGAGCTCGTCGCGGCCGCCGGGTTCCGGATCGAGCGGGTCGAGGCGCGGTACGGAGTCGGCCCGAAGCCATGGAGCTGGTTCACCGAGGGCGTGGCCGTGTCGCCCCGCTGACCGGCGGCAGCACCGTCGACGCGGATCGCTCACGAGCCTTGGCATGACGGCCGGCTACGGCACGTGAGTCGGGATCGGCCGAATCGAGACCGTGGCGCGTCAGGGACGACGTCGATGCGGCCGTTCACCGGCCATCCTGGAGTCGATGCGATCACGCCAGGCCGTCATCTGGGGCGCCTCGCTGGTCCTGCTCGTCGCGCTGACGGTGGTCGTGATGGTCGCCGACGGTGCACTGCCCGGCGAGGTGGCGATCATCGAGTGGTTCCAGCAGTTCGGGCAACCGGTTCCGGCGTTCGGCAGCGCGGTCCGCGCCGTCACCGGCACGGAGGCCAACATCGTCGTCGGCATCGCGCCGGCGGCCTGGCTCATCCACCGCCATGGCCGCCGCGGAGTTGCCGCCGTGGTCATCTGCCTGGTGGCGATGCTGGTGGTGCAGCCGGTCGCGAAGGAGATCGTCGACCGTGACCGACCGAGCGAGACGCAGGTCGACGTCCGTGGTGAGCACACCAGCCGCAGCTACCCGTCCGGGCACGCGCTCGGCACGACGGTTGTCTGGGGCACGGCAGCCGGCTACGCCGACCGGTCGGGGCGGCGGCGACGGGCCGTGGGGTGCCTGGTGCCGATCCCCTGCACGGCGACGGCCAGCGCGATCCAGGGCGTGCACTGGCTCAGCGACGCGGTCGCCGGTGCGATCATCGGTGCCATGGCGGCAGCACTGGCGCTCCGGGTCGTGGCCGGCGACCGGGTCGGGGACCGCATCGGGCGTTGACGAGGCTGCCGGATTCGACCACGACTGCGACCGGTCGGGCGTCGAACGACGATGCACCCGACCCGCGTCGCCCGAAGTCGCTCCGAGGCCAGGACCGAGCACAGAGGCGCTCAAGATGAGTGGGCGCTGTCCTCCGGGGCGTCGACGAGCGCTCCGAGATGACGCTCGACGAGCTCGGCGAGGTGCAACGGGTCGGGGATCATGCGGGAGTCGGTCGCGACGCCGACGTTGACCGTGCCGTCGTAGCTGAACAGACAGACGCCGAGTGGCTGGTCCCCCGACGTGGGGACCCACCCGAGGATCGACCGCACCGGTGCGCCCGCCATCGTCAACCCGACCCGTGGGCCGGGGACGTTGCTCAACACACCGATCGTCTTGCCGGCGAAGTAGTCGGTGACACGGCGGGCGACGGCGGACGGTGACTCGGCGACGACCCGCTGGAAGCCGAACGCGACGAGCGGCTCGACGGAGTGCTTGAGCCGCGTCGTGCGCTGGTGGAGCTCGTCGACGAGCGCACCCGGGTCGCGGATGCCGAGCGGCATCGAGAGCATGACGACGACGAAGTGGTTGCCGAGCTCGGCGGGCAGCCCGCCGTCGATCGGTTGCAGCGAGACCGGCATCATCCACGACAGGTCGCTGACGTCGCTGACGCCGCGCTCGTCGAGGTAGTCGGTGAGCGCCAGTGAGACCGCGGCGATGAGCACGTCGTTGATGGTCGCGTCGCGGGCCTTCGCTGCGGCGCGGATGCCGTCGAGCGGGAACCCTTCGATCCAGGCGACCGACTTGTCGACGCCCGTGTGCCCGCTCCACGCCTCGGCGTCGTGGCCGTCCGACAGCAACATCCGCCCGATCTCGCGCCAGGAGTTGGCCACCTCGTTGTCGACCGAGGCGATCCCGGTCAGCGCGTCGATCAGCTTGACGGGATGGCGGACCAGGTCGAGGGCGTGGCCGACGTGGTGCGCGAGGTCCAGCGGGTTCGTCGTCGACACCAGACTCCGCCCGGCCGCGGCGGCCGCCTGACCGGCGTGACCCACGTAGTCGAGCGTGTCGGTGACCGCGTGCTCGACGACGTGGAGCACGCGTTCGAGCGGATGGTGGTGCTCGCCGGCGGTGTTGCGTCCGACCGCGGTCGGTGTGGCGCCGTCGGCTGGGTCGCAGGTCCCGATGAGCATCTGCACCAGGCGGATGCCGTCACCGATCCCGTGGTGGAACCGGCTGTACAGGTACCCGCCCTTCCCGTCGTCGTCCGGCCCGGAGACGAGGTTCAGCTCCCACAGCGGGTGGGACCGGTCGAACGGCACCGAGAACTGGTCGGAGACGTACGCGTTGACCGCTTCGATGCCGGCGTCGTCGAGGACCACCCGGCGGACGTGCCGGTCGATGGTGAAGTCGGGATCGTCCTCCCACATCCAGACGCCGTCCCGCTCGACCGCGACCTGCGACAGGATGCGGTACTTCCCGACCATGCGCTCCATGATCAGGTCGCGGAAGGTCTCGAAGTCCGGGAGCTCGTCGAAGCCCATGAGGCCGTTGACCTGCATGAGGTTGTTCGGCCGATCCATCAGCAGCCACGTGAGGTCCTCCGCCGCGATCTGCGTGCCCATGCCTCTCTCCTCCATGACGTGCGGGGGGCGACGGCCGTCGGGCCCCGTCGTTCGTGATGAGTCCATTATGCGCGGCGGTCCGGTTGCAGTCGCATGGTCGAACTCGCGTCGGTCGGGCGAGGGACCATGGGCCCTATCCCGTATCGCCGCGTTGCGCGGGGATCGAGGTATGGCCAGTGCGCCCTACTCGCCGCGGGCGGGCGCCGACGTGGGGCCGGCGGGCCGTCGGGTCACGAGACGGTTCGTGATCGGCGGACTCGGCGCCCTGATCGCGTCGCCCGCCGCCGCGGGCTGCCGCACCACCGAACGAGAGGAGGATGCCGTGCCACCCTCGATGAGCCCATCGTCAGTGGTCGACTTCCCGTCACCGACCGAGAGCACGCTTCCGCTCGAGGTCACGCTGCGGCGTCGGCGATCGGGCCGAGAGTTCGGTGCCGACCCGCTGACGGTCGCCGAGGTCGGTCAGCTGCTCTGGGCCGCGCAGGGCATCACCGCGGACTGGGGCGGGCGCACCGCACCGTCCGCAGGTGCGCTGTATCCGCTCGAGCTGTATGCGATGACGTCCAGCGGGGCGATGCGGTACGTCCCGGACGGTCACCGGGCCGAGTCGACAGCCGAGCGCGATCTGCGTGCCGACCTGATGGCCGCCGCCCTCGATCAGGAGGCCGTCGGACGGGCGCCGCTGGTCGTCGCGGTGATCGTGGTGCCGGCGCGAACCGCCGCCAAGTACGGCGACCGAGCACCGCGCTACGCGGACCTCGAAGCCGGGCACGCAGCACAGAACCTGCTGCTCCAGGCAGTCGCGATCGGCCTCATCGCGGTGCCGATCGGTGCATTCGACGACGAAGCGGTCGGCGGTGTGCTGCAACTCCCGGACGGTCAGGAGCCGCGCTACCTGCTCGCCGTCGGCCACCCACCCGCCTGAGTGGACGACGCTCGCGAAGGAGTGGACGGTGCGATGCCTCCCCCCGCCGGTCACATCCGATGCCGACGAGGCGCTCCGATCGGCAGGGGCGCTCGGCACTCGACGGTTCGGGTTGCTGCGCGACGTGCCCGATCCGGTCGCTCGATCAATGCAGCGACGTTCTTGATTCGTGGTGATCGTCGACGCGGGTCGAAGAGACCTCCGTCTCTATCGAGAAGCAACGACGCGCGCATATGAACGTCGTATGTCATCTCCCGAGAACCCATGAGGAGGGATCATGGAGAGCATCTATCCCAAGAGGGGACCGCGCAACCTGTTCATGGGCGGCATCGCCGCCCTGCTCCTCGGCATCGGAGCGCTCGCCGGGTCGCTGAGCGTGAACTTCGCCAGCGCCAGCTCGTCGGCGGCGAATGCCCGGTACATCGGGGTGCTCAGCAAGCCCGAGCGTATTGCGGACTTCACCGTCTATCCGGGCCAGACCCGCACGATCAACTGGGGTAACGGATTCCAGACCTGCCATGAGGCGCTCGGTGCGAACGTCGCCGTCATCCCGACGGGTGGTCAGCCCGGTCACGTCACGATGTGGAAGAGCGGCACGCGCCCGAACACGTCCGTCATCAACTACGACAACACCGGTGCGGTCGAGAACGCCTTCGTCTTCACCGAGATCTATCTGAACGGCAGCTACGGCTACTCGAAGATCTACTCGCTGCAGAAGGTGCGCGTCATCATCGATTGGAGCACCACGATCCACAACTGCTAGGCGCTCGGGCCGGTTGCTCGAGGGGCGGCCGTCCCACAGTCGGGAACCACGGCGCGGGTCCGCGAACGAGTCCTTCAGCCCTAGGTGAGCTCTCCTCGGTGGGGGACACTGAACATGGAGGGGCTTCCGATGCCCGACGTTCGAGGTCTTCCCGCGTCACGACGTGCGCGGTATGACGCGTTCCTCTCCTACAGCCACGCCGCGGACGGGCGCCTCGCACCGGCGCTGCAACGCGGTCTCCGCCGGCTGGCCAAACCGTGGAACCGGCGAACTGCGCTCACCGTCTTCCGCGATGAGACCGGTCTGTCGGCCACCCCCGATCTGTGGGGATCGGTGTGCGCGGCGCTCGACTCGTCCGAGTGGTTCGTGGTCCTCTGTTCGACGGAGGCAGCGTCGTCGAAGTGGGTTGGGCGGGAGATCGAGCACTGGAAGAAGACGCATCCGTCGGGTCACATCATTCCCGTCGTCACCGAAGGTGAGTTCGAGTGGGACGATGAACGCAACGGCATCGACTGGGAGCGATCCACCGCCGTGCCGAGCGCCCTCCGCGGAGCGTTTGCGGATGAGCCCAAGTTCGTCGATGTTCGCTGGGCCAAGGACGAGCCGCAACTCGATCTGCGCCACTCGGGTTTCCGTGATGCCGTAGCGAGCATCGCCGCGCCGATCCACGGCATTCCCAAGGACGAACTCGAGGGCGAGGACATCCGGCGCCACAGGCACTCACAGCGGCTTCGGCGCGTGGCGGTCACGGGCTTGGTGCTGCTTGCCGTCGTGGCTGCGTCGGCGGGCTTGATCGCACTCGCCAACGCGCGTCGCGCCGACCGTGAAGCCGAGCGGGCCAACGATGAAGCCGACCGAGCGAACGCCGAGGCGCAGCGAGCCAGCGACGAGGCCACCCGTGCCGTTGCTGCCGAAGCCGACGCTCTCGAGCAGCGCGACATCGCGGAGGCCGAGACGGCACGGGCGACGAACGAGGCCGAGATCGCCGAGTCGCGACGGCTGGCCGCGGAGTCTCTGCTCGCCCGGGAGAGCAGGCGCGACCTCGCCTTGCTGTTGGGCCTCGAGGCGTACCACATTCGACCTACCCCCGATGCGGCCAACGCCTTGTTCTCCAGCCTGGTCACCGACACCGAGAGCATCGTCGTGCGGACCGAACACACCGACGAGGTGACAGCGCTCACGGCTGTCTCGGACGCCGGCACCTTGGCATCCATCGGCGACGACGGCCGGATCGTCGTGTGGGACGTAGCAACGCGATCGTCGATCGCCGAGTTCGAGGCGTCCAACGAGACGGTCGTGCTGCAGCTGTCGATGAGCCGCGACGGCACCACGATCGCCGTCGACGACATGGATCGAATCCGACTGTGGGACGTCATCACCGGTAGCGAGTTGGCGTCGATCGACGTGCCCCGAGTCGACTCGGTCTCGGTGAGCTCGGACGGCTCACGCGTCGTCGCATCGACCAACGACGGAGCGCTCGGGCTCTGGGAGACGGATACGGGCGTGCTGCTCGCGGCCGGGGAGGTGTCTCCCCTGACACTGTCGGTCGCATTCGACCCGCTCGACAGGTACGTGGTGGTCGCCTCGATGCCCGGGATCAGCTTGTTCGATGCGACCACGCTCGAGCACCTCATGACCTTCTACGAGTCGCACGAGGACTTCCTGAGCTTCAAGCATCCGGTCTTCAGCCCGAACGGCGACGTCGTGGCCGTGAAGTTCGGATCGTGTGGAGCGGTTGCGGTGTTCGCAGCGACGACCGGTGATCGCGCAGAAGTCACCGGTTGCCACTCGGGTGCCAGCGTCGCGGTCGAACCAGAGCTGCGACGTGTCGCAGCGTGGGACCAGGAACGCTTGACCATCACCGATCTCTCGACCGGAGAGACATCGACGGAGGATGGCGTACTCGGTGGTGTCCGCCCACTCCGGTTCGCCGAGAACGGGAACCTGCTCATCGCCGGCCGTGTCGACGGCTCGGTCGTCTTCCGGTCCTTGCGCGGTGGGCAATCATTCGGACGGACGATCGGCGAGCATCGTGACGCAGTCCTCGCGGTCGACGCCTCCGACGACGGGGCACGCCTGCTGTCGGGAGGGCAGGGCGGCGAGCTGTGGCTGTGGGACATGACCACCGACCCGATCACAAGGACTGAACTGATCGGCCACGAGGACGGTGTCATCAGCGTCGCGCTGAGCGTCGACGGGACGCTGGCCGCGTCAGGATCCAGGGACAAGACGGTGCGGCTCTGGTCCGGGGTCGACGGCACGCCGATCGGAGCCCCCATCGCTCACGACAACTGGGTCGACGGAGTCGCTTTCAGCCCTGATGGCACCCTGCTGGCCACGGCGAGCACCCTCGAGTACGGCGAAGCGAACGTGTACCTGTGGGACGTCGAGTCGCTTCAGCGGACGACGACGCTCGCGACCGGGTTCAGCGGGCCGCTCGAGTTCAGTCGTGATGGTTCGATGCTCGCCGTGGGCGGAGCACCAGCGCGGGTCTGGACGATTCGCGACGGCGATGCTGTCGGCGAGCCACTCGATCTGGTCCGGGAAGCCTGGGACGTCGCATTCGATCCCGACGGAGAAGCGGTTGCTGCTGCGTACAACACGGTGACGGAATGGAATCCGGCAACGGGCGAGCAGATCGGTGTGCCCTACGTCGGAGAGGGTGCGTTCATGCCGACTGCGATCGACTACAGCGACGACGGGCACCTCATGGCGTGGACCGTCGGCCCGCACATCTCGCTCTGGGACCGCGACGCCCAGCGGTCGTTCGGCGGGCCATTCGTCGCGCAGGACTCCACGAGCGACGGCGGTCGCATCAGCTTGTCCTTCACCGACGGTGGCGATGCGCTCGTGAGCGGTGGGCTCGATGGCGCCGTGCGTCTCTGGGATCTCCGCATCGAGACCTGGAAGGAGATCGCGTGCGACGTGGCCGGACGCAACATGACCGAGGACGAGTGGAGCCGGTACTTCCGCGACGCCGATTACCACGCGAGCTGCCCGGACCACCCAGCGACGGCGTGACGGCGCCCACGACTGGAGCGACAGATCGGCTCGTCGTGCCCGAGGGATCCTGTCCAGCGGTACCGGAGCGAGCACCGGTCAGGTGCCGCTCGATCAAGACCGAGCCGCGGCCCGGGTTCCACGTTGCAGCGCCGGTAGCCCTTTGGCCCTGGTGAGGTCGGGGCAGTAGCGAGTACACACGTGGTCGTGGTCGCAGGCAATCACGAGATGGGGCCGGAACCACCGTCCTCCGGGCCGCGTGCGGCAGAGATCGAGGCGCAGATTCCGTGGCTGCTCGACGGCGACGCGGCGATTCGCTGGCAGACCCGACGCGACCTGCTCGACCAGCCGCAAGACGCCTACACCCGCGACCGGGCGGCCGTGTCAAGCACCGGCTGGGGCGGTCGCCTCCTTGGGCTCCAAGCGCCTGACGGCACGTGGGGCGGTGGGCTCTACGGCCCGAAGTGGACATCGACCACCTACACGCTTCTGCTCCTGCGAAGGTGCGGACTGGACCCGACCGATCCTGACGCTCGCCGGGGGGTCAACAAGCTCTGGGACGGAGCGCGCTACTTCGACGGCGGGCTGACCGCGGCCGTGACCATTGACCTGCCCGAAGCATGCATCACCTCGATGTACGTTGCGCTGGCCTGCTACTTCGGCGTGGACGATCCCAGGGTCGACGAAGCCATCGCATGGTTGCTCGACAACCAACTCGCCGACGGCGGCTGGAACTGTCAGACCGTCCGCTTCGGTGACCAACACAGCTCCTTCCACACGTCGATCTCGGCTCTCGAGGCGCTCGCCGAGGCTCGGCGCGTTGGTCGGCGCCGGCAGAGTGCCCTTGCTGCGGCACTCGACGGCGGACGGGAGTTCTTCCTCGCCCACCACTTGTACAGGTCGCATCGAACCGGCGAGGTGGTCGACCAGGTGGTCACTCGCTTGTCATTCCCGCCCAGGTGGCGCTTCGACATCCTTCGGGGGCTCGATCACTTCGCGTCAACCGATGCGCCCTGGGACGAACGGTTCCAGGACGCACTCGACACACTTCTCCGCCGGCGCCACAGGGACGGCCGGTGGCCAGTCCAGCAGAAGCACGCCGGCCGAGTCTGGTTCGACATGGAGACGACCGGCGGCCCGTCCCGGTGGAACACTCTTCGAGCACTCAGGGTGCTGCGGTGGGTCGATCGCGCCCAAGCGGTGCACACCGGCCACGGGCCCCTGCGTCATGACCATCCGGTATCCGCCTCCTGTCAGAACTCGTGGTGATCCGGTGCGAAGGCCAAGCTTCGAGTCGGGGTCCCTGGTCGGTTCCGCGAGCCCGTCCGTGACGAGCGAGATCGGCCCTTCCTTCTCTCCCGATGGCGCAATCACCAGGGGTGCTTGCGAGACGATCGGCTGATACCCAGCAGGCTGGCCGCGAGGATTGCGGTCATGCGGTGGGCCGCATGGGGAGTCGGCGACAGCCGGATGAGTGCCGGTGCGGTTCCGGCGATACCGAATGAGCGGTCGAACAGCGAATCTCCGGCCAGACGTGCACCGCACCACGGATTGCTTCCGCCCGACGTCGTCCGTCCGAAATCAGTCCTCGGGCAAATGCGGTGACGCACTGGGCGCGTGCCGATGCCGAGCGTTTCGTTCTGATGGTGCGTCGTGAACTCGTCGACGTGTCCCGCCGGGCAACTGCCTCGTGGGTGACGGGCGTTGTGACTGCGTTGATCGTCCGGACCGGTGCCTTCGTGACCGGGCGGGGGATCGTCGCAGGGCAGACTGGCGCGATGGCCGAGATCATCGAGACGAGTCTTCCGGGTGTCGGGCTGCGGCACGAGCTGGTGTGCGAGAGCGGTGAGCGGGTGGGGGTGATCACGCGGCATTCCGGGCGTCGCGATCTGCTGGTCTTCGACGTGGAGGATCCCGACTCGGTCAGCAGGTCGGTCGCGATGAGCCCCGACGAGGCGCGCATGCTGGCAGATCTGCTGGGCGGTGCGACGCTCGTCGAGCGATTCGAGGATCTGCGCCAGCACATCGCGGGGTTGTCGATCGATTGGTTGCCGGTCTCGTCGCGCAGTCGATTCGCGGGAGAGGCGTTGGGCGCGACCGAGATGCGCACGCGCACCGGTGTCTCGGTGATCGCGTTGTTGCGGCACGGGACGGCGATTCCTGCTCCTGGTCCCGACGACGTGCTGGAGGCCGGTGACACGGTGGTCGTGGTCGGGCTGGCGGAGGGGATCGACGCCGCCGCTGGTCTGCTGTCCGCGGCGGAGCCGTGATGCTCGCAGCGTCGCCGGGTGCTGCGACCCTGCTCGTCGAGCTCGGGGGGATCCTGATCGGTCTTGCGGTGCTGGGTCGGCTCGCGGGCCGGTTCGGGTTGCCGGCGATCCCGCTGTACCTGGTGGCGGGGTTGATGGTGGGCGAAGGCGGTGTCGTCGAGCTGGTGACGGCCCGTGAGTTCATCGAGTCGGCGGCGCAGATCGGGGTGATCCTGCTGCTGTTGCTGCTCGGGTTGGAGTACTCCGGCTCCGCGTTGACGGGCGCCCTTCGCCGCAACAGTCGCGCCGGGGCGTTCGACCTCGTCCTGAACTTCACGCCCGGCGTCGCCGTCGGTGCTCTGCTCGGCTGGGGGCTCAACGGCGCCCTGCTGCTGGGCGGGATCACCTACATCTCGTCGTCGGGGATCATCGCCAAGGTGCTCGACGATCTCGGGAACACCGGTAACCGGGAGACGCCCGTCGTGTTGTCGATCCTGGTGATCGAGGACCTGGTGATGGCCTTCTACCTGCCCTTGATGGCGGGTTTGCTGATCGGTGGCGGTGCGTGGGAGATCGGGCTCGAGGTCGTCGCCGCAGTCGTCGCCGTCACCGTCACGTTGTTCGCCGCCGTGAGGTTCGGGCCGCGAGTGAGCGCAATGATGTTCACCCATTCCCGGGAGACGTTGCTGTTGACGCTGGTCGGTGTGGCGCTGCTCGTCGCGGGGGTCGCCGAACATCTGCAGGCGTCGGCGGCGGTGGGGGCGTTCCTGGTCGGGATCGCTCTCTCGGGACCCGCCGAGCACTCTGCTCGCGAGCTCCTCGTACCGTTGCGGGATCTGTTCGCCGCGATGTTCTTCGCGTTCTTCGGGTTGCAGATCGACCCTGCCGAGCTCCCCGGCGTGCTCGCGGCCGCAGCCGGCCTGGCGGTCGTCACGGCAGCGACCAAGGTCGTGACGGGATGGTGGAGCGCAGCTCGTGCGGGTGTCGCACGCCCGGGCCGGCTGCGCGCCGGCACGGTCTTGACCGTACGCGGCGAGTTCTCGATCGTCATCGCCGGGATCGCCGTCGCTGAGGGCGTGAACGCCGAGATCGGGCCGCTCGCCGCGGCCTACGTGCTCATCCTGGCGGTCGGCGGATCGCTGCTCGCACGTGCTGCGGACCCCGTCGCCCGCCGACTCAGAATGCGGTGACGCTACGCCGGGACGAGACGCTCAGGCGCCCGTGCCGAGCTCGGTGAACAGCTCGAGGAGCGCACCGATCTCGACGCCTTGCTCGTGGGGGTGGCGGAGGGGAGCTCTGCGGCTCACCCGGTAGTGGTTGCGACGGCCGATTCGCTCGTGGCTCAGATAGCCGGCGGCCTCGAGGTCGGCCACGATCCGCTGAGTGGATCGCTCGGTGATGCCCGCCAGCGCGGCGATGTCTCGGGACCGAGTATCCGGGTTCTGCGAGATGATCAAGAGCACCCGGGCGTGGCTCGTCAGGAAGGTCCAGGGTCGATGCTGGGCCTCGCTCTCTACCGACTCGCTCATCGCCGCCATCGTACGTCGCGAATGTCACGGATTTCGGGGCATCAGGTCTCGACAACGACATAAATGTCATGTTAAGCTCGTCGCACAAGGGGAGTATCCCGCTACAGCGATGCCGTCAGCACGGCCATCGGCCCGGCACGCTGGCCTCCGGGTGGGAGAGACCTTCGTAGTAGTCACTGGACTCGACGAACGGACAGGAGCCCTGACATGTCGGCCGCACCCCCGCTTCCGAAAGGGCGGCGCCGCACCGCAACAACGGGCCGGACCGCGACCTGGTGGGAAGAGCGCCGGACACGCCGCGAACAGCTGGCGCTGCTGCGGGCCCTCCGCCCCTGCCCCGACCTGAGCAGCGGTGGGAGGACCTTCCGGCCCTTGCCCAACAACAACTGCGTCGCGCGGAAGGCGACAGGACGGACGCAGCGGTGATGGACCGCTTCAAGCGCATCCTGGTGGCGGCGTCACCAGGACACCTCGAACCGGCCATGTTGCGCGCTGCGGCCGAGCTCGCCGAGACGAGTCGCGCCCGGTTGACGATCCTCGACGTCGTCGAGCCCGTCGGCCGACTGCGGCGGTTCGCGATGGTGCGGCGTGGAACGGTCGATGCTCACTCCGAACTCGTGCGGCAACGGTCTGAGCGGCTGCACCGACTCATGGCAGACACCCCGGTCGCCGACGGCGCCGAGGTCAAGGTGCTGGTGGGCCAGCCGTGCATCGAAGTGATCCGGCACGTGCTGGAGCACGACAACGATCTGGTGATCGTGGGCGGCCCGAGTGCCGACGGCCCGGGAGCGCCGGATTGCCCGAACGGTGTCTTGCAGCTGCTGCGGAAGTGCCCGGCAGCGGTCTGGGTGATGCGCCCACCACAGCCCGGCGCGTCCCGCATCCTGGCGCTGGTCGACCCGGACTCGGACGATCCGGCGCGGGACGGCCTGAACGGTCGCGTGCTGGCGCTGGCAGCGTCGCTCGCGGGCGGCGATCACGGGGAGTTGCACGTGGGCCACGCGCTGGAACGAACCGGTGAGCGCGCCGTACGGTCCTCGCCGCATGTTCGCCCGTCGCACGAGGTGGCGGACGTTCTGGCCGCGTCGGCCGACGCAGTGCACGGCGAGCGACTCGGTTCACTGCTCGAACGACACGACGTCGCCGAGTCCGGAGCCGAGGTGCACCTGGTCGAGGGTCACGCCGGCGAGGTGCTGCCGGAGCTGGCCCACGGCCTCAGCACCGAGCTGATCGTGATGGGCACGGTGGCGAGGACCGGGATCAGCGGCGTGATCATCGGCAACCTCGCGGAGACGATCCTGCGTTCGGTCCAGTGCTCGGTGCTGGCCGTCAAGCCGGACGGCTTCGTGGCCCCGGTCGGGCCGACCCCGGCGATGGTGGCGTGACGCCGACGACCCGCCCCCGGTCGCGGCCCGGGTGAGCGCCGGCGGCGAGGCAGCACGTCGAACGCAGTTGGCCCGCACCCACTCGGTGTCCGTTCGCTGTGCCGCCTCCTGGGGTCCCCTCGTGCCTCGTCGGCGCGCTCTGCGTCGTCTGTGGCGAGGGTCCGCTGTCCGAGCTTGCTCGGCCTCGTCGCTCGTGCGATCACTCGGGCGCGTCTAGGCTCCGTGCTCGGGCCCCTCAGATGAGTGGAACCGCCCGATAACCCCACGTGAAAGGGAACTCCCATGCGTGAACGACGACGGAGCCAACGCCTCGTGGCATTCGCAGTGTCCGCTGCCGTGGTGTTCGCCGCCTGTGGCGGCGACGACGAGGACGATGCTGACGATGCTGACGAGTCGGTAGCCGACGAAGCGGCAGACGACGAGCCAGCCGCTGACGAACCGGCAGCCGACGAACCGGCAGCCGACGAACCGGCAGCCGACGAACCAGCGGCCGGCGACGACATCGTGATCCCCGTGTGGATCGCGTTCGAGGACTACCGCCTCGACTGGACCAACGACGTCGCGGCGGCGTTCAACGAGCAGGTCGACGGTTACACCGTCGAGATCACCGGCTTCGCCAGCTACAACGACGCCTTCGAAGCCGCCATCCAGGCGATCAACACGGGTGAGCCCCCGGGGGTTGTCCACTTCTTCGAGGCGGCGACGCAGGAAGCGCGTGACGCGATCAGCAACGATGGTGAGCCCGTGTTCGCCGACCTGGAGGAGATCATCGCCGGCCGAACCGAGGTGGCCGGGGTGCCCGTCGTCCTCGATGATGTCGTGGCCTCCGCAGCGACCTACTACCAGCTCGACGGCTCGTACACCTCGATGCCGTGGAACACGTCGTCGGCGATCATGTTCTTGAACCGGACGTTGCTCGACGCCGCCGGTGTCGAGGGCACGCCCACCACGTGGCAGGAGCTCGAGGCGGCGTGCGCCGCATTCATGGCGTCTGATGCCGCCACGGATTCGTGTGTGACCTGGCCGAACCACAGCTGGTTCGTCGAGCAGGACATGGCCCTCCAGGGCGCGCTGCTGGCCAACAACGACAACGGCCGCTCCGACCGCGCCGACGAAGTGTTCATCGATTCTGACGCCATGGTCGATTACGTCACCTGGTGGAAGGGCATGGCCGACCAGGGGTACTACACCTACACGGGTACCCAGCGCGACTGGGGCGGCACGTACGACTTGTTCGCAGCCCAGAACGTCCCGTTCCTGCTGTACTCGTCGTCGGACACCACCGCCCTCACCGACGAAGGTGTCAACGGCGGCTTCGACGTCGAGGCTGCCTTCCTGCCCCGCAACGCTGAGGCCACCGGCGGCGGCGCCCTCATCGGCGGCGCCACCAACTGGGTGATCAACGGCCTCGACGAGACGACCCAGGACGGCGCGATCGCCTGGGTGAACTTCGTGTCGAACCCCGAGAATGCGGCGTCGTGGCACCAGACGACCGGGTACATCCCGATCACCGAAGGTGCGATCTCGGCCCTCGAGGCCGAAGGCTGGTACGAGGCGAACCCCAACCAGCGGATCGCCAGCGAGCAGCTGGCGGCGTCGCCCGACACGCCGGCCACGACCGGGGCGCTGATCGGCAACTTCGTCGCCATCCGCGACGTGATCACCGAGGCGATCGAATCGGTGCTCGTCAACGGCGATGATCCGGCCGAACGGCTGGCCAGCGCCCAGGAGGACGCCCAGATGCTCCTCGACGAGTACAACTTGCTCTTCGGCGACGGCTGACACCTTCGGCCGAATCGACGGGCCGGGGAGCTGTTCGGCTCCCCGGCCCGTCGGTATCGGCTCCATCTCGTGCCTCCGCTCGCACTCGTCGCCCTCCTCGTTGCCGCCGCTGTCGGTGCAGCGGGTTTGTCGCGAGTCGGGTCGCGCGCGATGCCGCTGCGACTGCTCGGCGGCGCGCTGGGCGGAGGTCTCGGTGCGCTGGCGGTGAGCGCTCCGTTGGACTTCTGCACCTTCAGCGACGAGTACGAGACCAAGGACTTCGTCTTCGGCCTGTTCCTGATGGCGCTCGGTGCGGCGGCGGGATTCGCGGCCGCTCGGGCCGTCCTCGCGCCGCCGAAGGAGACGGGGAGCGAAGCCAGCCACAGCGTGTGGCGAAGTTGGTGGATGCCATGGGTGCTGCTCTCGCCGACGCTGGCGGTGTTGGTCGTCTTCCTCTACTGGCCGGCGCTGCGCACGATCCGGTACTCGACGAAGCTGGCTCGCCTCTCCAACCCGAGGCGTGTCGACCGGTGCACGTTCAACTTCACCGAACTGATCGGTCCGTCGCGGCCGTGGCTGGCGCTGGTGCTCGCGGGACTGGGCATCGCCGGCATCCTCGCCGGCCTGCTGCTCGACCGCCAGGGCACGCGGATGAACCGCAGCGCCCGCTCCTTTGCCGCCTCGGTCAGCACGGTGGCGTTGCTGAGCGCGTTGGCGTTCGTCTTCACCGACGACTACCGCCAGGTGTACGTCGTCACGATGATCATCTCGGTCGGCACGGTGGTCGGCGGGCTCGCCATCGCACTGGGCATCGCCTTCATCTCGTACCAACCGATCCGCGGCGCATCGGTCTATCGCACCCTGCTCATCTGGCCGTACGCAGTCAGCCCGCCGATCGCCGGCATCTTGTTCTTCGTCATGTTCGACGCCAACACCGGCATCATCGACCATTGGACCACCTCCCTGCTCGACACCGGGCTCGCCGACTACCGCACGAGCGCGGTGCTCGCGCAAGGGGTCGTCATCATGGCCAGCATCTGGAAGACGCTCGGCTACAACCTGTTGTTCTACGTCGCCGGGCTGCAGACGATCCCGCCCGACCAGGTCGAAGCAGCGATGATCGACGGCGCCACGGCGTGGCAGCGCTTCCGCTACGTCATCATCCCGGCGCTGTCGCCGATCACCTTCTTCCTGATCGTCACCAACCTCACCTACGCGTTCTTCGAGACGTACGGGACGATCGACTTCCTCACCAAGGGCGGCCCCGCCGGCGAGACGAACGTCGCGATGTACGAGATCATCCAGGTGTTCAACACCGGCGGTGACCTCGGGCGGGGCTCGGCACAGTCGATGCTCCTGTTCGCCGGTGTCGTCGCGCTGACGATGTGGCAGTTCCGATCGACCGGAAGGCGGGTGAGCTATGGCTGAGACGAACGCCGCTGCACGATCCGGCAGCTCGACGGTGACCTCCGATGTCGCTCCGCCGAAACGTCGCCGCAAGGGTGCGCCCGGGCAACAAGCCCACTGGTACACACACGTCATCCTGATCGCCATCGTCGCGGTGATCGGCTTCCCACTGGCCTACGCGATGCTGGTGGGCACCCAGACCAACCAAGAATACTTCTCCCACCAGCTGTCGCCGGGGAGTGCGCTACGGGACAACTTCGACACGGTCTGGAACCAACGCGACATCGGCCTCTACATGCGGACGTCGACGATCCAGTCGGTGGTCATCGCGGCAGGGAAGTCGGTGACCGCGGTCCTCGCAGGCTTGGCCTTCGTCTACTTCAAGTTCAACCTCAAGGGCCCGGTGTTCTGGTTCGTGCTGGTCACGTTGATGATGCCCACGGAGATCTCGATCCTCGCCCTGTTCGAGATCGTCTCGGGCTTCGGTTGGACCAACTCGATGCTCGCGATCACCGTGCCGTTCCTGGCCTCGGCGACCGGGGCGTTCCTCTTCCGCCAGCACTTCTTGTCGATCCCCGCCGAGCTCTCAGAGGCCGCACGGGTCGACGGCGCCGGGCCGCTCCGATTCCTCTGGTCCGTCTTGCTCCCGTTGTCGTGGAACGTCTTCGGTGCCCTCGCCGTCATCCAGTTCCTGTACTCGTGGAACATGTACCTCTGGCCCAGCCTCATCATTCGAGAAGATGACTCGCAGACCGTGCAGATCGGGCTTGGTGCTTTGCAGAACATCGGTGGAGGGCTCTCCTACGGCCCCTTGATGCTCGGCGCCGTGCTGGCCTCGATCCCCCCGACGCTCGTGTTCGTGCTGCTGCAGAAGACGTTCCTCAAGGGGTTCGCGATCACCGCCGGGAAGTGACGGGGCTGCAGATCCCGTCCGCGCGAGGTCGACCGGACACTCGACGTTGCGGGACGCGAGCAGTTGCTCCGAAGAACGCCTGGTAGATGGCACTCTTCGTGGAGCTGGGGCACCGAACCACCGTTCGTCCGGTCGCGTTGCGCCTGATCACGGCATTGCGTCCCTGGTCAGGGTGCGTTCCGAGTAGCCGTTGGCGACCAGTGTTTCCCGTCCTTTCGCCGTTCCGTCCGTCCTCTTTCCGTCCGAGCACCGGTGTCGTTCGTGAGCAGATTCGGGCCGGCCGGCAGGTGGGTCGGAGCCTGCAGCACGATCACGGGGGCGTGGGATCGATCCGGCGGCGGGCACGCTCGATCGAGGCGGCCGCGGCGGAGCGAAGGTCGGACTCGCTGGACGAGTCGGTCGAATCGCTCCGATCGAGCGGCTCTTGCCGGTGGCGGGACTCGGCCGCCTCGGCTGCTGCCCGCGCGACCACGATCGCCTCGTCGTAGAAGCCATGGTCGGCGAGCGTGTCGGCCCTCATCAGCAGGCGTTCGGCCAATGGTGTGGCCACGACCGGGCGGAGGATGCTGAGTCCCCTTCGTCGCCGGAGGTGCAACAGCGTGACGAAGGCCAAGAACCCCGCCAGCGCCAGCACGCCGACCCACGTCGCAACACGTACTGCAACCGCAAGACACGCGGCGGCGACCCAAGCCAGTTCGAGACGCGTCTCCAGGCTGGCATAGACCTGGCCGCGGCGGGCACCTGGCGCTTTCGTCTGGATCGTCGCGTCGAGCGCCCGCCGGCCGACGCTCACCGCCACCCCGAGCACCAAGACCGTCAGCACGAGCGTGATGCGGTTGAACGCCACACCGCAGATCGCGGTCATGATCGCGGGGCCGATGAGTGCAACTGTGAACATCGACCGCTCCGTGAGACGCCGGCGCATCAACGGCGCGATCAGGGTGCCGACGAACGCGCCGACACCGTTCGCGAGGATCAGTGAGCCGAAGACCCAGGTCGGCTCTCCATCGGATCGCAGTGAGAACCCGAACTGGAACAGGGCGAATCCGATGGCGGCTCGCAGCACCATCATGTCCCAGACCGCTCCCGACACGTCCGGGCGGGCGAGTTCGAGGAGGGCGCTCGGGTCGATCGGTGCGATCGGGCGTGCGACCGATCGCACCCGCCACGCTGCCAGCGCCCCGAACACGTAGACCAGCGCGCCGATGCGCAGCGTCCACACTCCTGAGGACACCGAATACAGCCACACGGCCATGCCGGCCGCGACCGCGCCCGCGATCGTGGCACTGCGTGAGAGACGAGCGTTCGCCGACACCAGATCCTGCTGATCGTCGACCAGCGACGGTAGGAGCGCGTTGCGCGAGACGGTGTAGGTCTTCGCGACGACGAGCACGCCGAACGCGAGCGGGAACAGGAGCAGCGTCCGCAGGTGCTCGGCCAACAACCACGCCAGTGCGGCCCGAAGCATGAACGTGGCAACCATGGTGGTCGCCAGCCCACCGCGGACACGATCGACGACCGGGCCGACCAGGGGCGCCATCACCAGGAACGGCGCGAGCGTCAGCACGAGGAAGAGCAGCACGCGTGGGCGGGCAGCCTCGGCGGACACGCTGAAGAAGATCGATCCGGCCATCGACACCGTGAAGAAGGCTTCGGCTGCGCTGTGCGCGCAGTGGGTGATGGTCAGCCGGGAGAGTCGCGCAGGACCGAGAAACCAGCTCCGAACGAATCCAGCCGGCTGGCGCAGACGAGTTCGCAGTCGATCGGAATTGGCGGGGTCGGCACCCCTGTGAGCCGTCGCCTCACTCATCGCCGACGAGTACCTCGGGTTCGACCGGCTCGACGGCATCGATCACCCAGACGCCCGCCTGGTGAACAACCGTCACCAGTTGTGCATCGATCTCATCGGCAGCGACGTAGACCTCGACGCGAACGGTATGAGGTGGGGCGTCGGTGATCTTGCCAACGCCGATCAGCACACCGTCGTCACGTGGCGGAGCGCCATCGAGATCGGGGTCCACCGCCGCGTCGAAGTCGTCGACGAAGCGCACGTCGTACTCCGCCTCGAAGCTGTCGATGATCTTGACCTGATCGTCCAACGACAACGTGGCCCCGCCGACGCCGGCCACGTAGACGACCTGCGTCGATCCCGAACTCCGGGGCGGCGGCATGAACCGATCGATCACTGCCTCGTAGGTCGCCGCGTCGACTGCATCCCCGGAGCTGAGCGGACCGGTGTCGCCGCACGCGACCAACCCGACCATCGCGAGCCCGACACCCGCGAACCTCAACGCACGGGAGGTGCGACAACGTTGCACCACCCGCGGAGCCTACTCGTCGACATCGGTCGTGTCCGTCGTCCTTGCTGCCACTCGATCTGGCTCGGTCGGCGTCCTTGCACGGGCGATCGATCACGGTCCGCATCGTCGATCCCCGACGCCGGATCGGATCCCTCCGCAGCAAGGCGTCGATCAGCTCATCGACGAGCGCGACCGGCTTGGGCCTGGATTCGGGGTACGAGCCTCCGTCTATCCGCGGCATCTACCCTGGTAGATGGCGCTTTTCGTGGAGCTGGGGGGAATCGAACCCCCGTCCACCAGTCCGTGAACGGATCCGCTACGACCATTCCCGGCGCTGAGCCTGACGCTGGCTCGCTGGCGGGTCAGCTGATCTTGCGATCAACGCCCGAGCTTTCCCGGGAGTCAGCGGTCTTTCTCGCCGTCAGCGGTCTTTCCCGCCGTCATCGGCTACTTCTGTTGCCGGGCTGTAGCTGACTGGCCCCGTGCGGCATTTCTGCTCACGATGACTCTGCGCTCACCTGAGGATCAGGCGGCGAGAGTGAACTGCTCATCGGCAATTCTTTGGGTTGCCCCGTTTAGCGAGTCTGAGCAACTCGGGTCGCAAACCCGCCCAACAGTTCTGATGTCGAAACCAGTCAGCCCCGTGAACGGTATGTCACCACTCAACCTACTGGCTCGCCGGCGCGATCCCGGTCGGGATTCTGCGAATCGGCTGGCTACAGCAGCAGCTGGCCGGTCCAGCCGAGCAGGACCGCGCCGACGATCAACAGCGCGACCACGAGTGCGACGACCCGCGCCCGGGCGATCACGAACAGGCCGGTGATCGCGCCGACGCTCGTGCCGGCGCCGGTCACGATGAACGCCAGCGCCGGGCCAGGTCCCATGCCGCCGTCGACGAGTGTGGCGACGAGGGGGAGTGAGCCTTCGGTGTTGAGGTACACGGGGATGCCGAGCAGCGCGGCGAGCGGCACGGCGAGCGGGGAGTCGCCGCCGAGGTGGTCGGTCAGCCAGGCGGTCGGGATCGCCTCGATCATCAGGTAGCCGATCGCGGTGTAGGCGAAGAAGAACACGAGCAGCCGGCGGCCGAGTGTCCACACCTCACGTCCGTAGTCGGGAAGCCTCAGGCGCTCGTGCCACGGCGCAGCCGGCACGGTGTTCGCCACCGCCGCGCCGACCGAGTGGGTAGCCGGCGGGCGGGCGCCGTCCGTCGAACACGACCCGGCCTCCGGCTGCACCCGCGCTTGGCCCGCCAGCCAGCCCGTCCGCTCGATGGCGTGGGCCACCAGACCGGCGCCGACACCGAGCACGATGGTGCCGACGAAGAACACGAGGGCGAACGACCACCCGAAGAGCCCGGCGGAGAACACGAGCTCGGACGGACTGGTCAGCGGCGACGACACCATGAACGCCACCAGCGGCGCCCACGGCGACGACGAGGCGATCATCCCGAGCAGCACGGCGGTGGTGCCGCACGAGCAGAACGGGGTGAGCGTCGCCAGCGCCACCGCACCGAACGTCGCCAGCCACCACTTGCGACGCAGCAGCACCGAGACGCGATCGAGCCCTACGTAGACCGGCACCGCGGCGGCGACCACCACGGCGATCGCCAGGAAGGGCCAGACGTTGCGGAAGGTGCCGAGTACGTCATCGCCCACCCGCCCGAGGAGGTCGGTCAGCCACGACACGGTCGGTCCTTCGCATCGATGATCATCGATATGATCGTAGCAACGGATCGACTGATGTCAATACGTCACGGGTGGTGCCGCGTTCCGTCGGCGCCCGTCGGCGCGGGCGGCTCGTCGCTGGTCAGCGCCGGTGCGTCGAGCAGTAGCCGCGGCGGTTCTGCCGGGCGACGATGTCGAGCACGAAGCGGGACGGCGAGATCTGGTACCCGGTGCCGATCGCGTCCTCCCAGGCGCGCGAGCAGTAGTCCACGCGCGCAGGCCGCGGCCGAGTCGTGGGGTCCGAGGTGGAGTACAGCTTCATGGTCGTCCTCTCTCCACTGCCATCGTGACGGTTGCGACGCCGCACGGCGAGAGGCGAAGGTCCCCGGGACCCGTGATGAGCCCGGCGGCGCGCCCACGCTCGCAAGCACCCCGAGCGGGTCCCTCCCTGGAGAGGCCCGCCCGGGGTTGTCGAAACGCTGGGCGGGATCAGTTCGTTTCGAGCTGCTTGCCCCTCGACGGCGTCCGGCGGTCAACGCCTCGAGGATGACCGGCGCCCGGTTGCCATGATGATCGTTGCGGGAGCAATTGATGAGGGCCGAAGGTCCCGAGCGCACTGGGCCTTGGCCCGCAACGTGCCTGGTCAGACCGGTCGTCCAACGTCGAGCGCCGTTGCTCGGCTCGCGAGCGACGTCTCGTCCCAGCGCTCGCTGCAGCAAGCTGGCGACGTGCGGGCCGCCGCGCAGGCCGCGCCAGCTGTCGACTGCTGCGGGAAACCTACCCGGCTGCCGATCATCGGCCCGCGAGGGATCGGCGGTGCCACGGGTCTCGCCGGCGCCCCGCCGCGGCGTAGCGTCGCGGCCATGTCCGAAGCGTTCATCGTCGATGCCGTCCGCACTCCCGTGGGTCGCCGGGGCGGCGGTCTCTCCCAGATCCATCCCGCCGACATCGGTGGGCACGCGATCAAGTCGCTGATCGAGCGCAGCGGCGTCGACCCCAACGCGGTCGACGACTGTGTGTTCGGCAACGTCGACTCGATCGGCGTGCAGGCCGGTTGCATCGCTCGCACGTGCTGGCTCGCCGCCGGGTTGCCCGAGCACGTCCCCGGCGTGACGATCGACCGGCAGTGCGGCTCGGCCCAGCAGTCGGTGCACTTCGCTGCGCAGGCGGTGATGTCGGGCACGATGGATCTCGTCGTCGCCGGCGGCGTGCAGAACATGTCGATGGTGCCGATCACGTCGTCGTTCACGATCGGCCAGCCCGAGGACTTCGATCCGTTCACCGGCTCGACCGGCTGGACGACGCGGTACGGCACCGGTGACGTCACTCAGTTCCGCGGCGCCGAGATGATGGTCGACAAGTGGGACCTCACGCGCAAGGAGATGGAGGCGTTCGCCGTCGAGTCCCACGAGCGGGCGTTGCGGGCGCAGGCCGAGGGCCGGTTCGACAACGAGATCGTGCCGCTCGACGGCCTCGACCGCGACGAGGGCCCGCGCGAGCCCGACCTCGACAAGATCCGCTCGCTGCCGACGCTGACGCCCGACGGCAAGCTGACCGCGGCGGTCGCCAGCCAGATCTCCGACGGCTCGGCGGCGATGCTGATCGCCAACGAGCGTGCCGTCGACGAGCACGGGCTCACGCCGCGGGCCCGGATCCATCACATGTCGGTCCTCGCCGACGACCCGATCATGATGCTGTCGGCGCCGATTCCCGCCACGCATCGGGCGCTGGCCAAGACCGGCATGAAAGCCAGCGACATCGACCTCGTCGAGATCAACGAGGCGTTTGCGCCGGTGCCGATGGCGTGGCTGCGCGAGACCGACTTCGAGCACGAGCAGATCAACGTCAACGGCGGCGCAATTGCGCTCGGCCACCCGCTGGGCGCCACCGGCGCGCGGCTGATGACGACGCTGCTGAACGAGCTCGAGCGCACCGGCGGCCGCTACGGCCTCCAGACGATGTGCGAAGGCGGCGGCCAGGCCAACGTGACCATCATCGAACGCCTGTAGAACCGTTACAGAAGGTGTCAGACACCCCCTGTAACGTCGTGGTGGTGCGGCTGGCGAGCGAGTCCGACATCGCCCGGTTGACGCGGACCGCGACGCTCGCGTTCGCCCACGACCCGGTGATGCGGTGGTTCTTCCCCGACGACGAGTACTTCGAACTGCAGCCGGGCCTCGTCGAGTTCATGTGCCGTCGGTGGCAGGCGACCGGCTCGCTGTGGTGCACCGAGGACGGGGTCGCGATGGCGGGCTGGGTGCCGCCCGGCCGCCCGGAGGTCGACGTCGAGGCGCCCGCCGTCGAGCATCCGCCCTGGCGGCTCGAACGGTTCGGAGCGATCCGCGCCGCGCTCGAGGCGAACACCCCGCCGGAGCCGCACTGGTACCTCAACATGCTCGCCACCCACCCCGACTGGCAGCGGCAGGGCCTCGGCGCGGCCCTCATGGATGTCGTGTTCGAGCAGGCCGATGCCGCCGGTCTGCCGTGCTATCTCGAGACCGAGTCCGTCGAGAATGTCGCCTACTACCGCCGCCACGGCTTCGAGGTCCGCACCGAGTGGGACCTCCGCGCCGGCGATGATCCTGGCCCGCACATGTGGGGCATGCTGCGGCCCGCACGATGACCACGCCTCGCTTCCGAGTCGCCGGCACCGTGCTCGCCACGCGCGACGCGCAGGCGCTGGCGGCGTTCTACGAACGACTGCTGGGCTGGCCGCGGCGGGCGAGTGAGCCGGGTTGGGTCGTGCTCCGTCCCGACGGTCGGTCACACGGTCTCTCGTTCCACGAGGACGCGGCATACGTGCCTCCCGTGTGGCCGTCACGTGTGGGCGAGCAGCAGATCATGATCCACCTCGACATCGCCACCGACGACCTGGACGCGGCGATCGGCGAGGCGGTCGCTGCCGGCGCGACCGTCGCCGAGCACCAGCCGCAGCCCGGCGTCTGGGTGATGCTCGATCCCGACGGTCACCCGTTCTGCCTCTTCGAGTCGGATCTCGACTGACCGGGAACGATCGGGCGGACGGGATCAGACGGCCTGCGCGACGGTCAACTCGTCGCAGACCTGCTCGGCGAGCTCGACGAACCGCTCGAGTGCCGGCGGCACCGTCGCCCGTGACCGCCATGCGAGCGTCACCTCACGCGGCGGGATCGGTGGGTCGATCGGGAGCACGGCGACGCCGTCGTCGCCGGTCTCGACGGCGAGCAACGGCATCACGGCGATGCCCAGCCCCGACCGCACCATGGCCTGCAGCGCCGCGTTGTCGGAGGAGCGGAAGACGTAGCGCGGCGATCGTCCGTGGGCGAGGATCGATGCATTGACGCGGGCCTGGCACGAATCGCCGTCGCCGTGGCCGACCAGCGGCGAGTCGCCGAGCTCGCGCATCGTGACGACGTCGCCGGCGTGGTCGGCGGGTACGACGGCGACGAACGGGTCGGTCATCAGGCGCCGCTGCTCGAAGCCGGCGAGCACATCGCCGTTCGGGAGGAACGTCGCGTCGAGCTCGCCCTCGTCGACCATCTTGAGCAGCACCTCGGCGTTGTCGTGCTCGGTGAGCGCAAGCTCGAGGTTCGGCCGCTCGGCGGTGAGCAGCGCGACGATCCGCGGCAGGATCGCAACCGACACGCTCTCGAACGAGCCGATCGCAAGACGGCCGCGAGCACCGGCGGCGACCTCGGCGAGCGCCTCCTCGGCCTCGTTGAGCTGCCGGAACACCGACTCGGCGTAGGGGAGCAGTTGCCGGCCGGCATCGGTGAGGTCGACGGGTCGGGGCCCACCGGGACGATCGAACAGCGCGGTCCCGACCGTGCGCTCGAGACCGGCGATCTGCTGGCTCACGGCAGCCTGCGAGTACCCGAGGGCCCGGGCGGCGTGCCCGAACGAACGGTGCTCGCAGACCGCCAGGAAGGCAGCCAGGTGCCGGATCTCGATGTCGGTCGACCACATCTCATCCATAAGCCTACCTGATCGACTCGTTCGAAGATCATCGCTGGACTCGATCGAAGTCGATCCGTACCGTCGGAGTCGTCCACCCACCCCCCACGGAGGCAGCGACATGAACCGCATCGACCCGACCGCGATCGCCCGACAGGTCGCCACGTTCGGCCTCGACCGATCCGAGCCCGAACTGGCCGCACTGGCACAGCACGCCATGCGCCTCGGCGTGCTCCCCGCGATCGTCTCGCTGCTCACCGATCGCAGCGCCCCCGAAGTGGCGCGCGAGCGTGCCGTGGCCCGCATCAGCGCTGCCATCGTCGCGTTGCCGGCGGCACCGCTCGTCGATGTCGCCTGATGCTCGCTACAACGCGAACCCGCCGAGCTTGGTCTCGAGGTACTCCTCGATGCCGTCGTGACTGCCCTCCCGACCGATGCCCGAGTCGCCCATGCCGCCGAACGGTGCCGACGCCGCGGTGGGATTGACGTCGTTCACGCCGATGATGCCGAACCGCAGGCCCTCGAACGCCCGGATCGCCGTCGAGAAGTCGCGGGTGTACACGTAGGCGGCGAGCCCGTAGTTCGTGTCGTTCGCCAGGTCGATCACTTCGTCGACGTCGCCGTACGTGATCACCGGCGCGACCGGGCCGAACGTCTCCTCCCGGTAGATCTTCATGCCGTCGCCGACGCCGGCGAGCAGGGTCGGTGCGTAGAAGTGGCCACGCGTGAACTCGCCGTCGCCCAGCCGGTGCCCGCCGACGAGCGGGTCGGCGCCGCGCCCGACTGCGTCGTCGACCTGGTCGGCCACCTTGGCGACGGCGGCCTCGTCGACCAGTGGCCCGACGCCGACGCCGTCGTCGAACCCGTTGCCGGCCCGTACCTTCGACACGCGCTCCACCATCGTGGTCACGAACGCATCCTCGTGCTGCTCGTGGACGTACATCCGGTTCGGTGAGATGCACGCCTGCCCTGCGTTGAGGAACTTGAGTGCCGCCGCACCCTTGGCGGCGCGCACCGGGTCGGCGTCGGGGAACACGACGAACGGAGCGTGCCCGCCGAGCTCGACCGACACCCGCTTCAGGTTGCCGGCCGCGACGCCGGCGAGGTGGCGCCCGACGGCGGTCGAGCCGGTGAACGTCAGCTTGGCGACGTGCGGGTCGGTGGTGAAGACCTCGCCGATCGGCTTCGGGTCGAGCGCGGTCACCAGGTTGACGACGCCGGGCGGCGTGCCGGCCTCCTCGAAGATCTCGAACACCGCGCGTGCACACAGCGGCGTCGCCTCGGCGGCCTTCAGGACGAGCGTGCAGCCGGCGGCCAGCGCCGGCGCCATCTTCCGGGTCAGCATCGAGACCGGGTAGTTCCACGGCGTGATCATCGCCACGACGCCGACCGGCTGGCGCAGCACGAGGAAGCGCTGGTCCGGCCGCGCCGAGGGCAGCCACTCGCCGGTGACGCGCGTCGCCTCCTCGGCGTAGAAGCGGAGGAAGTCGGCGGCGTACTTCACCTCGGCCCGGCTCGCCTTCAACGGCTTGCCCTGCTCGCGGGTCATCAGCTCGGCCAGCGCCTCGCTGCGGTCGGTCATCAGCTGCCAGGCGCGGTACAGCAGGTCGGCCCGCGCCGCCGCTGTGCTCGTCGACCAGCCCTTGAACGCATCGTGGGCCGCCGCCACAGCGGCGCGGGCATCGTCGGCGCCGCCGTCGGGCACGCTCGCGATCACCTCGCCGGTCGCCGGATCCTCCACCTCGAACGACCCACCGCTGCGTGCATCTCGCCACTCACCGCTGATGAACATCCCGCCGACGATACGACCCGGTCTGTCAGGATCGGCACGTGGAGTGGTGGGAGGCGTTGCTGCTGATCCTCGGCGGCACGGCCGCCGGCGCGATCAACGCGGTGGCCGGCGGCGGGTCGACGCTGACCGTGCCGCTGCTCGTGCTCGCCGGCGTGCCTGGCAACAACGCGAACGCCTCGAACCGCGTCGGCATCCTGACGTCGAACGCAGCGGCCGCCGCGGCGTTCCGCCGCTTGGGGGTGCGGGGGCTGGGCCAGGCGATCCCGGTGCTGGCGCCCGTGGTCGTCGGATCGCTCGTCGGCTCGCTGCTGATCACGCGGCTGACCGACGAGACGTTCGAGCGGGTCTTCGGCCTGCTGATGCTTCCGATCATCTTCCTCTCGATCCGCCCGCCGAGGGTCCGCACCGACGCACGGGCTTGGAGCACGCCACTCACCGCGACCGTCTTCCTCGGCGTCGGCGTCTACGGCGGCGCCGTGCAGGCCGGCGTGGGACTCGTGATGCTCGCCGCGCTGACGCGCGCCGGCTACGACCTGATCACCGCCAACAACATCAAGGTCGTCGTCAACCTGGTCGTGACGGCGGTGGCGCTGCCGGTCTTCATCGCCCAGGGCAAGGTCGAGTGGCTGCCGGCGGTGATCCTCGCGGTGGGCCTGACCGCGGGCGCGTGGATCGGGGCGCACGCGGCGGTGAAGGGTGGCGAGCCGTTCATCCGCATCGTCATGGTGATCGCGGCGCTCCTCCTCTCCGGTCGCCTCCTCGGTCTGTACGGCTGATCCGGGCTTCGCCGACCGGTCGAGCCGGGTCGGTTGCACCTTCCGAGCTCGCGGTCTCCGCACCGGCGGTCTGGCGCCGCCGCTTCGACGCTCGCCCACCGCACGTCGGTGCGCGGCCGCCGACCGGTCGAGCCGAGTCGGTTGCACCTTCTGAGCTCGCGGTCTCCGCACCGGCGGTCTGGCGCCGCCGCTTCGACGCTCGCCCACCGCACGTCCGTGCGCGGGCCCACCCGGACGTCGGTCCGTTCAGAGCGACAGCGGGTCGAGGCTGAGCAGCTCGGGCCCCGACTCGGTCACCAGGATCTGCTGTTCGAGCTTGACCCCCTCGCCTCCCGAGCGCCGACCGACGAACGACTCGACCGAGATCACGTTGCCGGCCTCGACCACACCCTCGAAGCCAGCGACCTCCCACTGCTCGCGGGTGTAGAGCGACGGGTACTCGTCGCACAGGCCGACGCCGTGGGCGAGGACCGTGTACCCGTTGAACTCGTCCACGGGCGGATAGCGCAAGCGCTCGGTGATCTCGCGGTACGTCGCTCCCGGCACGAACAGCGGGATGTTCGACTCGATGCTGTCGACGGCGCGAGCGAACAGGTCCCGCTGATCGGCGGACGGAGTGCCGCCGCCACACAACCACGTCCGGCTCACGTCGACGCACATCCCGTAGGCGCCGACGAGGTCGGTGTCGAACGCCACCAGCTCGCCGTCCTCGATGAGCTTCGCACTCGCCTCCTGGTACCACGGGTTGGTCCGCGGGCCGGACGACAGCAGCCGCGTCTCGACCCACTCGCCGAACCGCTCCCAGTTGCCCACGTGGAGCATCGACCACAGCTCGACCTCGGTCATCCCGGGGCGGAGCGCGGCCCGCATCTCGGCGATCACCCGATCGCACGAGAAGCACGCGAGCCGCATCGCGAGGATCTCGTCGGACGACTTCACCACCCTCGCGTTCTCCATCAGCCGCTGGCCCGAGACCAGCTCGACCCCGCGCGCCTCGAGCGCGCGGATCGCATCGAGACCGAGCACGTCGATCGCCAGCCGCCGGCCGCCCGAACGCGCCGAGCCGTCGATCAGCTCGACGATCTCGTCGGCCCAGACCGCGGCGATCTCGTCGACGCGATCGCCGACGTAAAACGGGTGCAGCGAGCGCGCCGGACGGATCTCGTCGACCACGTCGTTGTGCAACGACAGGAACTCGCCGTTCGAGTACTCGAACATCACGAGCGGCCCATCGGTCGCCACGAAAGCGAACCGCACGGCGTTGTGCATCGTCCAGACCGACATGTTCGTCGAGTCGGTCGCGTAACGGATGTTGAGCGGGTCGTACAGCAGCGCCCCGTCACAATCGTGGGCGGCGAGCTGCTCGCGGATGCGGGCGACCCGGTACCGCCGCATCGCGGCGAGGTCGGGCAGGGTGAGCCCGGCCGCCGACCACTCCGCCATCGTGGCCGGCGACGGCCCGACTTCGTGCAGGTTGCGGCCGGTGTGCTCGACCAGCCAGGCCGGTGGCGGCCCCGACCGGATCTTGGTTCGGTCACCGATCATCGACGCTCAGTGTCGCGCGCCGGCGAGCCGCCCTCCCGAGCGCGTTGCCGCCGTTACCCTCGATGCTGGTGACGACGTCGGGTGCACTGCGTCGGCGATGGTGGCTCATCGCAGGCCTCGTCCTGACGACGGTCGTGGTCGCGGTGGTGTTCGTTCGCTTCGTCGTGCTGCGCGACCAGGCTCGTGCCGTGCCGATCACGGAAGTCGTCGAGGACTTCCGTGCCGCGACGATGACCACACCGACCACCGCCGGAACCGACGCGACGCCCGCCACGACCACGCGGGTCACGGGGGCCACGCCGACGATCGCCGACCCGACGACGACCACATCGGCGCCCCCGGCGCCGACACCGGCCACCATCGAACTCGGCGTCTACCGGTACCGGACGACGGGCTCCGAGGAGATCGACGCCCTCGACGGCGCAACACATCGGTACCCGGCCGAGACGACGATCACGGCGACCGAGGGTGGCTGCGGCATCCATCTCCGGTGGGATGCCCTCCGCGAACGCCGCGAGGAATGGAGCCTCTGTCCGACCGCGAGCGGCGTCGAGCTGCAACCGGAGGCCGTGCAGTACCACGAGTTCTTCGGCCAACCGGAGGAGGAGGCGGTCGCGTGTGATCGCGGCGTCGTCCTGGTGCCCTCGGCCGACGAACCAGCGGCGCTCGGTCGGACGCAGCTCATGTGCACGCTCGGCGACGACCCGTGGCTCCCGACGTGGGAGGTGCTCGAACGGGATGTGCGCGTGGTCGCCGGCGAGACGGTGCCGGTCCGCCACGTCCGCATGACGGTCATCGACCATGACGACTACTGGGAGGACCAGGTGATCGACTGGTACCTCGCGGAGACGGGGCTCCCCGTCGAGGCCACGGCCGTCAAGTCGTCGCGATCACCGTCGCCGATCGGTGGGGTCGTCTATCGAGAGGAGTACCACCTCGAGCTGGCGTCTCTGGAGCCGACCCGATGAACGGGCCCGCTCGGATGCTCATCGACGTTCGTCGTCGACCAGCCGGAGGCTCATCGACACGACCTCGTCCATCGAGTAGCCGATCGATTCGTAGAAGCGGATCGCGTCGAGGTTGGTCGTGCGGATCTGCAGGTTGATCTTCGGGCAGCCGAGCGCCCTCAACCGTGCCTCGGCCGCCTGCATGATGGCGGCACCGTGGCCGGCGCCCTGCGCCGACGGGTCGACCGCGAGGTAGTTGATCCAGCCGCGATGTCCGTCGTAGCCGGCCATCACCGATGCCACCAGGCGATCGTCGACCGTGCCGACCAACAGACCGTCGCCGTCGACGTCGAGCTTGCGGTCGATGTCGCGATCCGGGTCGTTCCACGAGCGGGTCAACCCGCAGCGCTCCCACAACTCGATCAGGCGCGGTCGATCATCCGGTGCGAACGGTCGGACCAGCAAGCCGCCCGGGCCCGCCATCACATGCCCTTGCGGTAGCGGGCGAGCTCGCGCTCGGTCTCGCGCTGGGTGTCGCGCTCGACGATCGCCTGGCGCTTGTCGCCCCTGGTGCGGCCCTTGCCGACGCCGAGCTCGACCTTCACCCGACCCTCCTTGAAGTAGAGGCTGAGTGGCACGACCGAGACACGCTCTTGGTCGATGCGCGCTTTGAGGCGCGTGATCTCGTCGCGGTGGAGCAGCAGCTTGCGGGGGCGATCGGGGTCGTGGGCGCCGATACCCACCGCGAACAAATACGGCGCGACGTGCACGCCCTCGAGCCACGCCTCGCCGTCGCGGATCCGCACGTAGCTGTCGGCCAGCTGCACCTGGGCCTCGCGCATGCTCTTGACCTCGCTGCCGAGCAGCACGATGCCTGCCTCGAGCGTGTCGTCGATCGCGTAGTTGCGGCGCGCGACGCGGTTGCCGGCGATCAGCTTGGTTCCGGGCTTGGCGTCGCGCGTCTTCTTCTTGGCCATGGCCGTGTCGAGGCTACCGAGCGCCTCGTGCCGCCGAGGTCGAGAGGTCGCAGCGCCGCATCGGGTTCGCACCATCGCAAGCACCGGCGATCGAGCCGGTGGTCCGAACGCTGGAGCCGGCCGGATCGGCAACGCGCCCCTCCGGGCTCGCCTGACCGTGCTCGCCGCCTCTCCTCCACACGATCCACTCCCACCGGCTGGAGGGTGCGATCGGCACGTCACGGGTGGCGGCGCAGCGTGGGTGCCGCCGCACGGGCGATCCGGGTCGAGAAGTAGTTGACCCGCTTCAGGTTGGCGATCACGTCGACCTCGAACCGGTAGTTGGCGACGCGTCGCGGCGCCTCCACCAGGAGTCGCTCGGCCTGATGGGCGCCGGCGCTGCGCTCGAGGCGGTTGATCTTCGACTTGAGGCGCCGTGCCCGTCTGGCCGCTTCGGGATCACGCTCGATCAGCGCGTTGGTCGCCTGGGACAGGCCCTCGGCGACCGCTTCGTGCAGCTCGCGGAGGACGTCGAGCGACTCCGCGCTGACGACGAGTCCGTGGTCGACGCGGTCGAGGCCGAGACCGACGAGGTTCGTCTCGATCACGTCGCCGATCGCCTCGAGGCTGTCGGCGGCGTGCATCATGTTGGTGAGCTCCGCGGTGGCCGGCTTCGACAGCTTCTGTGTGCCGATCTCGCGGAGGTAGTCGATGATCTGGGCGTGGAGCGCGTCGACCTCGTTGTCGACGTCTTGGATCTCCAGCAGGTCCCAGCGGGTGCCCGTCGTCAGCGCCGGGAAGACGTCGTCGAGCATCCCGCGCGTACGGGTCGCCATCCTGGCGATCTCGAGGCGCGTGCGTGCGAGGGCCAGTTCGGGCGTCGACAGGAGATCGCGGTCGAGGTGCTTCACCGGAACCACGGCGGCGTCGCCGTCACGGTCGGGCAACAGGCCGGACACCAGGCGGGCGAGCTGTGGTACGAACGCGATGAAGATCGCCGCGTTGACGACGTTGAACAGCGTGTGCGCGTTCGCGACCTGGCGCTCGATCGGTCCGCCGATCGACCCGACCCAGCCGGTCAGCTGACCGATGAACGGCAGCCACAGCACGGCCCCACCGACGTTGAACAGCGCGTGGCCGAGCGCCGCCCGCTTGGCGGCCCGCCCGTTGCCGATCGTGGCCAGACCCGCGGTGACGGCAGTCCCGACGTTGGCGCCGAGGATCAGCGCGACGCCGGTCTCGATGCTGATCAGGTTCTGCTGGGCCAGCACGATCACGATGCCGGTCGTCGCCGACGACGACTGCACGATCGCCGTGAACGCCGCCGCCGCCAGGATGCCGAACAGCGGGAACTCCAGCCTGGTCATCACGTCGACGAACGTCTCGGAGGTCTCGAGCGGCGCCATCGCATCGCCCATCACGGCCATCCCGAAGAACACGAGTCCCAACCCCATCACGGCACTTCCGACCGCCTGACGCGCCTGGCTCTTCGACAGGAACGTGATCGCGAAGCCGACCGCCACAGCGAGCAGCGAGTAGGTCGTGATCTCGAACGCGATCACCTGTGCCGTGACGGTGGTGCCCACGTTGGCGCCGATGATCACGCCCAGCGACTGCGTGAGCGTCATCAGGCCCGAGGAGATGAACCCGATCACCAGCACCGTCGTGACCGACGACGACTGGATGACCGCCGTGACGCCCGCTCCCGTTGCCAGTCCGGCGAAGCGGTTGGTGGTGAAGCGCGACAGCACCTCGCGCATCTGCGTGCCCGCGATCAGGCGCAGCGACTCGGTCATCTGGCTCATGCCGAGCAGGAAGAGCGCCAGTCCACCGAACAGCTCGATCAGGAGCGTGAACGAGATGTCGTCGGTCGGCTCGACCTGGGCGAGCAGGGGGGCGACGAGGGCGAACGTGCTCACCGCCGACACCTCGTGTCCACCTCTCGTTCACACACCACCGATCCTCCCGCGTGAGTGGTGGGGTGTCAACGAACCGGGCGAGTCGCCGGCCGCGCGGGCGCGCTAGCTTGCCGTCGATGCTCCGCCTCGACCACGCCGCGTTCGACGCCATCTGTGACCTGGCGTTTCGCGAGTACCCGTTCGAGATGTGCGGGCTGATCGCCGGTGAACCTGGCAGCGACGACGCGACGATCTTCTACCCCTGCCGCAACGCCGCCGAGTCGGCCAGGGTCTACACGATCGACCCGAAGGACCACCTGCGCGCCGAGCGCGACGCCGACGATCGTGACTGGGAGATCAACGGCGTGGTACACAGCCACACCCATTCCGAGCCGTACCCCAGCCCGACCGACGTCGCCCAGGCGCCGGTGCCGGGCTGGCACTACGTGATCGTCTCGCTGAAGCGGGACGCGCCCGAGTTGCGCAGCTACCGCATCGTCGACGGCGACATCACCGAGGAACCGGTCGAGCTGACGTAGCGGCGGTTCGGGTGGCCTGTCTCGCTCCCGCCCCCTACAATCATGACTACTCACATCGGATTTATCGGAATGATCCGGATTCGGTCGTGGTTGGAGCAAGCATGACCCTCGAGCAGACGATGTACCCGCAGACCGGGACCGTGCCCGGCATCAGCGCCGTGCACGCCAACGTGCTCGACCTGATCGGCGACACCCCGGTCGTCGACGTGTCGAACCTGTCGCCGAACCCGAACGTGCGCATCCTCGCCAAGCTCGAGATGCAGAACCCGTTCGGCTCGGTCAAGGATCGCATCGCCAAGGCCATGATCGAGGCCGCCGAGCGCGACGGGCGTCTGCTGCCCGGCCAGACGATCCTCGAGCCGTCGTCGGGCAACACCGGCATCGCGCTCGCCGCGATCGCCCGTCTCAAGGGGTACCCGATCAAGATCCTGCTCCCCGAGAGCGTGTCGATCGAGCGGCGCCAGATGCTCGAGATCATGGGCGCTGACATCATCCTGACGCCGGGCGCCGAGGGCTCGAACGGCGCCGTCCGGCGCGCCCAGCAGCTCGCCGAGGAGCATCCCGAGTGGTGCTTCACCTACCAGTACGCCAACCAGGCCAACCCGACCGCGCACTACGAGGGCACCGGGCCCGAGATCTGGCGCGACGTGCCCGACATCACCCACTTCGTCGCCGGCCTCGGCACGAGCGGCACCCTGATGGGCACCGGCCGCTACCTCAAGGAGCAGAACCCCGACGTCCAAATCGTCGCCGTCGAGCCGCCGCTCGGCGAACGGGTCGAGGGGCTGCGCAACATGGACGAGGGCTACATCCCGCCCGTGTTCGAGCTGTGGCACGGCCAAGATCTGCTCGACCGCAAGCGAGTCGTGCGGCCGCGCGAGTCGATCGAGTGGACCCGCCGCCTCGTCAGCGAATGCGGCGTCTTCGCCGGGTTGTCCTCGGGTGCCGCCCTCGCCGGCGCCGCGAAGGTCGCGAGCCAGATCGAGTCGGGGACGATCGTGTTCATCGTCTGCGACGGCGGCTGGAAGTACCTGTCGACCGGCGCCTACACCGCCGACCTCGACGAAGCCGAAGCCAACGCCGAAGCGATCATCTACTTCTGATCGCGTACCGGCGCGGAGCGCCGGCGTCGTCGTCCGCTTCGCTTCCTCCTCGCGCCGCGTCCGGCGGGGCTCCCTGGCGGTCGCTGACCGCCACCTGATCAGGCAGTGCCGGCGGGCTCAGGTGCCTCTGAGGCCGATGCCCTGAGCGCCGAGGAAGCGGCTCGTGTAGCTCGTCAGGTTGCCGATGTAGTTGGCGCGCTCGTAGGCCGTCGGGTCGGCGGCGGCGTCACGACTGACGGCCCCGCACATCTCGTCGACCGAGCGGTACTCGTGATCCGACATCCACTGGCGGAGCTCGGCCTCGATCGTGGCAAGGTACCCGGCGCCGTGGAACAGCAACGCCGACGTCGTCATCGTCACGTTGGCGCCCGCCAGGATCAGCTTCGCGGCATCACGCCCGCTGTGGACGCCCGTCGACCCGGCGATCGAGATCGACAGGAACTCGCGGGCGATCCCGATCCACCGCAGCGGCAGCCGCAGCTCGGCCGGGCTGCTCAGCGAGACCTTCGGCTTGATGTCGAGGGTCTCGAGGTCGAGGTCGGGGAGGTAGAAGCGGTTGAAGAGCACGAGGCCGGCCGCGCCCGCCTCCTGCAAGCCGTGCAGGAACGACGCCAACGACGAGTAGTGCGGCGAGATCTTGACCGCCACCGGGATGCCGACCTCGTCGGCGAGCAGGGCGACCAGTTCGAGTTGCTCGGCCTCGATCGCAGCGCCGCTGATCGCAGGATCGGCGGCAACCGTGTACAGGTTCAGCTCGATCGCGTCGGCACCGGCGTCCTCCAACAGCCGGGCGTAGCGCAACCAGCCGCCGACGTTGGTCCCGTTGAGGCTGGCCATCACCGGGATCGCCACCCGGTTCTTCGCCGCCTCGATCAGGCCGAGGTAGGCGTCGGTGCCGGTGTTGTAGTCGTCGACCTCGGGGAAGAACGACGACGCCTCGCCGAAGCTCTCGTGGTGCACCGAGAACAGCCGGTCGATCTCAGCGGTCTCGTGCTCGATCTGCTCTTCGAACAGCGAGGGGAGCACGATCGCGCCGGCTCCGGCTTCCTGGAGCTCGACCATCTTGTCGAGATCGCCGGTGTACGGCCCCGCCGACGCCACCAGCGGCGACCTCAGCCGGAGCCCGAGGTAGTCGGTGTGCAGTTCGGTCGCATGGGTCATGGCTGTACCCCCTCCTCGCCGGGTTCGAGCTCGATCTCGACGATCTCGTCCTCGTCCTCGAGGTGCGGGATCGCACGCTCGATGTCGGTGAACTGCTCGAACAGCTTCCAGCGCTCGTCGATGTTCGCCTGCGCCAGATCGAGCAGATGCTCCGAACGCGCCGGGTCGGACCGGGCGAGCATCGCGTAGCGAGCCTCCTTCAGCGCGAACTCGCGCAGCGGTACCGTCGGCGCTGCGGAGTCGAGCTGGAACGGGTGCTCGTGCTCGTCCTCGGACGGGCGGTACCGGTACAGCGGCCAGTACCCCGACCGCACCGCCAGCTTCTGGTGCGCCATCGACGTCTCCATGTCGATGCCGTGAGCGATGCACGTCGAGTAGGCGATGATCAGCGAGGGGCCGTCCCACGCGTCGGCCTCGCAGAACGCCTTCACCGTCTGCACGTCGCTGCCACCGAGCGCCACCTGCGCGACGTACACGTTGCCGTAGCTGCGGGCGATCGCACCGAGGTCCTTCTTGCTGGTCGGCTTGCCGGCGGTGGCGAACTTGGCGACCGCGCCGAGCGGTGTCGCCTTCGAGGCCTGGCCACCGGTGTTCGAGTACACCTCGGTGTCGAGCACGAGGAGGTTGACGTTGCGGCCGGTGCCGAGGACGTGGTCGACGCCGCCGTAGCCGATGTCGTAGGCCCAGCCGTCGCCGCCGACGATCCACGTGCTCGTGCGCACGAGCTCGTCGGCGATCGTGTCGAGACGCCGGGCGCGGACGTCGTCGATCTCGGCCAGCCGGGTCCGCAGTTCGGCGACGCGTTCGCGCTGGGCGAACACGTCGGCTTCGGTCGGCTGCGTGTTCGCCAGCAGGGCGGTCGCGAGTTCGGGCCCGATCTCCCCGGCCAGCTCGTCGACGAGGCGGGCGGCCTCGTGCTGGTGCTGGTCGATGCCGAGCCGCATCCCGAGCCCGAACTCGGCGTTGTCCTCGAACAACGAATTGGACCACGCGGGCCCGAGGCCCGCGTCGGTCTTGGCCCACGGCGTGGTCGGCAGGTTGCCGCCGTAGATCGACGAGCAGCCGGTCGCGTTGGCCACGACGAGCCGGTCGCCGAACAGCTGCGTGAGCAGCTTGACGTACGGCGTCTCGCCGCACCCCGAGCAGGCACCCGAGAACTCGAACAGCGGTTGCAGCAGCTGGCTGTTCTTGACGTTGTCGTGGCTGATCGCCGTGCGATCGAGCTCGGGGATCGTCAGGAAGTAGTCCCACCGCTCACGCTCGTGATCGCGATGCTCGAGGGCATCGCGCATGTTGATCGACTTGCGCTTCGCCTCGGTCTTGTCCTTGGCCGGGCAGACGTCGACGCAGATGCCGCATCCGGTGCAGTCGTCCGGTGCGACCTGCACGGTGAGCGAGTGGTCCTTGATCTCCCGCGAGCGGAACTTCTTCGTGGGGAATCCGTCGGGAGCGTCGGCGATCGTGGCCGGCTCGTACGCCTTCAGCCGGATCGCAGCGTGGGGGCAGACGATCGCACACTTGCCGCAGTCGATGCAGAGATCCGGCTCCCAGATCGGGATCTCGGCCGCCAGCTTCCGCTTCTCGTACTGCGTCGTGGCGGTCGGGAACGTGCCGTCGACCGGCAGCGCCGACACCGGGAGCAGGTCGCCGCGCCCGGCGATCATCGTCGCGGTCACGCGCTCGACGAAGTCGCCGGCACCGTCGGTGGGCAACGGCAACGCCTCCTCGGCGCTCGGCTCGGGCATCGTGGCCGGGACGGCGACCTCGGTCATCTCGCCGAGCGCTCGGTCGACGGCCGCGTGGTTGCGTTCGACGACGAGGCTGCCGCGGCGGCCGTAGACCTTCTCGATCGACGTCTTGATCGCGTCGACGGCGCGATCGATGTCCATCACCTCGGCCAGTGCGAAGAAGCACGGCTGCATCACCGTGTTGATGCGGCCGGGCATGCCGAGCTCGCGGGCGATGTGCGCGGCGTCGATCGTGAACACCCGCAGGCCCTTGTCGATGATCTCCTGCTGGATCACTCGCGGGAGGTGGTCCCACACCTCGTCGGCGGGATAGGGCGCATTGAGCAGGAACGTGCCGCCGGGCCGGGCACTCTCGAGCACGTCGAAACGGTCGAGCAGGCCGAACTGGTGGCAGGCCACGAGATCGGCGTCGTCGATCAGGTAGGTCGAGCGGATGTGCTCGGGCCCGTACCGGAGGTGCGAGACCGTCATTGAGCCCGACTTCTTGGAGTCGTAGACGAAGTAGCCCTGTGCCTCGAGGTCCGGCTCGCTGCCGATGATCTTGACCGACGCCTTGTTGGCGCCGACCGTGCCGTCGCTGCCGAGCGCGTAGAAGACGGCCGAGCGGTTGCCGTTGGTGACGCGGAAGCCGTCGTCGACCGGCAGGCTCAGCCCGGTCACGTCGTCCACGATGCCGACCGTGAAGCGGCGCCGGGGCGCGTCATTGGCGGCTTCGTCGAATGCGGCCTTCGCCATCGCTGGCGTGAACTCCTTCGAACCGAGCCCGTAGCGACCGCCGATCACCCGGACCGAACCACGGCCCGCGTCGGCGAGCGTGGTCACGACGTCCTGCAGGAGCGGCTCGCCGACCGCGCCCGGCTCCTTGGTGCGATCGAGCACGACGATCGACTGGACGCTGTCGGGCAACGCGGCGACGAACGCCTCGGTCGGGAACGGGCGGAACAGCCGGATGGTCACCAGGCCGACCCGCTCGCCGGCGGCCGACATCTGGGCGACTGCCTCGCCGGCTGCGCCGGCGCCCGACCCCATCATCACGATGACCCGTTCGGCGTCGGGAGCGCCCTCGTAGTCCACCAGGCCGTAGCGCCGGCCTGTCAACGCCTCGAGCTCGGCGAAGACCTCGGCGACGGTACCCGGTACGGCGTCGTAGAACGAGTTCGACGCCTCGCGACCCTGGAAGAAGACGTCGGGGTTCTGCGCAGTGCCGCGCAGCAGGGGTGCCGTCGGGCGGAGCCGGCGGAGCCGGTGGGCGGCGATGTCGTCGTCGCGGACCAGCGACCGGAGGTGGTCGTCGTCGAGCAGCTCGATCCGGTTGATCTCGTGCGAGGTGCGGAACCCGTCGAAGAAGTGCAGGAACGGCACGCGGGAGCGTAGCGTCGCGGCGTGCGCGACGGCGGCGAAGTCGTGGGCCTCCTGCACCGAGCTGGCGGCGAGCATCGAGAAGCCGGTCGTCCGGGCTGCCATCACGTCGCTGTGTTCGCCGAAGATCGACAGGGCGTGCGTGGCGACTGCCCGTGCGGCGACGTGGATGACGGCCGGGGAGAGCTCGCCGGCGATCTTGAACATGTTGGGCAGCATCAGCAGCAGTCCCTGCGACGCCGTGAACGTCGTCGCCAGCGAGCCGGCCTGCAGCGCACCGTGCAGCGCGCCGGCGGCGCCCGCCTCGGACTGCATCTCGACGATGTCGGGCACGGACCCCCAGACGTTGGGCTGGTCGGCGGCCGCCCAGGCATCGGCGGACTCGCCCATCGGGGACGCGGGCGTGATGGGGTAGATCGCCACGACCTCGGACAGCGCGTACGCAACGCGCGAGGCGGCCTCGTTGCCGTCAATGCAGGCAGCGGTCATCGTCGGGTCCTCCTGGCTCGGTCGGCCCTCCGGCAATCGTGGCGGCGCCCGCGGGGGCGCATGCACAGGAGGCCATACCGTCATTGTGCGAGTGCTCCGGACGCGGTGGTACCGCCCAAAGTCCCATTCGGGGCCGCCCGTCGGCCGTTCCTGATGGGGCGTCGCCGACCCGGCGGAGCCGGCTCGGCGTTGCCTGCCGGGCTCGCCGTCTCCGCCACGGCGCTGTGCGCCGCCGCTTCGACGCTCACCCACCTCGGTGACGTGGCGCGTTCGGTCGGGGCGTGGCCGATTGGCGGAGCCGGCTCGGCGTTGCCTGCCGGGCTCGCCGTCTCCGCCACGGCGCTGCGCGCCGCCGCTTCGACGCTCGCCCACCTCGGTGACGTGGCGCGGTCGATCTGTGGCCGTTGGCCGTGGCTACTCGAGGCGACGAACGGCTGCCTCGACCCGTTCCGGTCGACGCAGCACGACCCGTGCGTCGGTGACGATGCACGCGTCGTTGCTGACGATCAGCGGATTGATGTCGAGCTCCGCGACCTCGGGGTGGTCCGACGCGAGTTGGGCGACCCGGCAGATCGTCTCGGCGACGGCGTCGAGCACCGCGTCGTCGAGCACGATCGCTGCACGCGTCGACTCGATCATCGACCTCGCGGCGGACGGTGAGATCGGTGCGAGCCGGCTCGACTCGTCGCCGATCGCGTCGGCCTGCACGCCGCCCAGGCCGGCGGTGATGACCGGGCCGAGCCGCGGGTCGGCCACTGCATGGACCCGCAGGTCGACACCAGGGGCGGCCATCGGTTGCACGAGGACCTCGCTCGCGTCGTCGCCCAGGTGTTCGACCATCGTCGCGACCGCCTCGGCGACATCGGCCGGATCGCCGAGGTCGAGCGCGACGCCCGCCTCGGCCGACCGCCCGAGGTGTCGGCGGATCGCCTTGACCGCGACCGGGTAGCCGACCCGGTCTGCTGCAGCGACCGCGTCATCGGGCGGTACGAGCTCGGTGCGGGACATGGGTACCCCGTACGTGCCCAGCAGCACGCGCAGCGCCTGTGGCGACATCGTGCCCTCGTCGAGGTGGCCGTCGATCATGGCGCTCGCCCGAGCCGGGTCGATCCGTGCCGGCGACGGCCCGTGGTCGGCGCCCTCGGTGCGCCGCCAGTGCGAGTAGGCGGCGATGCGGGCGATCGCCGCCGCGGCCTGCTCGGGGAAGGCGAAGTTCGGGATCTGCGAGCCGGGGAGCGGGCCGTCGTCGGCTCCGAGCATCACCGTGACCACCGGCTTCGTCCCGCGCTCGGCGGTGGCGGCGATCGCGGCCGCCGGTGCCTCGAGGTTCGCCACGGCCGACGGTGCGTGGATGACGAGCACCGCATCGACACCCTCGTCCGCGAGCGTGGCGGACAGGGTGCGTGCGTAGTCGTCGGCATCGCTGCGCCAATCGAGGCGGTCGGCGCCGGGCACCACCTCGAGACCGGCGGCGGCCAGCGTCCCGGCGGCCAACTGCTCGGGGTTGGCCGCGTTGCACAGGACCGCGACGCGGTTGCCGGCCATCAGTGGCTGGGACGCGAAGACGCGGGCGGTGTCGAGCAGTGCGGTCACCGTCGGTACCTCGATCACGCCGGTGCGCTGGAACAGGGCGGCGTTGGCGGCGCCGAGCAGCGCGGCGCCGGTGCGGACCGCCACGATGGGCCGCCGGCGTGAGACGCGCCGCGCGATGCGGGCGAACTTGCGCGGATTGCCGAGCGATTCGGTGTACAGCGCGACGACGGCGGTGGCGTCATCGTCCTCCCAGAACTGGAGCAGGTCGTTGGCAGACACGTCGCGCTTGTCGCCGAGCGACACGAACCACGACGTGCCGAGGCGACGATGGGCGGCCAGCCGCAGCAGCGCGCTGCCGAGCGTCCCGGATTGCATCGAGATCGCGACGCGGCCGGGCGGCAGCGCGACGTCGACCACGGCGCCCTGGAGCCCGATGTCGGGACGCGGCGACGCGACGCCCATGCTGCTCGGGCCGATGATGCGGAGCCCGTTGCGCCGGGCGTGCGTGACGAGCGCCTCGACGTCGATCGATTCGTCGGTCACGGCGGTGACGACGACTGCGCCCCGGACCCGCTTCTCGATGCACTCGTCGATCGTCTGTCGCAGTGCGGCTTCGGGCACCGCGATCAGGGCGAGGCCGATCTCGTGCGGCACGTCGAGGATCGACCGGAACGCCGTGACTCCGCCGACCTCGTCGTGCGCCGGGTTGACCGGGAACACCGGGCAGCGGGGTCGCCGCGTGGCGTTGCGCCACAGCGACTCGCCGACCGTTCCCTCGCGATCGGACGCGCCGATGACCGCGACCGCCGTCGGCAGCAGGAGCCGTGCGATCGCGCGGGAGTCGGCGCGCTGCTCGCGGCGTTCGACCGAGTCGATGAACTCGGTGGTGTCGTCGAGCGAGAAGTCGACGTCGATGACACCCGAGTCGAACCGTCGCTGCAGCGGCCAGCCGGCCTTGGCGAAGACCGCCAGCATCGCTCGGTTCTCGCCCATCGTCTGGGCGGTGAAGCCGGAGATCCCGTTGTGGCGCGCGACAGCGGCAAGGTGTTCGAGCAGCAGCGTCGCGATGCCCTGCCCGTGGTGACGGTCGTCGACCATGAAGGCGACGTCGGCGTCGTTGCGGTTCTTCCACCGCTCGTAGCTGCCCCACCCGATGAAGTTGCCGTGCTCCTCGACGACCAGCGCTGCGCGGTCGACGAAGTCGACGTTGGTGAAGCGTTCGAGCTCGGCGTCGGTCAGGGTCGGCTTCGGCGAGAAGTAGCGGAGGTAGCGGCTGTCGCTCGATTGCGCCTCGTGGAACGTCTCGAGCGCGTCGGCATCCTCGGGCGTGATCGGCCGGATCACGGCCGACGTGCCGTCGCTGAGCACCACCGTCGACGTCCACCGCTCGGCGACGTCGGCGGTCGACACATCCGCGGCATCCATGGCCGTGAGCTTGCCACGCTGGACGCCCGACCCAGCTACCGCTCCCGGGTGACCGATGGCACGTAGCCTGTCGCCGATGCATCGGCCGATCGGCATGTTCGACTCGGGTTTCGGCGGGCTGACGGTCGCCCGCGCGCTGATCGACCTGCTTCCCGGCGAGGACCTCGTCTACATCGGCGACACCGGTCGGTACCCGTACGGATCCAAACCGCTCGGCGACGTGCGCCGATTCGCCCGCGAGCTGGCGCGGTCGATGGTCGACGACTTCGACGCCAAGGCGATCGTGGTGGCCTGCAACACGGCGACCGCGGCCGGCCTCGACGAGCTGCGGGCCGAACTGTCGGTCCCGATCCTCGACGTGATCGAACCAGGTGCCCGCGCGCTCGTCCAGACGACCGAGTCCGGCCGGGTCGGTGTGATCGGCACGGTCGGCACGATCTCGTCGGGGGCCTACGTCGAGGCCATCGAGGCCGTCGACGGTTCCGTCGAGCTGACGTCGGCCGCATGCCCGGGGTTCGTCGAGTTCGTCGAGCGCGGCCAGACCACCGGCGACGAGGTGATGGTGCTCGCAGAGCGGTTGCTCGCTCCGGTCCGCGAGGCCCGGGTCGACGCGCTGCTGCTCGGCTGCACGCACTACCCGTTCCTCGCACGGACGCTGAGCGACGTCATGGGGACCGGCGTCACGCTCGTCAGTTCCGCCGACGAGACGGCGTTCGCCGCGATGGGGCGCCTCGCCGACCTCGGGCTGCTCCGCGAGACCAGCCAGCCGGGTCGACACCGCTTCCTCTCGAGCGGGGACATCGACGCATTCCGCGAGCTCGGCGGCACACTGCTCGGACCCGAGCTCGACCACACCGAGCGGTGGCCGCTCGAGACCACCCGAACACCAACACCTCGATGCCGAGGAGAGGAGCAACCATGAGCCGTCCCGACGGACGCACCGCCGACGAACTCCGGCCGATCACCTTCGAGCGCGACTTCACTGAGATG
>NZ_JASJCS010000139.1 GCF_030065885.1 Ilumatobacter sp. | reverse complement strand
CGAACTCGTCGGAGAGGTCGGCGGCTGCTGCCGCCTTCTGGGCGCGCTTGAGCTGTTTGGCGGCCGCCCGATAGTTGCGACGATCGGCCTTCTCCAGGGTCGAGTCGATCAGCCGGAGGTACACATTGAGCGCGGCGGCCGGGTGGGTCACTTCTCGTTCCTCGGCGAGTCGAGCCCATCGCTGATCGCCGATCGCTTCGGGGTTGGCGTCGGTCGCTGCGGTCCAGGCGGCGTCGATGTCGCCGTCGGCAAGGAGCGCATCCACGAGACCGCCAACATCGCGGGCACCGAGCACGGCGCGCGCTGATGCAAGCTCGTCCGCCCACGCACCTGACGACGCTGCTGCCGTCTTCAGCTTGGCGTAGGTGGTCGAGCTCGGCATCCGCTGGTGCTGCTCCCGACGCAGGTCGAGCACACCGGCATCGTCGCCCCGATCCGCCAGCACACCGGCGACGACGTCGTACAGCTGAGCGACCTGCCAGCCGGTCACCGAGTCGATGCCACGGCGAGCCCAGATGAGCGCGTCGTCGGGTCGGTCGAGTTCGAGCATCGCCTCCGCGACCCGGATGAAGTCATACGGACGGTCGAGAGCTCCGCCGAGCAACTCGACGACCCGATCCACGTCACCGTCGAGCACGGCGAGACGCTCCTGGACGTAGCGGACGGCGAAGTCCGGATCGGGTGCCGCCATCCGCTCGTCGACCTCACGCCGCAACACGGCGAGACCGCTCCCGCCGAGCGCGTCGGCGTAGCGGACCGGGTCGGGGTTGAAGAAGTCCTGGTCGTCGAAGCTGAACCGGATCATCCACTTCGCCAACGCCTTCGAGTCGGCGACGCCGGCATCGCCGAGCTGCTCGTGGATCTCGAGCAACCGGCGGGCGACGTCGCCGATCGCTCCCGACGAGTCGTCGGCGTACATGATCGTCTTGGCGACACGACCGACCGCCAGCTCCACCAGCTTGAGCAACTCGCGCGATGGAGCGGACTCGGCCGTCGCGGCGATCTCGTCGACGACGATCATGGCGTCGTCGGCCCATGCCATCGACTCCCGATAGCCGAGATGCCGACGAGTCCTCAGCCCGTCGAGCTCGGACCGCAACGTCGCAACGCGATCCGCCGGCGCCGCTGCTGCCAGCCGGATCGTTCGTGCTACGTCGCCGTTCCGCTGCGCAGCATCGAGGAGAAGCCGACGAACCTCACCGTCGCCGAGCCGTTCCACAAGCTCGTCGAGTTCCTCGTCCGGTCCCCCGAACCCCGGTCGCGCCACGACCCGGACGGTAGCCGGATCACCAGACGTCACAGCGTCCGGAAGGTCGTGGCTTCACGTTGCCGGTCGAAGCTCGTTCCGCAACCGATCGGCAATGGCATCGACCCGATCGGAGAAGCTGCCGGCGACCGAGACGTGGTCGGGAAGAGCCGTGGGCCACAGCGCCGTGACGCCCTTGACCCGCGGGTCTCCTCCTCCCGGTCGGCATCCGCGAGTCGGACATGCCCGGTGGCTTTTTGCCGGACATGAACACGTTCGGCTCCAATCGCGGCGATCATGCGCACCAAGGCGTCGGCCACAAGACACCACCGGACCCAGTCGATGCGCTGCGCCTAGTTACACGCATCGTGCTCGGGCTTCGGCAGCTTGACCGCCGCCTGATGTCGCTGAAGGCGGAGTAGCACCTTGAACGTCAACGCTGCGGCCCGAGCACCGGCGCCGCTTGCGCCGCTTCCGCTTGGCGGGTTGGTCGCGCCGGTCACGGACCGGTGAGCGACTCGACGATCGCCTTTGCGACGCGCCGGGCGACCGCACTCGGCTGAAGTCGCTCGATCGAACCGTCCGCTCTCCGGGCAATCCAGCGGTCCACCTCAGGAAGACGGAGCGTCAGTTCCGCTACGCCCGGCGACCGTCTGTCATCGCGTACCCACTTCCGGTACCCGGTCTCGTCGGGCACAGACCAGAAGATCGATGGCCCATGTCCCAGCTGGTCCCATCGCCGGACGTCGTCGCTTCGGTAGCCGGTCCATGCCAGGTACCGACAGTTGCCAGCACCAGGAACATCGGCCTCCAGCCGAAACAGCCAGGAGTTCCCCGCCGGGTCGCCCTTCGAAAGAGCCACATAGTCGCCGAGAAGAAGTTCGTCTTCGTACCAGTACGTCGAGACCGTGGCTAGCGAGCCAAGAGAGGCCCGAACGGCATCGTCGACCAGAGCGAACAGAAGCTTGACCGCATCGTTCCAGATCCCAACCTGACGCTCCTGGCTCTGCCGGAGTTGGGCCTGCGCGAGGTCGTAGCCCTCGTGGGCCGCTGCCGTGCGCTCGAGATCTCGGAGTGCATCCTCGGCGCGACTCAGAATCAGCTCGGCCACGAGGCCGAGGTCCCCACCTAGGTCGGACTGAGCCAGAGCCTCGTAGTACCGGAGACGATCCTTGCGTCGGATGATGATGCTGGGAAGCCCCGCTCGAATGAGCTCGAGGTTCATCACCGCCCGAGAAGTCCGTCCATTCCCGTCCAGGAATGGGTGGATGTGAGTCAGCCAGGCGTGAAGCACGATCGTGCGAAGAAGCGCTGGCGCTTCCTGGTTCTCCTTGGACCAGCGCTCCCACTCCTCCATCGATCTCATGACCTCCGGCCAAGTGGCGGGTGGAGTGTGGGGGGAACCGGAGATTCTGACCGGCTCGGAGCGCAGAAGCCCCGCAGATGGCCGTCCTCCAAGAATGAGCTCGTGAAGCTCCTTCACCTCCTCGATCGTCGTCGGGGTCCGTTGTTGAGCCATCTCGACCATGCGGTCAAGCGCAACCGAGAGATTGACTGCATCCTCCGAGAAGGCGGGGTCATGGCCGGTGATCGTGATCCCGCGAAGTACCGCCAGTTGCGTCTCGCCGACGCTGAGAGTGCTGCCTTCGATGGCGTTTGATTCTGCAATCTGCTCGAAGCGCTTGTCGCCGAAGTATGCCCGAAGCGTCTGGTCTGTGAGTGTCCCTTCGGCTCGGAGAAGCTCCACTCGACGCTGAAGGTCAGCGGCCTTGTCGATGACCCACCGCCCGCTGTCTTCGAGGCTGTACGGGCTGCCTGCTAGGTCGATAGTCATCGAGCTATTCGCCCTCAGACGGCGCTGTTCCACTGGTCGCCAACAGTTGCCGCGCACGGCGAAGGTGTCCATGCGCAATCATGCTTGTCCCGACCGACCAGCTCGCCACGACTCAATATCCTTGCGCAGCCACGCGCGGCACTTTCCATCGGCGAACTCCAGCACTGGGTCTGGGAAGTCCTTGTACCGCTTCATGTACGTCGTCACGCTGTTCCTCTGCGCCAGACCCAGGAGGCCCGCGACCTCACCAGCATCGACAAGATCGTCAAGATCGACGAACCGACCCATGCAAAGAGTCTACGTGTGTTGACAGCCTTCGCAGCACAGCGGCCACAGCGGCCGCACACCGAGCCGCGAGCGCTGCTTGGACCCATCTGATCCAGAAGCGTGGCCCGTCCACCAAGAAACTCCTCGCGGATCGCCGTTTCGCGCCCTCATCTTCTTAACCACATGGTTAGAAGAATGGTTAGTAGATCCGGCCGGGACGCGGAAAGCCCCTGGCGGATGTTGCCATCTACCAGGGGCTTCGTGGTGGCGGGGGCAGGATTTGAACCTGCGACCTTCGGGTTATGAGCCCGACGAGCTACCGGACTGCTCCACCCCGCGTTGGAGGCTCCCAATACTACGACCGTCCGGTGCGATCGACAACCGCCTACGCTCCGCCGCATGAGCGGGGGTGAGCACGCCGAGACGGTCGAATCGCTGCGAGCCTCGTTCAAGTACGGCTTGCGCAGCAACCTGAACTTCAAGTTCGTAACCGACCTCAGCGACGCCGAGTTCGGCGACTTCTTCGAGGAGCTGCTGGCCGCCGTAGCAGCGACGACCGACGACGGCGATCCGGCGCCGGTCATCGACGCCGCGTACCGCTGGCAGGTGCACGCCTACGCCGGCCATCTCGGCGACCCGGCCGACTTCCCGCACCGGCACGACGACGTGCCGCTCGCCACGCTCGGCAAGCCGCTGTCGGAGAGCAGCGTCGCACTGCTGACGTCGAGCGGGCACTTCGTCGAGGGCGACGACCCGCAACCGTTCGGCGTCGAGCACATGACCCAGGCCGAGGCCGAGGCCCGCATCGGCGAGTTCCTCAAGGTGGCCCCCACGCTGTCGGAGATCCCCGTCGACACACCCGCCGAACGGCTCCACGTCCGCCACGGCGGCTACCCGGTCGCTTCGGTCGCCGCCGACCACCAGGTCGCACTACCGCTCGAACACCTCCGGGCGATGGTCGACGAGCGCGTCGTCGGCGAGCTCTCCCCCACCGCCTACTCGTTCGTCGGCGCCGCCGCGCAGGTGCGCCTCAAGAAGCAGGTCGCACCCGCGTGGGCGCAGCAGCTGCGCGACGACGGCGTCGACGCCGTGCTGCTCGTGCCCGTTTGACCCGTCTGTCACGTGTCGGTCGGGCACGTCCAGCGAGCGTTCGAAGAGGCGGGCATGCCCACCGTCGGCGTGTACGTCCGCAGCTTCGGGCACATCCCCGAGCTGATGGGTGTCGCCCGGGCCGTCATCACCAAGCACCCGATGGGCCGCCCCCTCGGCGCACCCGGCGACGGCGAGCGGCAACGCCACGTCGTTCGCGCCGCGCTCGACCTGCTCGAGCGCACCGAACGCAGCATCGTCGAGCTGCCCGAGCCGTGGCGGCCGAACCCCGGCTGAGCCCGGCGAGTTCAACCATCAGGCCGTCTGGCACTACACCTCGGCGAGGAAGAGGATCGGGTCGGTCGGCGCATCCGCACCCGACTCGGCCTCGATCGTGACGCCCCACGCCAACGGCGCGCGGTCGATGTCGAGCGTCCGGCGCACCGTGCCGCCCTCGGCCCGGTCGAGCAGACGGGTCGGGGTCGCGCCGTCGGCGTCGATCACCCACAGCTCATAGGCGAGTCCCCGACCCGGCACGACGAGGCCGTCGCCGAGCACGACCGCCCGATCGGCGGTCCATGCGACCCGAACCGTGCCGGCGACCTCGCCCTCGAGCTCGACGAAGCGTGCGTCGGGCTCGGCCAAGACGGCTGCGAGCTGTTCGTCGAAGCCGTCGTCACCGAGCTGACCGGCGATCACCGCGCCGGCGACGAACAGCGTGATCGCGGCGGCGACCGCCAGGGCCGCGGTCACGACCGGCCGTGGCCGGCGGCGATCGGCGAGCCGCTCGACCGGTCCGGCGATCGGGGAGAGCTGCCGGGTGCGGCCGATCTCGGCCATGATCGAGTCCTTCAGCTCGGATCGCGGCGGCGCCTCGGTCAGCGCCCCGAGCTGCGCAGCCGCCTCGCGGTACTCGCGGACGTCGGCCCCGCAGATCTCGCAGGTGGCAGCGTGCGCCTCGAACGCGGCCCGCTCGTCGGCGTCGAGCGCATCGAGCGCGTAGGCGGCCGCGAGGTGGTGGAGGTCGAGGTCGGTCACGTCACCACCCCCAGCTCGTCGCGCAGCCGGATCAGGCCGTCGCGGATCCGCGTCTTGACCGTGCCCTCGGGCACGTCGAGCAAGGCGCCGACCTCGCGGTACGTGTAGCCGCCGAAGTACGCCAGCTCGACGGCCTCGCGCTGCCGGTCGGTCAGCCGCGCCAGCGACCGACGGACACGTGCCCGGTCGAGGTCGGCATCGAGCTGCTCGGTCACCGTGTCGGCCACGGCGTCATGGTCGCGCACGATGCTGCTCGCGTCGCGCTCGGCTCGATCCCGCGCCGACTGCTCGGACCGCACTCGATCGACGGCTCGCCGATGGGCCAGCGTCGCCACCCACGACCGAACCGAGCCCTTCGACGCGTCGTACCGCGGCGCGAGCCGCCAGAGCTCGACGAAGACCTCCTGGACGACCTCCTCGGTCTGCGCCGGGTCGCGGACGACCTTCAGGACGACGCCGTGCGCCAGCGCGCTCACCTGGTCGTACAGCTCGCCGAACGCGCCCTGGTCGCCGCGACCCGCCTCCCGGAGCAGGCCGGCGAGCGCGTCGCCCGGCTCATCGGCCTGCTCGGTGCGGGGCCCGCCGCCGATCGACCTCAGCCGACGCAGCACGTCCCCGCCCTCGAATGCGGACACCCCATCAGGGTCAGTTCGTAGCAGACCCGCCACATCAGCCCAGCGAGTCGAGCAGCTCGGCCGCGTCGGCCGCCTCGGTCGGATCGAAGCGATCGTTGATCGCGAGTGCCGCCTCGAGGTGGTCGCGAGCGACCTCCACCTCACCGGCCGCTGCCGCGATCGCGCCCGCGTGGTAGCGCAGCTCGGCGTCCTGGGCGCCGGTTGCCAGCATCGGGCCCAGCAGCTCGCGCGCCCGCTCGATCTGACCGTCGTTGAAGAGCGCCCATGCGAGCGTGTCGTACGCACCGATGTCCTGCCGCTCGGCGAGATCCTCCTCGGCAAGGCGTACGGCGACCGCCGGGTCGCGGGTGAGATAGAAGCCGACGAGATGACGTCGCTCGGCCGGGAAGCGCCCGATCGTCTCCTCGGCGAGGGCCAGCCCCAGCCGCTCCTGCTCGTCGGCCGCCGCGGTCTCGCCCCTGGCTCGGAGCAGATCGGCGTACGACCCGTGCAGGTCGGCGGCCGGACCCGAGGCCAGGAGCGCGATGTACAGCTCCTCGGCCTCCGACGTGCGGCCCACGCTCGCGTACACCGACGCGAGCTTCTCGGTGGCGCCCGGGTGGTCGGGCGCGATCTCGAGTGCTCGCTCGAGTGCCTCGATCGAACCGGCGGAGTCGCCGGTCGCGAAGCGGACATGGCCGAGCTGGAACCAGGCGAACGCCCGGTCGGACGGTCGCTGGTCGAGCCGCTCGCTCAGCTCCAGGGCCTCCTCGGCGAGCGCGATCGACCCGGCGGAGTCGCCGGTCGCGAACGCCAGCCGCGACAAGCGGCTGACGACCGGCGCGCTGCGCTCCTGCTCGGCGAGCTGCTCGTAATAGCTGCGCGCCACGTCGTACCGGCCGAGCTCGAAGCTCGTGTCGCCGAGCAACGCGAGCGCGCCCAGCGAGCCGGGGTCAGCGGATCTGACCTCCGACGCGAGCGCCTCCGCCTCGGCGAACCGGTGCTGGCTGTGCAGCGCCTGCGCCAGGCCGAGCCGCGCCGCAGTGTGCGTCGGATCGATCTCGAGCGCCTCGCGCAGCACCCGCTCGGACGCTTCGTAGCCCTCGAGATCGGCAGACTCGCGCGCCGCCGCGGCCAACGCCAGGCCGAGCTGCGTGCGGTCGAGGTAGCCCGCCGGCGACGCGTCCACCCGGGCCTGCCAGAAGTCGACGGCATCGGCCGTCGACAGCAGACCGCTGACCGGTTGGCCACTCGCCATCGCCTCCACGGCACTTGCCGGTTGTGGCGCAGACGGTGGCTCAACCTGGGCGAGGACGCCCCATCCCGCGAGCAGCAGGCCGGCGGTCACCCCGCCGATCGCGATCGTCTTGCTCTTCATGGCTCTTCCGTTCGTGTCTCTTCGACTCATGTCTCTTCCTCACTCCGCGCCGTCGGGTCGTCGACCACCTTCGAGGGGCCGGGCGTCCCACAGCGCCCGGCCCCTCGTCCCGCCAGGAACGTTGGCGATCCGGCTCAAGTGTTGGCCGGAGCCAGGTACGGGAAGCCGCTCGGGAACGGCACGTTGTTGGCATCGACGCAGTCGGTCGTGAGCGCCGGTCCGTTGCCGCCCTCGTCGAAGAGGCCGGTGACGACGGCGAGCTCGAAGTCGATCACGTCCTCGGCCGGCTGCCGGCCGTTGAGCGGACCGTCGTTGAACCCTGCGCCGCTGCTCGTGTCGAGCGTCAGCACGTCGGGGAGCAGCAGACCGGTCACGAAGTCGGCCGTCGCCTGGTCGTAGCCGTCGCCGTCGAGGCCGCTCAGGAACTGCAGGTTGTCGCTCACCTCGGCGCCCCACTGACGCAGGTCGCGATGCGGGCGGGTGGCGTTGAACGCGTCCTCGTTGCCGTCGTCGATCAGCACGGTCGCGATCGCCGGCTTGCCGACGCGGTCGACGCGGCCGGACGAGTTCTTCGTCTCGGCCCACACATTGATGACCGTGTTGCGGGCCTCGTCGTCACCGTCGTCGCTGCTGTCGTCGTCCCAGTGCTTCCGCCAGTCGCGACGACCGCGGTCGTCGCTGTCGTCGCTGTCGTCATCGCTGTCGTCGTCGGCGTCCTCGTTGCCGGTGAGCAGGTCGCTCGGCACCTCGATGACGATTGCCGACACGTTGAAGGCGGTGCCGCTCGTCGGTGCGAAGAAGTCGACCTCGTCGCCGTCGCAGAAGCCGCGGGTCCCCTGACCCTTCACCGTGCCGAGGAATCCCTCGAGGTCGAAGAAGAACGGGTCGTCGAACGTGCCGGCCATCGCCCGGCCTCCGCCGGGCAGCTGGATCTCCTCACCCGTCCAGCCGCGGACGCGCCGCTCGCCGCCGGCGCCGCGGATCCTCATCCGTTGCCGACCCTCGTCGTCGGGCTCGCCGAACGTCACGCGGATGGTGTGGTCCCTGCGAGCGTCGCCGTCGTTGTCGATCCGGAACTTGTAGACCCCGTTCGGATCGAACGTGGTCGGCGACAGCACGCCGGCGGCCGGGTTGACGGTCTGGATCAACACGGTGTTGTCGCCGTTGGTGAACGCATACAGATCGTTGAGGTCGGTGCGACCGTCGACCTGCACCAGCGGTGCCTCCAGGTGATCGGCGGCGCTGCCCGGCTGGGCGACGAGCGCCGCCCCTCCCAGCAGACCGGCCAGACCGATCGATACGGACAGTGCTTTCTTCATGACGGGAACCCCTTGTCGTGATGTGGCTCGTGCGGTGTTGCACGTGGTTGGACGTGAGAGGTTCGGAACCCGACCGGCGACGGATTGGTCCTCGGCCGGTTCGGCCCGTCCTCTGGCCGGAAGGATTCCGGAAGGGGGGTCTCGCACGATGCGGGCGTCATCGAGATCGACGAAGGAGACCCATGCACCGCACCATCCCCGTCCTCCTGCTCGGCACGACGCTGCTGCTGTCGTCGTGCGGCGACAACGACGCCGACGCCGACGGCTCGTCCGTCCGCGACGGTGTGCTCGAGGTCGTCATGGCCGACTTCCACTACGGCGACCTCCCGGGCGAGGTCCCCGCCGGCACCCGCCTCACCATCGGCAACGAGTCCGAGCGCGAGCTCCACGAGCTCGTCGCCTACCGGCTCGACGACGCCGACGACCGCTCGGTGGCCGACATCATCGCGACCGACGTCGGTGCACTGCTGGGTGGGGGTCCACCGGTTGCCGTGCTGCTCGCCTCGCCGGGTGGCGAGCAGATCGACGCCGTCGGCGACGGGGTGCTGAGCCAGCCAGGTCGGTACGTCCTGCTGTGCGCTGTGCCGACCGGCGCCGATCCGGACGAGTATCTGCACGCGGTCGCCACGAGCGAAGGGCCGCCCGACGTCGCCGGCGGTGCGCCGCACTTCGCGCACGGCATGTACGCCGAACTCGTCGTCACCTGACGGCCGCGGCTCGTCGACCTCGCACCGACGGCGTTCAGCAGCGGCGGTCGTCGGGCCCGATCGACAGCACGGTGATCGGCTCGGGGAAGCCCTTCACCATGCGCCGGCCGGCCGGCATGAACACGCACGACGGTGCCGCCTCGACGAGGTCCTCGGTGACGAGCATCTCGAGCGGCACCGCCTCGTCGACCAGGCGGGAGGCGAGGTTGACGACCGGGCCGTAGTAGTCGCCGCCCCGCAGGACGACGTTGCCGTACGCCATGCCGCCGCGCGGCAACACACCGTCGCCGACATCGCTGAACGCGTCGATGAGCGCCCGACCGGCACGGCACGCGGCCGAGGCATCGGTCGCGACGAACATCACCTCGTCGCCGATCAGCTTGACGACCCGGGCGCCCTCCTGCGTGGCCACGTCGTGGGCGCGGCCCTCGAAGGTGCCGAGGAACGACGCCAGCTCGGGAGCATCCATGTTCTGCGAGAGAGCCGTGAAGCCGACGAGGTCGACGAAGCCGATGGCATACCGGTACTGGAAGCGATCGGTCATGCCGATCGTCGTGCGACGGGTTCGTTCGATCGCCTGCAGCATCTGGCGCCGGAGGATCGGGTCGAGGTGCATCGCCAAGCCGTCGACGAGGCCGACCGCCTCGTACACCTTGTGAGCCAGGACGTCCTCGTTCGAGCCCGACAGCAGGTGGGGCGACTCGACGTCTGCGAGGAACAGCGACACCGCTGCCTCGGCGATCCGACCGAGGGCCGAACCGAGGACGCGCATCAGCCCGGTCGCGGCCTCCGGCGAGAACATCGACGCCAGCACGCCGACCGCGTTGAGCGCTGCGATCTCGGCCTCGGTGAACCCGACCTCGCCCTCGGGCGAACCCTGGATCGGCGCGAAGCCGAACGCCGTGACGTACCGATCGAAGTCGTCGGGGGCGAGCGCGGAGCGACTGATCGCCGTGCCACGGTCGAGACGCTCGCCGGGCACGAGCCGGCGGTCGCCGGCCATCGCCCCCAAGGCATCGGTCACGAGCCCGACCTGCATCTCCTCGATCGTGAAGCCCTGCTCGTCGAGCCACGTCAGCAGCTCGAGCCGGCCGACGTCGGCATGCTCGTCGGGGTCGTACAACCCCGCAGCCTGGAACTCCAGCGGCGTCGGCATACCGCAGAGCGTACCGAGCCAGTAATCGGCGACGCCGCGGCGTCGGCATACCGCCGGGCGCACCCAGCCACCAACTCCACGCCAGCGAGCGAACGGAACGGCGCATGCTCGATCCGCCGAGCGAGC